>CAXQQM010000167.1:0-9427 GCA_964226055.1 Robiginitalea sp. | reverse complement strand
TTTTGGATTATGGCACTTTCCCCTCCAGATCGAGCAGGAAGGCGTATTCCATGGCGGTCTCCCGAAGGGCCTCAAATCTGCCGGAAGCCCCGCCGTGCCCGGCGTCCATATTCGTGTATAGATACAGTTGGCGGTCGCCCTGTTTCATGCTCCTCAGGCGCGCGACCCACTTGGCGGGTTCCCAATACTGCACCTGGGAATCGTGCAGGCCCGTAGTTACCAGCATATGCGGGTATTCCTGTACCCGGACGTTGTCATATGGGGAATAACTCACCATATAATCGTAATACTGCGGGTCGGCCGGGTTACCCCATTCGTCGTATTCCCCGGTGGTCAGCGGGATACTATCGTCCAGCATGGTCGTCACCACGTCCACAAACGGTACGGCGGCGATGACCCCGTTAAAAAGGTCCGGTGCCGCATTGATGACTGCCCCGATAAGGAGGCCGCCGGCCGAGCCGCCATAGGCATAGATGTGCCGGGGCGTCGTGTACTTTTCATCGATCAGGTAGCGCGCGCAATCCTCAAAATCCGTAAACGTATTCATTTTCTTCAACAGCTTCCCTTCCTCGTACCAGGGCCTGCCCAGGTATTCGCCCCCCCGGATATGGGCGATGGCATAGATAAACCCCCGGTCCAGGAGGCTCAGGCGCACGGTAGAGAAATAGGGATCTGTGGTGCTCCCGTAGGAACCGTATCCATAAAGCAATAACGGGCTGCTGCCGTCAAGAGGGGTATCCCGGTGGTACACCAGGGACACCGGCACTTTTACCCCATCCCGGGCCGTGGCCCAGACCCGCCGGGATTCGTAATTTTCCTTCCGGAATTTGCCCCCGAGCACCTCTTGTTGCTTCAGGATTGTCTTTTGGCGGGTGGCCATATTGAATTCCACGATGCTGTAGGGTGAGGTCATCGCATTGTAGACGTAACGCAGGTTTTCCGTATCGTAGTCCAGGTTGACATACGGATAGGCCACATAGGTCTCATTGTCGAAGGGCAGGTAATAGTCCTCCCCTCCGTCCCATCTGGCAATCCGCATTTTGCTCAGGCCGTTGTCCCGCTCGGTCACCACATAATACTCCCTGAAAATATCCAGGTCTTCCACCAACACGGATTCCCGATGTGGGATAAACGGTTTCCAGTGTTCGCTCCCGGTTTGATCCTCGGCGGTCTGCATCACCTTGAAATTCGTTGCCCCGTCCCGGTTGGTCAGGATAAAAAACCGGTCCGAATAATGGTAGATGGAATACTCCACCCCCCGACGGCGCGGGGTGAAAATCCGGAATTCCCCGTCCGGCTGGTCCGCTGGAAGGATCCGGTACTCCGAAGTCAGCGTGCTGAAGGATCCGATAATGATGTATTTCCTGGACTTGGATTTGTATACGTACGTATTGAATGTTTCATCTTCCTCCAGGTAGACGAGTTCGTCCTCCGAAGCGGGAGTGCCCAGGCGGTGTTTGAAGATGGCATCCGCCCGGAGCGTTTCCGGGTCCTTCCGGGTGTAGAAAAACGTCCGGTTGTCCGTGGCCCAGACGCTCCCCCCGGTGGTATGAGGCAGGATATCCCCCATATCTTCCCCGGTTTCCAGGTTTCTGACCCGGATGTCGTACAACCGGCGGGAAACGGTATCCGTGCCAAATGCCGCCAGCTTGTTGTCCGGGCTGACGGAAATTCCTCGAAGGTCGAAATAGTCATGGCCGGCTGCCAGAAAATTGGCGTCGAAGAGGATTTCCTCTTCGGACTCCAGGGTATCTTTTTTTCGCGTATACACCGGATATTCCTTCCCGGTTTCAAACCGGGTGATAGACCAATAGCCGTTCAATTTATAGGGTACCGAGGTATCGTCTTCACGGATCCGGGCTTTCATCTCCCGGAACAATTCTTCCCGGAAATTTTCAGTATGGGCAGTCATCTGCCGGAAATAGTCATTTTCAGCCTGCAGGTATTCAAGGACCTCAGGGCTCTCCCGATCACGGAGCCAGTAGTACTCATCCACCCGTTTTTTACCGTGGATTTCGAGAATGTGGGGGACTTTACTGGCAATAGGTGGCATGTGATGGGGCATTTTCGGGGTTCCTTAAAGATACCATGGGGCAAAAATAGCATTTATGCCCTGAACTCCCCAAGGCGGATTTCCCTTCGGGCCGGGCCGTGAAAAAGACGTATTTTCGCTTGAGAGAAACCATAAAAAAACGACGCTATGTTTGGAGACCTGATGGGGATGATGGGGAAACTCAAAGAATCCCAGGAAAAAGTAAAAGCCACCCGGGAACGACTCAAAACGGTCACCCTCCGGGAATCCAGCCCGGATGGGCTGCTCGAGGTAACCGTATCGGCATCCCGGGAGATCAGGGATATTCAGATATCCGGGGAACTGCTGGATGACCGGGAGCAATTGACCGACTACCTGGTAACTGTTGTAAACCGCGCGATGAAAAAAGCAGGGGAAATCCACGATGCCGAATTGTCGGCTGCCGCCAAAGAAGGGATGCCGGACATCCCGGGGCTGGACAATTTCCTGAAATAGGTAGTACGTGAAATTCCGTATCTTGAAAATAACAAACACCCAGTGATGCTCGAATATCTGAATGAAGGGGAAAGCGGTTGCCGGTTTGTGGTGAAAAGCGCCCAGGGCCACCCGCTTTTGGAAAGCGTATCCTTCCGGAGCCGGGAGGATGCACGGGAACAGGTACGCCGCCTCCAGCCAACGCTGCGCGACCCGGCCATTTTTGAGCGGCGGACGGATCACCGGGGCCGGTTTCAATTCACCCTGCGCTCCCCCGGCGGGCATGTCCTCGGGCACAGTCAGTTCTACCGGTCAGAAGCGGGGATGGAGAATGGGATTACCAATATCCGCAACCAGCTCAGCTCGCTGGAACCCTGACAGGGCGTGAGAAATTACCGCCCTTACTGCTCTATCGGCGGGGCCCCGATACTGCCTCGTCGGCGGGGCACCTCGTGAATTCCCGGTTAAAATTGAATCCCGGAAAGAACTTCCAGTACGCGATCATGCATCGCATCCGTGTAATCCAGGTGGGTGACCATCCGGAGCTTCCCCTGCCCCATACCGATCAGGCGGATCCCGGATTCCTCCAGGAGCCCTGTAAATGCCGCTTCGGATACCCGGGGCGTATCGAGTTCAAAGATGACGATATTCGTTTCCACGGGGGCCACGTACCGGACAAATGGCCGGGATGACAACACCTCCCCGATTGCCCTGGCCTTTTGGTGGTCTTCCCTGAGCCGGTCGATATGGTGGTCCATGGCGTAAATGGCAGCGGCCGCCAGGTAACCGGCCTGCCGCATGCCCCCGCCGAGCACTTTTCGGATCCGCAGGGCCTGCTGCATCGCTTCCCCGGTCCCTACGAGCAGGGAGCCCACAGGGCATCCCAGGCCCTTGCTCATGCAAACGCTGATCGTATCGAATGTTTTGCCGTAAAAGGCTGCATCCCCGGCCCCGTTGGCCAGCGCATTCCAAAGCCGGGCCCCATCCAGGTGCAGGGCCAGATGGTGGCGATCGCATACCCCGCGGATCTTATCGATTTCCCCTGTGTCCCAGCATGCCCCTCCCCCTTTATTGGTCGTGTTTTCCAGGCACACCAGCCGGGTCCTCGGGCTGTGGTAGAAATCCGGCGGGTTGATGGCAGCTTCCACCTGGTCGGCCCGCATCATCCCCCGCTCACCGTCCACGAGTTTGCAGGACACGCCGCTGTTAAAACTCACGCCCCCTCCTTCGTAGTTGTACACGTGGGCGAATTTGTCGCAGATAAGCTGGTCCCCGGGCTGCGTATGCAGCTTGATGGCTGTTTGGTTGGCCATGGTGCCGCTGGGGAAAAACAAGGCGGCCTCCATGCCAAAATAGGCGGCTACCTTTTCCTCCAGGGCGGTTACCGTCGGATCTTCCTTGAATACGTCGTCCCCCACCTCGGCCTGCAACATTGCCTGCAGCATACCCGGTGTGGGCCGCGTCACCGTATCGCTGATCAGGTTTATTTCCAAGAGGCAGGTATTTCGTCCACACATCCGGAACCAATGGGCGAGCCGTCGGGGATTTTGGGCGCATCCGGGACTTTGAAAAGTTCCGGGTGTTCCCGGAAACGATCGATGCGCCGTACAATTTCCCGGGCCACGTCCGATTCCCCGGTCCGCAACATCTGTCCGCGGATGGCATCCAGGGCCCCCTGGGCAATTCCGTTGACCTGTGGGTGTACGCCGGTATTCTTAGCAAGTGCCATGAGGTGTTCCAGGGTCCGGAAACCAACCACTTCCCGGATAGACGCCTGATAATCCCCGGAGGTCCGGGATTCGAAGGCTTTTTCCAACAGGGGCTCCAGGACCGCTTCCAGGCCGGGCAGGGATTTATCCAGCGCATGCTGGTGTACCAGGCGGGAGGCCCGTTGGGGATGCAATAAGAACCCGAGGGTCATATCTGCCGAGGTTTCCGCTGCGCCCAGGGCGTCGAATGAAGGCCCGGTCCGCCCTTTAAAGGACTCCCTGCCGGCCCGGTACCCCATCGCCCGGGGCGGGAACCACTGGAGGATGTTTTGCGGGATTGCCAGCTCTTCGGGTTCCAGGGTCTTGAGCAGGCTCCCCAGGGCCGCCTCCTGCTGCCTGGCGTCCACCGGGGACCAGGCGGCGGATTCCTGACCGCGGACAGCGTAGTTGTAGTCGAGGCCCCCGATCAGTTTGCTCACAGCCTCCGTCTGATACCGATGGAAAAAATAAAGGGGTACAAACACGTCTTCCAGGACGCTCAGGGGTTCCCCCGTGCGGATATTCGCCGGGGAGAACTGCTCCATCGCCTTGCGCCGAACCCGGAGTACGCGTTCGAGTTCTTCGGCGGCACTCGCCCCGTTATCCCAGAGGTGCGCGTAGGCATGGGCACCACCGGCAGGGCGGGCGTCCTGGTCCGATATATACCGCAGGCCGTTGGCTTCAGCCTCCCTGAGCAGTTCCGACAGGGCCTGTTCCTCATCGGTGCCTTCCGGGAAATCCGAGTAGGCATACGCCACGGTTACCTTGTCCCACTCCCCGATTCCCGTGTCGTAGGCTTGCGAAAAGTCGATTTGCCCATCCTCAAGCCGCACATAGGGATGCGGGTAATCCATGACCGACGCCCGGTTGTTGGTGCTTGCGGCAAAATTATGGGCAAAGCCCAGGGTATGGCCGATTTCGTGGGCGGATAATTGCCGGATCCGGGCAAGGGCCAGGTCCAGCATGGGCGATGTGTTGTCATCCGAAGTGGCAAACGGGCCGTCGGTCAGCGCCTGGGCGATCATAAAATCCTGGCGGATACGCAGGCTGCCCAGGCTGACATGCCCCTTGATGATTTCCCCGGTCCTCGGGTCGGCAACGCTGCTCCCGTAACTCCATCCCCTGGTAGAACGATGGACCCATTGGATGACGTTGTAACGCACGTCCAGGGGGTCGGCGTCGTCCGGCAGCATTTTAACCTGAAAGGCATTGGTATACCCGATGGCCTCAAAGGCCTGGTTCCACCAACGGCCACCTTCCAAAAGAGCAGACCGGACCGGTTCCGGAGTTCCGTTATCCAGGTAGTACACAATCGGCTCAACGGCCTCGCTGCGCTCGGCGGAGGGGTCTTTTTTCTCCAGCCGGTGCCTGGGGATATACCGCTTCACAATCGGCTGTTCCACCGGGGTGGCGTAGTCGTAATAGCTAAAGGGATACACCCCGCTCCGCGGATCGAAGGCCCGCTTCTCAAAGCCGGGTTCCGGCAACTTGATCAGGGAATGGTGCTGGGCCACAGTGACCAGTTTCGGGTTGGGGGCTACCGAACGGATATAGCCGCCTTTGGGATCCCCTTTGAAGGTGAGCAGCACGTCGAGCTCAATGTTTTGCGGAAAGGCCCGGGTGCGCTCCAGGCTTACCGCGCTTTTACTGGTATCCAGGCTGTAGCTGCCCTGGTTGGTCTGTTTGAGGCGGTCGGAAACCCCGTGCATATCCTGCATCAGAAAAGGGGTCAATTCCACGATATGCCGATCCCCGATCGTCTCCACTATCGGGAAGCCAAAGAGTACGGAGCGGGCAAAGGCCTGTTCCACGGATTTGCGTTCGAGTTCATTGTCTGTGATGGCCCGGTATTCCAGGTTCGGCTGGATAAGTAACAGCTTGTTTCCCGCCTTCCGGAAGAAAACCACCTGCTCGTTCCCCAGCTGCCCGCGGTCCAGGCCGATATCGTTACTGCCGATACCGCTGCTCAGGGAGTAGACATAGAGGAATTCCGTTTCCAGTTTGTCGACGTCCAGGTATACCTTGCCTTCGGAGTCGTCGTAATAGAAATCGAAAAATCCTTCGAATTTCTGGTAATCTGCACTTTTTTCCTGAAACTGGCCGGGTACAATCAGCGGGCTCAGCATGAGCACGGCCAGGAAGATTTGGTTTTTCATCACGTGTTATTTGTGCCACAATGTAGCCAAAATTGTAGGGAATCGAAATACGGATGTTGCAAAAATACCGCCGGAAATACATGGATTTCGTTCTGGGATCGGCGCGAATTGGGACAGGCTGCAAAAATTCCCTTCTCCTTGCCTTTCCCCGGTAAAAAGGGGGTATATTAAAAGAAAATCTTCCAATATATGGCAGGCGACGGCAAAAACATCTTTACCGCGTATCACCGGGATCCCGCACTCTTCGACGAATTGTACGACCGGGAAGGGAATGTGACCGCCGTTTACAAGAAATTGTTCAAGCTCTACGGGAAGCATTCCATCGCGGATTATTTTGAACTCAACAAAAAGGCCAAGGCCTCCTTTTTTAACCAGGGGATCACATTCCGCGTATACAGCGAGGACAAAACGAATGAGAAGATCTTTCCATTTGACCTGTTCCCAAGGATCATCGGTGCAGCGGAATGGAACCATATAGAACGGGGCGCCAAACAACGCTGCCTGGCCCTGAACAAATTTCTCTGGGACCTCTACCACGACCAGCAGATTCTCAAGGACGGCGTGGTTCCCCTGGACCTGGTGACCACCTCGGAGAACTTCCTGGACCAGATGATCGGCGTGGACCCGCCCGGGGGGATATATACCCATATTTCCGGCACGGATATCATCCGGCACAACGACGGTAAGTTCTACGTGCTGGAGGACAATATCCGCTGCCCGTCCGGGGTAAGTTACGTACTGAGCAACCGGACCGCTCTGAAAAGGGCCCTTTTCGGGGTATTCAACCACTACGATGCCCATACGGTAACCAATTACGCGGAAAACCTGCTGGAACTGCTGGAAACGGTCAAACCCGTCGGAGTGGATATCCCCAACACGGTGGTGCTCACCCCGGGCATGTTTAATTCGGCCTTCTACGAGCACAGCTACCTGGCCAAAACGATGGGGGTGGAACTCGTGGAGGGCCGCGACCTGTTTGTCGAAAATGATTTTGTCTATATGAAGACCATTGCCGGCCCGGAGAAGGTCGATGTCATCTACAGGCGTATCGACGACGCCTTCCTGGACCCCCTGGAGTTCCGCAAGGACTCCTCCCTGGGTGTGCCAGGCCTGTTTGCCGCTTACAAAAAGGGCAACGTAACCATTGCGAACGCCCCGGGTACCGGAGTAGCCGACGACAAGGCAGTCTACACCTACATGCCGGATATTATCCGTTATTACCTGGGGGAAGACCCGATCCTGAACAACGTTAAGACGTACCATTGCAGCCGAAAGGACGAATTGGAATACGTCCTGGAAAACATCCGGGAACTGGTTATCAAACCCGTGGATGAAGCGGGCGGGTACGGGATCTCTATCGGGAACACCCTGACGGATGAGCAGGTTGAAGAAGTGCGGCGGGAAGTGAAGGCAACTCCCCGGAAATACGTGGCGCAACCGATCCTGTCCCTGTCGGTGCACCCTACCTACATCGAGGAATCCCAGTCGTTTGAACAACGGCATATCGACCTGAGGACATTTACGGTCATGGGGCCGGAACGAAGTTTCGTACTCAAGGGGGGGCTCACACGCGTGGCGCTTAAAAAAGGAAATCTGATTGTTAATTCATCCCAGGGTGGCGGGTCCAAGGACACCTGGGTACTTAAAAACTGATCGTATGCTGGCAAGAGTTGCGGACAACTTATTCTGGATGGGTCGGTATATCGAACGGGCCGAACATACGGCGCGGTTCCTGAATGTGAATTACTTCTCATCCCTGGACGCCCCTAACAGTACGTCCCAATCGCGTGAATTTGTGATGCGTTCCATGTTGTATATGGTGGGCGAACCTGCCCCAGAGGATGAAAAAATCGACGAGGATCGCGTGCTGTCCCGTATTGGCATGGACCGGGAATTTGGCCCCTCGGTCATTAACTCCATTTGCTACGCCCGGGAAAACGCACACTCGGCCCGGGACCTGATCTCTACGGAACTCTATGAATCCATCAACAAATTCTATCATTTTGCCGAAAATTACCCGGTCAAAAAGTTTGTGAAAACAGGATTGTACGAGTTTACTTCCCAGGTGACGGAAATGACTGCCGTACTCCGGGGCAAGATCCGGGGCACCCTCCTGCACGACAGCATCTACGCGATCATCATGATGGGGGTCAATCTGGAACGAGCCCTGCAAATTACCCGGATCATCAACGCCAAATACAACGATGCCAAGTTGTCCCCGGGAAGCTATGGCGACGGGTTCCGCAACAGTTACGAATGGACCACGTTGCTCAAATGCGCCGAATCCTACGATATGATGCGCCGCTTTTATAAAAAAACCCCCAACAGTCTTTGCACGCTCGAATTCCTGATTCTGAATTCCAAGTGTCCGAGGTCCGTCATGAACAGCCTGAACCAGGTATATCGCCACGTCTGCACCCTGGATCCGATGAAGGCCAACGACAAGGACTCCACCGCATTTTTGGTGGGCAAGGTCCGGGCCGAGTACAAGTTCAAACAGGTTGAAGACATCGAAGGCAATATCCAGCAATTTATCGAAGACATCCTAAGCGAGTTATACACCATTGGCGCCCGGATGGAGAAAGAGTTTTTCCACTACTGAGATTCCGAATTTTAAAATACCTTCACGCCCTTATCTGAACAAATGGCTGAGAGATACACGATACGGTATACGGCCGAAAACCGATACGAACACCCGGTGGTCGAAGCCAGCTGGCAGTTCCTGATTGTTCCCCTGGAGGGTGCTTCCCAAAGCCTGGGCCGCGTCCTATTTTCCAACAGCCGGGAGGCTAACTGGGAATTCTCACAAAACGGGTTTGGGTTTACCACCATCCGGGTACGCAACCGGCACGAGCTGACTGATATATCCTTCAGCGCCGAATTCGAAGTGGTCAAGGAGCCCGTCAACCCCTTTGATTTTGACCCGTCTGAAGTTCCGGACTCCCAACCGGAAGATTTCCGGGAACTTTCCTTAGATCGGAAGAGCACACGTCTGAACTCCAGTCACAACAGCCGAT
>CAXQQM010000166.1:0-16493 GCA_964226055.1 Robiginitalea sp. | reverse complement strand
GCCGCCAACAGGAGCAGGCCTGCGATCAGGCTATTTCGGAATGCGCGCATCGATCTCCCGGAGTATGTCCCTTGCCACATCGGCTTTGCTTTTTAGTTCAAACGATTTTATCCCGGAATTCTTGTCTATAAAGCTGACTTTGTTCGGATCCCCCCCGAAACCCGCTCCGGGGTCCCTCAGGGAATTTAATACGATGGCGTCGAGTTGCTTCTTCCGCAGCTTTTCCCGGGCGTTTGCCTCTTCGTTTTCCGTCTCAAGGGCAAAACCCACCACATACTGCCCCTTTTTGCCCGAGGCAAGGGTCTGGATGATATCCGGGTTTTTCACCAGGTCGAGGCGGAGGGTCTCAGCTGTTTTCTTGATTTTCTGGCCCTGGGTTTCGGCCGGGCGGTAATCCGAGACAGCCGCAGCGCCGATCACCACGTTGGCATCCGAAAAATGCGCCTGGGCCGCTTCCAGCATGTCCTCAGCAGTCTGCACGCGCACGCAGGTGATCAGCGGGTGGTCGGCCTGCTCAGGGCTGGGCCCCGACACCAGGGTTACCCGTGCGCCCCAATCCGCCGCGGCACGCGCCAGCTCAAACCCCATTTTACCGCTGGAATGGTTCCCGATAAAGCGAACAGGGTCGATGGGCTCAAAGGTAGGACCCGCGGTTATCAGCACGTGCTTGCCCCGCCACGGCAAACGCGCCAGCAGGCTTTCTTCCAGGTGGCGGACAATCTCCTCGGGCTCGGCCATGCGCCCCTCCCCCTCCAGGCCGCTTGCCAGTTCCCCGCTGGTCGCCGGGATTATCGTATTGCCGAAAGACTGCAGTTTTTCAAGGGATGCCCGGGTGGTGGGATGTTTGTACATGTCCAGGTCCATGGCCGGGGCAAAAAAGACCGGGCATTTAGCAGACAGGTAGCACGCCATCAGTAGGTTGTCGCAGGTGCCGGATGCCATTTTGGACAGGGTATTAGCGGTGGCAGGGGCAATGAGCATCAGGTCGGCCCACAGGGCGAATTCCACGTGGTTGTTCCAGTCGATGGCGCCTTCCTCCTCCCGGACAAAATCCGTAAGCACTTCATGGCGGGAAAGGGTTGCCAATGTAAGGGGGGAAACAAAATGGCCGGCGCTTTCGGTCATAACAATACGGACCTCAGCGCCGGCTTTTATCAGTAAACGGGTCAGGAATGTGGTCTTATACGCAGCAATACCCCCGGTAATGCCCAAAAGGATACGCTTGGATGCCAGCATCTTATTCTTCGTCCTTAGCCGTGTTCCGGTAGTATATCTTGTCCTGAAGCCACTCTTCGATGGCCAGGGCATGGGGCTTGGGCAATTTTTCGTAAAACTTGGAGACCTCGATCTGTTCCTTGTTTTCAAAAACCTCTTCCAGGCTGTCGCTATAGGTGGCGAATTCCTCCAGTTTTTCGAGGAGTTCCTTCTTGATCTCCGAATTAATCTGTACCGCCCGCTTGGCTACGATGGAAATGGCCTCGTAGATATTGTCGGTTTTTTCGTCAAACTCGTTCCGGTTGATGGTAATGGTGGTTACCGGTGCCTGGGAGTTTTTAAGGTCGTTCATATTCATTTGGATAAAGTTTGTATCGCTTCAAATTCTGTAATTTCTTCCTGTAAGTCCGCGTAGAGCTTGCGCGCATCCTCGGCAAACTCGCTTTCCGCGTAGTACCTCATAAATGCATTGTACGCCGCAACCGCATTGTCGAGACGCTCCTTTTTCTTGGAAGGCGTACTGTTTTCCGCCAGGGTAGACGCTGCCCGAAGTTTCAGGAAATAGGCTTCTTCCCTGTATACAGACCCTGGGTGGTCCGAGATAAAATTGTCCAGGGCGGCAATAGCCGAGATGTTGTAGTCCAGGGTATAATACTTACCCAGTTTCACAAATTGTCGGGCAATCTCAAAGGCCTTTTTCTGTTTTTTCCGGGTGAGTTCCTGGGCCATGGCATTCGCCTCTTCCATGTACTCGGAATCCGGGTAGGCGTTGATAAAAACCTGAAGCTTGTTCAGGGCCTTATCTGTATCGGTTTGGTCCAGCGAATACTTGGGCGAGAGCATGTAGTAGCTCTTGGCGCCCAGGAATGCAGCTTCCGGAGCTTTGTCGCTCTTGGGATAGGACTTGAGGAACCTCTCGAACTGGTAGCCCGCAAAATTGTAGTCGCCCTTCTGGAAATAACTATCCGCCAGGAAGAACATCACCCGTTCGCCCTGGGGTTTCCCGACAAACTGCGGGGCGATCTGTTCCAACATGCGGTTCGCCTTTTTATAGGAGCCTTCCTGGTAAAGCCGCTCGGCCATTTCGTATTTGCGGTTGATATCCGGATCCTTCAGCACCTTCTGGTACTCGCTGCACGAGGCCAGCACAAGGCTTGCCAGCAGCAGGCAACCGTAACGTCTGGTTTTCAAAAACATTTGGCAAAATTAGCGATTTCCAACGACATAGAAAACCGAAAAATACGGTATTAATTGCCCCGGGGAGGCTGGGCCTGACGGAATTAAACAAAACTTTAACGCTTCACACCTTTTCGCGCTGGAATGCGGTCATAAACGTATCGAGGTCGCGGGTCAGTTCCGCGCTGGCCGCCACCAAAGGCAGACGTACCTCCGGCCTGCAGATGCCGAGCTGGCTCAGGAGCATTTTGACCCCTGCCGGGTTGCCTTCCCGGAAAATCAACCCAATCAGCGGACGCAGCGTTTCCGAAAGGTCGGTGGCCGGGCCGGATTCGCCGGCAAGACCCTGGCGGATCATACTGGAAAACTCCGCGGGCAACGCCTGTCCCAGTACGGATATCACCCCGGCGCCCCCTGCAAGCACAGTCGGGACAGCCGTCAGGTCATCGCCGGAGATCACCAGGAATTCCTGGGGTACCCCATCAATCAGTTCGCGGATCTGGTCGATATCCCCGCAAGCTTCCTTGATCCCAACAATCCCCTCGCAATCCTGCGCCAGCCCGGACACGGTACCCGGCAGCATATTGCTGCCGGTACGGGCAGGGACATTATACATGACAATCGGCAGGGGTGCCCGGCTCGCCAGGTATTTAAAGTGCTGGTAGATCCCTTCCTGTGTAGGCCGGTTGTAGTAGGGCGAAACCGAAAGGATCGCATCGTATCCATCCAGGTCGGCCGTTTCCATCTCAGCGGCCACCGACAGGGTATTGTTTCCGCCGATCCCCGCCACAAGCGGGAGGCGGCCGTCGTTTTCCTCCGCAATGACACGCAGTACGGAAGCCTTTTCCGCAGGCGTAAGGGTGGCGGACTCCGCCGTCGTCCCAAGTGCGACCAGGTAATCCACGCCTCCTTCCGTCACGTGGCGTACCAATTTGCGCAACGCCGGGATGTCCGGGGTCAAATCTTCCCGGAAAGGGGTGACGAGGGCTACTCCGGTCCCTTTCAACTCGATATTCATACCAGTTCGTTCATTACTTCCAGGTACTTCTTCATTTCTTTTTTAAACAACCCGAAATCCTGCAGGTCACAGTCAAAAATCAGGTCGTTGAATGCCGGGTCCAGGCCTGTAAAACCCACGCGCATCCGGGCCCGGGTCTTGACGCTCATCAATTGCATCGGGAGGTTGTCCTCCGTAAAGTAATTGATCAGGATGTCGTATTCCCGGCTCAGGAACTCCAGCGCATAGCTGTTTGCAATATCCCCGTTCCAGCCCAGGTCCTTATCCGAGAAAACCGGGGTGGCATAGGGGGAGTTCGTATCGTAAAACCTCCTGTACCCGATCACCTTGATCGCGTTGGGCCTGAGCCCGAAGGCGTCTATCAGGTCAAAAAACACCTCGGCCCGGTCAAAGGTGTCCAGGTCGGCAATTATCGCTATTGCCTGGACTCCTCGCTTGCGCTCTGGAGCGGGCCGGTCGCGGGACATTTCCTCCCGGAGGTATTTTACCCCGGATTTGTATTTAAATTTGTCTTTGAGACCTTTAAACATGTACCTTTACGCTTTAAGCAAAGGTAGGAATTATCCGCTCTTGCACAGCGCAAAGTTACAAGGTTGCAGGTGTTTAAAAATGAAACATTTTGTTTTAATCATAACAATTTGTGTGTTGGCATCCTGCCGGCAACAATCGGTATCCCTTCATCAAATTACTGTTTCCCAAACCATTATAGACAGCACCCTATCCGAAGACGACTCCCTGCAGGCCCTGATCGCCCCCTATAAAAATCGTCTGGAAGATGCGCTGAATGCCCCCCTGGCCTATGCCCCGGAGACGCTCACCAAAACCGATGGGACCCGCAACACGAGCCTCGGCAACCTGCTGGCCGACCTGGTGCTGGAACAGGCCGACTCCCTGCGCAAGTTGCAGGGAAAACCGCCGGTAGACCTGGTAATCCTCAACCACGGGGCGATCCGGAACATCATTTCCCGGGGGCCCGTCACCCAGCGTACCGCCTACGAAGTCATGCCCTTTGAGAACACCATCTATATCGTGCCCATGCAGGGAGCGGCCATCCGCGCCATGATCGCATTCCTGGTGGCATCGTCCATGCCGCACCCGTTTGCGGGGCTCGACATTCAACTGGGGCCGGGAGGCAGCCTTGAGTCCGTGAATATCGGGGGACAGCCCTTTGACGAGTCCCGGACCTACTACGTCGCCACCTCCAACTACCTGGTGGAAGGCGGGGATGGTATGGATTTTTTCCAGCTGGGGGACCCTGCCGAGGATACCGGTTATAAAATCAGGAACGCCATGGTAGACTACTTTGACCGGGTCGATACGTTGCGGGCCGCTGTCGACGACCGGTTCGTCCAAATCCAATCGCAATGAACCGAAGGAAGTTTATTAAAACCGGCGCGGCCGGGGGAGCAGCCCTCGGGCTTACCGGGATCAACCTGGCTTCCTGCGCCGGGATGTCGCGCAGGCAAATCACCATCCTGCACACCAATGACGTCCACAGCCATGTCGACCCCTTTCCCCCGGGGCACGGGGCCTTCCCCAATATGGGCGGGGCGGCACGTCGGGCGGGCCTGATTGCAGAGATCCGCAGGGAGAACCCGAATACGCTCCTGTTGGATGCCGGGGATATTTTTCAGGGAACCCCCTACTTCAACTTTTACGGAGGCGAACTGGAATTCCGGCTGATGAGCCGCATGGACTACCAGGCCGCCACCCTGGGCAACCACGATTTCGACAACGGCATCCCCGGGTTACTCGCACAGCTGCCCTATGCGAGTTTCGAGTTTGTCTCGGCCAATTACGATTTCACCAACACGGACCTGAACGGCCTGGTGGCGCCGTATACAATCCGGGTAGTGGACGGGGTCCGGATTGGGATTTTTGGACTGGGCATTGAACTGGACGGCCTGGTAATGCCGGACCTCTATGGGGAAACCCTTTACCAGGACCCCTATGAAAGGGCCCTGGACATGTCCCGCACCCTCAGGGAGGAGGAAGCCTGCCACCTGGTCATCTGCCTTTCCCATCTGGGGTTCCGCTACGACGACCCGAGCCGTCCCAGCGATGTACTGCTGGCGCAACAAACCGAGGGGATCGACCTGATTATCGGGGGGCATACGCATACATTCCTTGAAGAGGCACGGGTTTTGTCCAACCGGGCCGGGAATCCGGTCCTCGTCAACCAGGTGGGTTGCTATGGGGTCAGACTGGGCCGGGTGGATTTTAACCTGGAGCCCGGGGCGCCGGCATCTGGTTCCGGGGTGTCGATCACCGTGTGATATCCTTCACTACCGCAACAAATACGCGACTATTTCCCGGAATTCCTCCTGGAGCGAGTGTTCCGGGTAGGGACGGCCGGCCCGGTTGTACCAGTAGCCGGCATTCCATCGATCGCCCTCCTGCCGGTGCAGGTAGGCGTGAATCCAACTTCCAACGGGATCTTCCATGGCCTCGGCGATATCGTGCGATGCCTGCCAGTCCCCAGCCCCTTCCCACCACAGGGCCTTCAGGCCGTCCGGCCAGGCAGTATCCGGAGCATTGCGATCCAGTGTTGCCTCGAATTCCTCAACATTTTTTGGCAGTGCCATATTCCTTTGGTTGCAGTTCGTTTATTTCAGGTCCTCCCCTGTCCGCCCGGGTCAGGCCCCGAGCATTTCCAGGAACTCGGTTTCCGAAATTATGGGTACCCCATTTTTTTGAGCCTTTTCCCGCTTGCTGGGGCCCATGTTGGCACCGGCCACCAAATAATCTGTCCGGGCCGAAACCGAGGAAGTCACCTTCCCCCCATTGTCTTCGATACGTTTCTTTAAATCGTTCCGTTCCAGGTTTTCAAAGACCCCGGAAACTACGAAAGTTTTTCCACGGAACCGATCGGTTTGCCCCCGGAGCTGTTCTTCGCTCAGTGAAAACTGCAGGCCGTGCCCCTTGAGCTTTTCGACGCGTTCCCGGTTCACCGGGTCACTGAAAAATTCCAACACGCTTCCCGCAATCCGCTGGCCGATTTCATCCACCTGTTGCAGCTCCTCCCCACTGGCAGCCATCAATGCATCGATGTTCTTGTAGGCCCTGGCGAGTTTTTTGGCTACGGTTTCCCCGACATACCGGATCCCCAGGGCAAACAACACACGTTCAAACGGCACTTTTTTGGAAGCCGCCACCCCCTCCACCAGGTTGGCTGCAGATTTCTCCGCCATGCGTTCCAGGGGGAGCAGGTCCCCGGCCGTCAGCGTGTAGAGGTCTGCGTAGTCCCGGATCAGCCCCTCCTTATAAAGCAATTCAACCGTTTCGCCCCCTAGCCCTTCGATATCCATGGCTTTGCGGGAAATAAAATGCTGGATACGCCCGGTGATCTGGGGCGGGCATCCCGTATCGTTCGGACAGAAATGCTGGGCTTCGCCCGGGTTTCGCACCAGCTCGGTCCCGCACTCCGGACAGGTCGAAATATAGGTTGTGGGCTCACTGTTTTCAGGTCGTTGGCTAAAATCGACGCCTGTAATCTTCGGGATAATCTCCCCGCCTTTTTCTACGTAAACCGTATCCCCTTCCCGCACGTCGAGTTTGGCGATCTGGTCGGCGTTGTGGAGGGATGCGCGCTTGACCGTAGTGCCTGCCAGCAGGACAGGTTCCAGGTTAGCCACCGGCGTTATCGCCCCGGTGCGGCCCACCTGGTAGGTAATCCGTTCCAGGCGTGTGGCGGCCTGCTCGGATTTGAATTTGTAGGCCATGGCCCATCGGGGCGATTTGGCCGTATAGCCCAATTCCTCCTGTTGCTGCAGGTTATTGACTTTGACCACCACCCCGTCTGTTTCGTAGGGCAGTTCCAGGCGGTGAGAATCCCAGTACTCCAGGTAGGCCACAACCTCGTCGATATTCTTGCACAATTTGGCCGTGTCCGGCACCTTAAACCCAAGTTTCCGGGCCAAACCGAGGATTTCGTAGTGGGTGTCGGCCCCCAGGTCCCGGCCTACCATCCCATAGAGCAGGCAATCCAGGGGGCGGTCTGCCACAATGCTGCTATCCTGTAATTTCAGGCTGCCCGAGGCCGTGTTCCTGGGGTTCATATAAGGGTCCTCCCCATTTTCGACGCGTTCCCGGTTCATGCGGGCGAAGCCTTCCAAAGGCAACACGATTTCGCCCCGGATATCAAAGCGATCGGGATAATCCCCCTGCAACTGGAGCGGGATGGACCGGATGGTGCGGACATTGGTGGTCACGTCATCGCCCTGGGTGCCATCCCCCCGGGTAACGGCCCGCAACAAGGCGCCGTCCTGGTAGGTCAGGCTGATGGATGCCCCATCGTATTTCAGTTCGCAGGTAAAAGTAACCGGGACATCGCCCAGTACCCGCTGGATCCGTTTTTCCCATTCCCGCAATTCCTCCACGGAATAGGAATTGTCCAGGGAGTACATCGGGTAATCGTGTACAACCGTCTCAAAATTTTTGGTAATTGCCCCACCCACGCGCTGCGTCGGGGAAGCAGGGTCGGAAAACTCAGGAAATTGTATCTCGAGGCCTTGCAATTCCTTGAGTTTCATATCGAAGTCGTAGTCGCTGATTACCGGCTCATCCAGTACGTAATAGCGGTAATTGTGGTCCCGGAGTTCCGCCCGGAGCGCCTGTATCTTCTCTGCTATTTCCAGCTTGTTCGCATCCTCGCTCATGGGTTTTGCCTCGCTTTATGGTTTGATTCAGGTTTCCGGCCGCATACAAACCGGTCTTTGCCAAAAATATCTTTTTTCAATAAAACATCGACCAGGCCGGACTCCCTGAACAGCGCAGCAACCGGAACCCCGAAATCTTCATGGATTTCGACATACAGCCATCCCTCCTCCCGCAAATGCTCCCCGGAGAACGCGGCGATATACCTGTAAAAAAGCAACGGGTCGGAATCCGGGGCGAAAAGTGCCTCCCGGGGCTCGTGGTCCCTGACGTGGGTTGCCAATTGGCCTTCCTGGCCCCGGGGAATGTAGGGCGGGTTGGAGATGATCAGGTCATATCCGGGCCATTCCCCTTCCGGGTTGCGGATATCCGCCTGAACAAAGCGCACTTCCAGTCCGAGGTGTTTGGCATTCTCCCTGGCAACCTCCAGGGCCTCCCCGGAGATGTCAAGAGCTGTCACCCGGGCAGCGGACAGGCTTTTTGCCAGGCCCAGGGCGATACAACCGCTCCCCGTCCCGATATCGAGGATGTTCCCTTCACCGAGGTCCGCGGCGTGCCGCTCGAGGACCCACCGGACGAGTTCTTCGGTTTCCGGGCGCGGAACCAACACCCCCGGGCCTACCTGCAAATCCATATCCAGAAAACGGGCAGAGCCCGTAATATACTGTACGGGCTGGCCCGCTACCAGCCGGGACAGGGCCTCGAAGAGGGGGGCTTCTTCATCGCGGGTCAGCATTTTCCGCGGCTCCAGTCCGAGCACAAATCGCGGCAGGTCCAGATAGTGCTGCAGAAGGCGGTAAAACAAGGCGTCCACCTCTTCCGGCGGATAATTCCCGCTGAGTTCTTTCCTGTAAATGTCCCGCACCTCGCGAAGCAGCATCCGTTCAGAGTTTTTTGCGCATCCAGACCTGGCAGGCCGTATGCCCGGTACACCCGAGTGGCTGGCTGAGGTCCTCAAACCCATACCGGCGGTAGAGGTTCAGGGCCGCTTCCATGTAGGGCATGGTTTCCAGGTAACAATAAGCAAACCCAAAATCCCTGGCTTTTTGAAGGGCTTTTTCCAACAGGACCTTTCCAAACCCCATGCCCCGGAGTTCTTCCCTGAAATACATTTTCTGAAGTTCACAGGTATCGGCATCCCCTCCATCCAGGGGGGCTATCCCGCCGCCGCCCCAAACCTCACGGTCGTCGGCTACTACCCAGAATGCACTGCCCAGGCGGTCATAGGTCTCATACATCCGGTCCAGCGAACTATCCGCCAAGGCCGTGCCCTGGGCGGGCGCCCCGGTGCCCGGAAGCACCTTCCGGATCAATGCCGCCAGCCCCGGGTTGTCGCCGGGCCGTATACGGCGCAATTGCAAGGTCGCTTTATTCATCCCCAATATGCTATTTTTGCGGGGTGAAGATACAGGAAAAATACATGTTGCGCTGCATCCAAATCGGTCGGAACGCCCTGGGCCGGAGTGCTCCGAACCCGATGGTCGGGGCGCTTGTGACCCATGGCGAAACGATTATCGGTTCCGGGTATACCAGTGCTTTCGGCGGGCCGCATGCCGAGGTAAATGCCATCCGCAGCGTGTCCGACCCCGGCAGATTGCCGGAATCCACCCTGTATGTCACCCTGGAACCCTGCTGCCACCACGGGAAAACGCCCCCCTGCACGGACCGGATCATCGAGTCGGGTATACGGCGCGTGGTGGTTGGGCTGACTGACCCGCACGATAAGGTGGCCGGCCAGGGGATCGCCCTCCTGAGGGAGGCTGGTTGCCAGGTGGAAGTGGGCGTTGCCGAGGATGCCTGCCGGGAGCACCACAGGCGATTTTTGACCCTTCACGAAAAAGGCCGTCCCTATATCGTCCTGAAGTGGGCCCAGAGCCCGGATGGCTCCCTGGCACCCGATCCCGAAGTTCGGGGCGAAACGAAGGCCCCCTGGTGGATTACCGGCCGGGAATCCCGCCAGCTCGTCCACAAATGGCGGACCGAGGAGTCGGCAATCCTTGTGGGATGGCGAACAGCTGCCGCAGATAATCCCCGGCTCACCAGCAGGGAATGGGCGGGAAAAGACCCGCTCCGGATACTGCTGGATCCGGCTGGCAGGGCACCCGAGGGCATCCACTTACTGGACGGGAAGGTGCCGACGCTCCGGGTGTTGTACAAAGGGCAGCAGCCCACCAGCAAGGGCCGGGTGGATGATGTATTCCTGGATCCGGGCCCGGGGTTCCTGCCGGAATTGTGCAGGGAACTCCGGCAGCGGGGGGTGCTGAGTATCATGGTGGAAGGGGGCGCCCACACCCTCGGTTCCTTCCTGTCTGCGGGGCTTTGGGACGAAGCCCGCGTCTTCACCGGGCCCGGGCCATTAAAAGGCGGGCTGAAGGCCCCTGCCCTATCCGGCAAAATCGTGGCCACTTCAGCCTCCGGGGCAGACACCCTAACCATCTGGCGCAATGATTAAAAACGTGATATTCGATTTTGGAGATGTGATCATCGACCTCGACAAGGAAGGGGTCCCCAGGGCGCTGGCTTCCTATGGATGCTCGGGGACCGACCCGGAACTCGTGTCATGGGCCAACCAGTACGAAGCCGGCCGCATCACGACCGCCGGGTTCCTGGGGCGGCTGGGCAAGCGTCTCGGAGAGCCCGATGAGGCGGAGCTCATAAGACATTGGAATACCACCATCCGCCACCTCCCGGAAGGTCGCCTGGAATTCCTTGAAAACCTCCGGGATTCCGGGGATTTTAGGATGTTCCTGCTCAGCAATACGAACGAGTTGCACATGGCGTATGTGGCCCGTCAGCTGGGGGAGGAAACGTTCAACCGGTTAAAAGGTTGTTTTGAAGGTTTTTACCTGTCCTACCAGGTGGGGATGCGCAAACCGGAACCCGGGATATTCCGGCATGTGCTGGAAGCACACCAATTGGCGCCGGAGGAGACGCTTTTTATCGATGATACCCTTGAGCATATCCAGGGGGCGCGTTCCCTGGGAATCGCAACCTGGCACCTGCAGGTCGGACAGGAGGATGTCAGGGAACTCAAAAGCCGCCTCTGAAATGTGGGACCTGATCCTGAGTATCGCCAGCTCCAGCCTGATATTTGTCGTCTTTAAAGGATATAGCCGATATCGGGTAAATACCTTTTACGCGATTATCGGGAATTACCTGACAGCCTGCAGCGTGGGCTTCATCTTCTTCCCAAGGACCGTACCCCTGCTGGAAATCCCGGGGAAACCCTGGTTTCTCCCTGCCGTGGCCCTGGGAATCCTCTTTATCGTCATATTTAACCTGATGGCGCGGACCTCCCAGCGCCTGGGTGTTTCGGTAGCCTCGGTGGCCACCAAGATGTCCCTGGTGATCCCGGTGGTAGCGGGGGTCGTCCTCTACGGGGAAGTCCTCGGGCCCATCAAGATAGCTGGGATTGCCCTGGCATTGGTAGCCGTGTATTTTGCCTCCGTCAAAACCCGCAAGGTCTCCTGGGAACCCCGGCTGCTCTACCTGCCCGCCCTGGTTTTCCTTGGCTCGGGCATCATCGACACGAGCATCAAATACCTGGAGGAAACCCGGATCCCGGATGCGGAATTCCCCTTGTTCTCCGCCTGCATCTTCGGGGCCGCCGGCACCGCGGGCATCCTGGTTTCCGCCCTGAGGAAACCCCGGGAGCTTTTCACCTGGCGGCCGCGCAACCTGCTCGGCGGGCTGGCCCTGGGTATCCCCAACTTTTTTTCGATCTACTTCCTGCTGAAAGCCCTGCAATTCGACGGGCTCACCAGTGCGGCTATTTTTACCCTGAACAATGTGGGTATTGTAACGCTCACCACCCTGTTCGGCATTGCCTTTTTCAAAGAAAAACTATCGGCCCGCAACTGGCTGGGCGTTGGGCTGGCCCTGGTGAGCATTGCCATCATCAGCTTGTGAAATGAAACAGACGCAAACTTTCCGGACGCTGAATGCCCCGTGCGGCCCCTCCGAACACCGCGATCGGAAGAGCAAGTTCCTGGGGTTTGCCTATCCGGCCACTTCCGCCACCCGGGCCCAGGAACTCGTGGACGCCCTCTGGCGGGAACACCCCGGCGCCACCCATATTTGTTATGCGTACCGCATCGGTGTCCGGCAACCGGAAATCCGGATGCAGGACGACGGGGAGCCCGCAAATTCTTCGGCCCCGCCAATTTTCGGGCAAATTGAGTCCTTTGACCTCCACAATGTCCTGGTGTGCGTTGTGCGCTATTACGGGGGGGTAAAACTGGGCGTGGGCGGTTTGATACAGGCGTACCGGGAAGCTGCAAAATCCTGCCTGGAACTCGGCCATATCGCTGTTCGCCGTCCCTCGGCCGTCCTGGCCCTGCGTTTCACCTATGACGACCTGGATGCCGTGCTGCGGATCGTCGACCAGCAGCGCCTGCGGGTGGTGCGAAGGGAAATGGCTCTTTCGTGCCGGATGGACCTGGAAATACCCCTTTCGGACCTGAACCGGATCCGGGAGGTCTTTGGGCCGCTGCCGGAAGTATCCATCGAGGTGGAAGATCGACCGGAGCCGTGAACCGGGGCAATGGGTGTTTTTTTACTCCTGTTTTAATTTTTTCATCAGATACGCAGGACACCGCATGGGTTTCCGGGTGGAGGTGTCCAGGAAGGCCAGATCGGTTTCCGCCAGGGCGAGAATTTCCCCGTTCTCGGATCGGATTTCGTACTCGAATTGTATACGAACGGTAGGTATATTTTTGAGGCGGGTAACCACGGTGATCCGGTCGTCGTAAACGGCCGGTTTTTTATATTGGATGGATAGGGAAATTACCGGCAACATACATCCGTTTTCTTCCATCTCCCTGTAGGAAATCCCCAGGACCCTGAGCCACTCAACCCTTCCCAACTCCATATATTCCGGGTAATTCCCGTGATAGACCACTCCCATCTGGTCGGTTTCGCCATAGCGGACGCGGAAAGAAATCTGGTGTTCCTGCATGATTATCCGATGAAAAAAGTATATATTTAAAAGGATGCCGAAGAGGGTCAGAACTTGCGAAAAAAAAACATTATATTCAACACTAGTTTGATTTTTTTTTTAGGTTTTTTGTTCACATATTTGTCTCACTCTTGAAGGGCAGATTTACTGTCCTTTTTCATACCAGCTAACCAGCATCTAACCGGCTTAAGACAACCTTAACAATGAATGTTACTGCGAATTCCGTATGGAAGAATTGTTTGGCTTTTATAGAAGACAACATCCAACCGCAGGCCTTCAAAACTTGGTTCGTCCCCATTAAGCCCGTTAAGCTCTCCGAAAAGGCGCTGAGCATCCAGGTACCCAGTAAATTTTTCTACGAATGGCTCGAGGAGCACTATGTGAAATTGCTCAAAGTGGCGCTCACAAGGGAACTGGGCGAAGGTGCTAAACTGGTCTATGTTATTAAAATGGAAAACACCTACGGCAACCGGGAACCCTTCACGGAAAAAATACCGAGTGCCAACCGGGGGCAGATGACGCCCCAGGAGATGGATGTGCCGATAAAATCCAAGAATCCGGAACTGAAGAACCCGTTTGTGATCCCGGGCATCCGGAATATCAAGATCGAATCGCAACTCAACCCGAGCTACAACTTCGAGAATTTTCTGGAAGGGGATTCCAACCGGCTGGCCAGATCGGCCGGGATGGCGGTAGCCAACAAACCGGGGGGCACCTCGTTTAACCCGCTCCTGGTCTTTGGCGGTGTCGGCCTGGGCAAGACCCACCTGGCCCATGCCATCGGGGTGGAAATCAAGGACAAATACCCGGAGCGCACCGTCCTTTATATCTCTGCCGAAAAATTTACCCAGCAATACATTGAATCCGTACGCAAGAATACGCGCAACGATTTTATCCATTTCTACCAACTCATCGACGTCCTGATCATCGACGATGTGCAGTTCCTCTCCGGGAAGAGCGGGACCCAGGATGTTTTCTTCCATATTTTCAACCACCTCCACCAGAACGGCAAGCAGGTGATCCTGACCTCGGACAAGGCGCCGGTGGACATGCAGGACATCGAGCAACGGTTGTTATCCCGTTTCAAATGGGGGCTTTCCGCCGAGCTGCAGAGCCCTGATTACGAAACCCGCATTTGTATCCTGAAGAACAAGTTATACCGGGACGGGGTGGAAATGCCCGAGGAAATCATCGACTATGTCGCCAAGCACATCAAATCGAACATCCGCGAACTGGAAGGCGCCATCATTTCCCTGATCGCCCAATCTTCCTTCAACAAAAAAGAAGTTACCCTGGACCTCGCACAGCAGGTGGTAGAGAAATTCGTCAAGAACACAAAGCGGGAAGTATCCATCGAATACATCCAGAAGGTCGTTTCGGATTATTTTGAAATGGACGTGGCCACACTCCAGTCCAAAACCCGGAAGCGGCACATCGTACAGGCCAGGCAACTGGCCATGTTCTTTGCCAAGAAATTTACCAAGGCCTCCCTGGCCAGCATTGGATCCCAAATCGGCAAACGGGACCACGCCACCGTCCTGCACGCCTGCAAGACCGTCGACAACCTCGCTGAAACGGACAAACAGTTCCGGAAATACATCGAGGATCTCACCAAGAAATTTTCATAGCCCCGCATGGCGACCCGGATCCTGATGGTCTGCCTGGGCAATATCTGCCGGTCACCCCTGGCAGAGGGGGTTTTTGCATCCAAACTTACCGGTGAAGACTATGTGGTAGATTCGGCTGGGACCGCCGGGTACCACGTGGGGAATCCGCCCGATCCGCGTTCCATTGAGGTTGCGGCTCAATACGGGATCGATATCAGCCGGCAGCGCTGCAGGAGGTTTTCGGTTTCCGATTTTGACAATTTTGACTATATTTTCGCCATGGACCTTGAAAACCAGGCCAATATTTTGAGCCTGGCCCGGAACGAACGGGACCGCGCCAAAGTATCCCTGTTACTGGAGGCCGGCGGCAAGGGGCGGAAGGAAGTCCCGGACCCGTATTACGGTGGGGCTGACGGATTTGAACAGGTCTACCGGATGATCGATGCGGCCTGCGATCACATCCTCGCAGAATATATAGGCAAACCCGATGGCAAAAAATCCTGACACTTACGGGAAACTCTACCTGATCCCCACCCTTTTGGGCGATAACGAACCGCTTGGTGTCTTACCGCTGACGGTGAAGCAAACCGTGGAACAGCTCACGCATTTCATTGTCGAAAATGAACGGACGGCCCGGAGGTTCATCAAGAAAATAACCCCGCGAAAGTCACAGCCCTCCCTCGTGTTGTTCCCTTTGAACAAATACACAGAGGCAGCTGCCATCCCGGAATACCTGGCGCCATGCCTGGAGGGGATCCCGGTAGGCATCCTTTCCGAAGCGGGCTGCCCGGCCATCGCCGACCCGGGGTCGGAAATCGTGGCCCTGGCCCACGCCCGGGGGATCCGGGTGGTGCCGCTAGTAGGCCCGTCCTCCATCTTTTTGGCCCTGATGGCCAGTGGATTGAACGGCCAGAACTTTGCCTTTAACGGCTACCTGCCCATCGAAACCTCCGAAAGAAAAAAGATGCTAAAATTGCTGGAGAAACGATCCGGGGAATCCGGACAGTCCCAATTTTTTATGGAAACCCCGTACAGGAATGAAAAGCTACTGGCCGAACTGGTCCGTACGCTTCGGAAAGATACACTCCTGTGTATAGCGGCCGACCTGACGCTGGAATCGGAATATATCCGGACAAAACCTGTGGCGGATTGGGCCGATCACATCCCAGACCTCAACAAACGGCCCGCCATTTTCGGCATCCAGTCCAAATAGTCCGGGAAGGGTGTTAGAAATCTACTTTCGGGTTTTTCTCGGGAAGGATCCCTGAAATATCGTATCCCTTGAATTTCCGGAGGTAATTGGTAATGCTCGTCCCATAGGCGTCTACCACCTCATAGGAGCCACCGCTCCGAAGGTATTTTTTCACATTGCCCGCCCCGGCCAAATGGGCAGCCGCGAGGATACCGGATTCCGTAACCTCTACCCCATTGATCTTTTTACCCGCAAATCGGGGGATGTCGCGGCGAAGGATCCATTTGTTCCTCGCCAGGTTGGTAGCAAATGCCTTTTCCTGTAATTCCGGGTTACTTAAGAAGGTAGCTGCATTGTATACCCCCATCAACTGCAGGGTGCCTATGCCAAACTGGTATTTGCCGAGGTAGCCCAGTGTGTTCGTAGTAAAATAATCTCCGCCGGATTCCTTGAAGGCCAATGCCTCCCGGAAACCGATATAGCTGCTCCCCGGAAAGGGGATACCGCCCTGCCTGCGTTTGGTCAGGAAATCCAATTCCGGCAACGGTTGCAACTGGGGGAGTGAATCTGTCGCGATCAGGGATTCGGGGACCCGGACATCGTCCAGGGGGGAATCCGCGTCAAAACTCGCTAAGACAAAGATCATGACAAGAGGAATCAGGATACCTATCC
>CAXQQM010000165.1:0-10467 GCA_964226055.1 Robiginitalea sp. | reverse complement strand
ATGATACTGGTGGACAAATCGCTCCATGTCGGGGACATCGTGGAGGTGGACGGCAAGGTGGGCAAGGTTTTCGAGATTAAGTTGCGCTCTACCCGGGCCCTGACCCGGGACGACAAGGTCCTGGTGATCCCGAACCACAAGTTTATGAGCGAGGTGATTTACAACTACACCCAGAACCACCGGATGACCCGGGAAGCGGTCCGGGTGGGGGTGGCCTATGGCAGCGATGTCCAGCGGGTCACCGAATTGCTTCTCGAGGCCGCCAGGGGGCAGAAGGGCGTTCTCAAGAACCCGAAACCTTTTGTGACTTTTGACGACTTCGGGGATTCCGCCCTGATATTTGCCATCCACTTCTTTACCAACGACGCCTTTACGGACCCCCGCGTGAAGAGTGAGATGCGGTACCGGATCGATGCGCTCTTCCGCGAGAACAACGTAACCATCCCATTCCCCCAACGGGACGTGCACTTTTTTGCCCATACGCCCCTCTCGGTCCGGGAGGACGGCCAAGGAGACGCGAAGGCCCCAAAGGGCAGTTCCTGATGCAATCGGCAGGCAAGGCACCCGGGGGAAGGCCTTTGCCGGCCGGGTCCTTTTATTGCTTCCTTAACAGTCTTCCGCTTTTCAGGCGTTATATTTACATTGAATCAGGGCGTCCCGGCGTCCGCAAAATGCAAGCAAACAATTTTCTATGGCCAGAATTCTCGTAATCGAAGACGAAGCCGCCATCCGGCGCGTGTTGGTAAAAATCCTCACGGAGGAAAACGACGCCTATCAGGTGGAAGAAGCTGAAAACGGGGCGGAAGGCCTCGATAAAATCAAAAAACAGGAGTACGACCTGGTCCTCTGCGATATCAAGATGCCCAAGATGGACGGCGTGGAGGTGTTGGAGGCCGGCCGGAAGAGCAAGCCGGAAACGCCTTTTATCATGATTTCAGGTCACGGCGACCTGGACACCGCTGTGCAGACCATGAGGATGGGTGCATTCGATTACATCAGCAAGCCCCCGGACCTGAACCGCCTGCTTACCACGGTCCGGAATGCACTGGACCGCAAGGAACTGGTGGCCGAAAACCGGATCCTCAAGAAGAAAGTCAGCAAGAATTTCGAAATGATCGGGGAGAGCGGGGAGATCCACGCCATCAAGGAAATGATCGAAAAAGTCGCCCCAACGGATGCGCGGGTCCTGATTACCGGTTCCAACGGTACCGGGAAGGAGCTCGTCGCGCATTGGATCCATGAGAAAAGCCCCCGCAGCAGTGCCCCTTTTGTGGAGGTTAATTGTGCGGCCATCCCTTCGGAACTTATCGAAAGTGAGCTATTTGGCCATGTAAAAGGCGCCTTTACCTCGGCAGTCAAGGACCGGGCGGGGAAGTTCGAGGCAGCCAATAAAGGCACCCTCTTCCTCGATGAGATCGGGGATATGAGCCTCTCGGCCCAGGCAAAGGTATTGCGGGCCCTGCAGGAAAGCAAGGTGTCCCGGGTGGGGTCGGACAAGGATATCAAAGTGGATGTCCGGGTAGTTGCTGCGACTAACAAGGACCTGCAAAAAGAGATTTCCGAGGGAAAGTTTCGGGAGGACCTCTACCACCGCCTGGCAGTAATCCTGATCCGGGTCCCGTCATTAAATGACCGCCGGGACGATATCCCGCTCCTTATCGAACATTTTTCTGGAAAGATTGCCGAGGAACAGGGATCAGCCCCGAAAGGGTTCTCTGACAAGGCCGTTAAATTACTAAAGGAATACGACTGGACCGGGAATGTCCGGGAACTTCGGAATGTCGTGGAACGCCTGGTGATCCTGGGGGGCAAAGAGGTCAGCGAGGAAGACGTAAGGCTCTTCGCAAGCAAGTAACCTGCCCGGGGGTATTTACCTGGCCGTATTTTCCGGACACCCCTCCAGCTTGCGGAGTGCATCTTCGGTCAGTTCCTTGGTGCGATAATTGTAATAGCGCTTGGCGCGCGTCAGGTCTTCCCGAAGCAATTGCCTTTCACAGTGGTCGTAAATCCTGCGGACGAATTCAAGGGCTTCCCGGCAGGGTACCCCGGAAACGACATTGGCAAGGGATTGCCGGTATGCCTGAAGGGACTCGTCGATCTGCTGCTCAATCCTGCGGGCTGCATCCGGGTCGTCCCCAAAGGTAACGGGAGTTGCTGCCTCGCCGGTATTCATCGCAAGGATATCGCTGTCATACGGGCTGTTGTGGAGCTCTTCGTGCAGTTCCAGGGCTTCTTCCCCGGCCAGGGCGCCATCCAGGGCCCGGCGTACCAGGATACGGGTGCCTTCCAGGGAATTGACCCGGGTGGCAAGCTTCAGGTTATCCAGGCTTTCGAAAATATGTTTTTTGGCGTAATCGCATCCGCAGTCCTCGAATTGCGATCGAGATTTTTCCATCGTATTGATCGCCTTGTAGGCGTGGTACCTGGCCAGGGGGAGCTCCTCGGCTTCCAGGGAATTACGCAGGTGGGTTTCTACAAAACCGATCATGGAACCGGCATCTAAACAACCGGGTGATGGAGGCGTGGCAGCCAGCATTAATAAACTGCCCAAGACAACTGAGAGAGTCCTGATAGTCATAGCGTAGGTTTAAAAGTGCCGCCAGGGCGGCGATTTGGGGAAGGTAAAGATAGGGAGTCCGGCAGGTGCTGCCCGCTTTTTTCGTCCAGCGGGCAAAAGTTTGGGTTATCCGGTACCCCGGGTCGACCAGGGGTATAAATTCCCCGGGGAATTGCCACACACCCGCATTTATTCTATATTGAACCCATGAAGGACATCAACGCAAAGGATTACCTGGCCGGGAAGGATTTTACGCTTCGAAAGGGCGCAACCCACAAAGACCTGGACATGTCGGACAGGCAGCTGAAGAAAGCCCTTTCCAGGATCCGGAAAAGGCTTGGAAAATTCCAGGATACGCTCTATGCCCACGGTAAATACGCCGTACTGGTTTGCCTGCAGGGGATGGATACGGCCGGGAAGGACAGCCTTATCCGGGAGGTGTTCAAGGATTTCAATGCCCGGGGGGTGGTGGTACACAGCTTTAAGGTGCCCACGGAACTCGAGCGCAAGCACGATTACCTGTGGCGGCATTACATCGCCCTGCCTGCCCGTGGGAAATTCGGGGTGTTCAACCGGACGCATTACGAGAATGTCCTGGTGACTCGCGTCCACCCGGAGTATATCCTGGGTGAATACCTGCCGGATGTGCAGTCTGTGGCGGATATTGACGAGGCCTTTTGGGAGCGCCGCTTTGAACAAATCAACAATTTCGAAAAGACCCTAACCGAGAACGGAACGCTCATCTATAAGTTCTTCCTGAATATTTCCAGGGAAGAGCAGCGGCAGCGCCTGCTCCGGCGGCTTCGCCTGAAGGAGAAAAACTGGAAGTTTTCCCCGGGCGACCTGGAGGAACGACAACTTTGGGACGCCTACCAGGAGTGTTATCAGGACGCTATCCGGCGCACGCATACCGATACGGCTCCCTGGTATGTCATCCCCTCGGACAACAAGCGGGCCGCCCGTGTCATTGTCGCCTCCATCCTTCACGAGACGCTGACTGCCTTTGAAGATATCCGTGAGCCTGAACTGCCGGACGATGTCAAGGAACACCTGCAATCCTACCGGTCCCAGCTCCTGGCGGAAGCTCCTGGCAAGGAGGCCCCCGGCAAAGATGCCGCGGCCGAAGATCAATCCCGTTAATTCAAAATTTCATATTTCTGATGCATACAACCCCTCCCTTCACCTTGTTTCCCGGTACCGGGAACTGGAAGACCGCAGCCCTGGCAGCGATGTTATTCCTGGCCGGACTGAACCTGAACGGCCAGTCGGCCGATTCCCTGCAAATACGAAAAATCTTCGACGAATCCCTGCTGCGGGGTCGCTCCTACGACTGGTTGAATCATTTGTCGAACCAGATAGGCGGCCGGTTATCCGGGTCCATACAGGCACAGCAGGCTGTGGAGTACACGAAAAAGGAGCTGGAGGGGCTCGGCCTGGACCGCGTCTGGCTGCAGCCGGTGATGGTGCCCAAATGGGTTCGGGGTACTGCTGAATTTGCCTACATAGAGAGCGAACCCGGAAATACGAACAACGTCCCGATATGCGCCCTGGGAGGGTCCGTGGCCACCCCCGTGGGCGGCATCAAGGCCGGGGTGGTTGAGGTGCAGGGCATCCAGCAGCTGCAGCAACTGAGCCGGGACGAGGTGGCAGGTAAAATCGTATTCTTCAACAGACCCATGGAAGCCTCCCTGATCAATACCTTCCAGGCCTATGGCGGGTGCGTGGACCAGCGCCATGGGGGTGCAGAAGCAGCAGCGCGCATGGGGGCGGTTGGTGTGATTGTCCGTTCGATGAACCTGCGCCTGGACGATTATCCGCATACCGGGTCAATGAGCTACGGGGATCTGCCGGAATCCCAGCGTATCCCTGCAGCGGCCATCAGCACAAACGGTGCGGAATTGCTCAGCACTACCTTGAAACTCAACCCGGAGATCAAGTTTTTTTTCCGGCAGTATTGCCGGCAAATGGCCGATGTGCTTTCCTATAACGTGATTGGGGAGATCCACGGAAGCGAATTCCCCGAGGAGATCATGGTTGTAGGGGGGCACCTGGATTCCTGGGACCTGGGGGACGGTTCCCACGACGACGGGGCCGGCTGCGTACAGAGCATGGAAGTGCTCCGACTGCTGAAATCAACTGGCTACCGGCCAAAAAGGACCCTCCGGGTGGTACTCTTTATGAATGAGGAGAACGGCCTGCGGGGGGGCAATAAATACGCCCAGGAAGCCCTGAATGCAGGGGAGAACCATGTGTTTGCCCTGGAGAGCGACGCGGGGGGCTTTACCCCCAGGGGTTTTTCCTTTGATTGCTCCCCGGAAGCCTTTGACAGGATAGTCGCGTGGAAGCCCCTGTTCGAACCCTACCTGGTCCACCAGTTTATCCGCGGGGGCAGCGGGGCGGATATCGGCCCGCTGAAACCCCGGGGGCTGGTTTTATCCGGACTCCGCCCGGATTCCCAGCGATACTTCGACCACCACCACGCGGAGACGGATACCTTCGACGCCATCAACCGGCGGGAACTCGAACTCGGTGCGGCGGCCATGGCCTCCCTGGTGTACCTTTGCGACCGGTATGGCCTGCCAGACCAGCCCGGCCTTAGAAAATAGGCCCCAAAGCCCTATATTTGCGGCCTAAACCCAATGACATGCAAGAAGGCATTTACGCAAAATTCCATACGACCAAAGGGGAAATCCTGGTAAAACTCACACACGAAAAAACCCCCGGGACGGTGGGCAATTTTGTGGCCCTGGCCGAGGGCGACCAGCCCAATTCTGCCCGGGATTCCGGCAAACCGTATTACGACGGCCTGAAATTCCACCGGGTCATCCCGGATTTCATGATACAGGGCGGTTGTCCCTCAGGTACCGGTACCGGAGACCCCGGCTATAAATTCGACGACGAAATCCACCCGGACCTCAAACACAACCAGCCAGGCGTACTGTCCATGGCGAATGCCGGCCCGGGGACCAATGGAAGCCAGTTTTTTATCACCCATGTACCCACCCCCTGGCTGGATGGGAAGCACACGGTTTTTGGCCATGTAGCCTCCGGACATGAGGTCGTTGACAATATCGCTCAGGGCGACCGGATTGAAACCCTGGAAATTGTCCGGGTAGGGGATGCCGCTGAAGCCTGGGATGCCCCGGCAGCTTTTGATGAATTCCGGGACTCCGCCAGGAAAAAAGAGGAAGCGGCAAAGGCCGAAATGGAGCAGCAGCTGGAATCGCATGCCGAAGGGTTTGAAAGCACCCCGAGCGGCCTGCGGTACAAGATGCTGGAAACCGGGGACGGAAAAAAGCCCTCTCGGGGCGACCGGGTCGCCGTGCATTACGAGGGCAGTTTGCTCAGCGGGACCGTGTTCGACAGCTCCGTACGGCGGGGAGATCCTATCGAATTCCTCCTGGGCGAAGGCCAGGTAATCCCCGGCTGGGACGAGGGTATCCAACTACTGCGTGTTGGCGACAAGGCGCGCCTGCTGATCCCCGCGGAACTCGCTTACGGTTCCCGGGGGGCTGGCGGGGTTATCCCGCCAAATGCCCCCCTGCTTTTCGATGTGGAACTCGTGGCAATCCGGTAACATTACGCGGTGGGGTCCGGGGTCAGCCGCAGGTAGGGCCTGATTTCCGTCACCCCTTTTTCAAATAGCGTTTTTGCTTCCTCGGTGGGGATGGACGGGCTCACCACCACATCCTGTCCGTGTTCCCAGTTGGCGGGCGTCGCAACCTTGTGGTAGGCGGTCAGCTGCAGGGAATCCACCACGCGCAGCAACTCATAGAAGTTCCGGCCGGTGGACGCCGGGTAAGTGAGCGTCAGCTTGATTTTTTTATCTGGGTCGACGATATAGACAGATCGCACCGTCAGGGTATCGTCGGCATTCGGATGGATCATGTCGTAGAGGTCGGACACCTTCCGGTCCTGGTCGGCTACAATGGGAAAGTTGACGGTAGTCTGCTGGGTTTCGTTGATGTCTTTGATCCACTCGTGGTGCGACTCCGTCCCATCCACGCTAAGGGCGATCATCTTGACGTTGCGCTTGTCGAATTCCTCTTTGAATTTGGCGGCTGTCCCGAGTTCGGTGGTGCAGACAGGTGTGAAGTCTGCCGGGTGCGAAAAGAGGATGCCCCAGCTGTCGCCGAGGTAATCGTAAAAGTTCAGGGTTCCCATGGAAGTTTCCGCAGTGAAATTCGGGGCGGTATCCCCCAGTCTAAGAGTTGCCATATGATTTGTTTTATTGATTACTATATACCCGATAAATTTAGTAGATTAATAATCGCCATTCGCTTGCCCGGGGGTTAAAGTTCTATTAAATTTACAGGAGGACCCCCGGGTAGGGATTGCAATGAACCGCCCGATCCGCAAACCGCCAGAAACCGTCAAACTATGAATGAACAGGAACTCGAATCGCTGCGATACCCGATCGGGCATTTCACCCCACATGAGGCGGTCAGCGCCCGGCAGCTGTCCGACTGGATCGCCGAATTGGAAGCCCTGCCCACCAAACTGCGGGACGTAGTGTCCGGCATGTCCGAGGACCAGTTGGATACAGCCTACCGGCCGGGGGGATGGACCGTGCGCCAGGTCGTGCACCACGTGGCGGACAGCCACCACAACAGCTATATACGCTTCAAATGGGGGCTTACCGAGGACACCCCCACTATCAAGGCCTATGACGAAAAGGCCTGGGCGGAACTTTTCGATTCCCGGAAGGCCCCTATAGACCCGTCCCTGGAACACCTGCAGGCGGTGCATACAAAATTGGTATACCTGCTACAGGGCCTTGACAGGGCGCAACTCCGGCGTCAATTCATCCACCCGGACACGGGAAAGGCGACCACACTGGAAGAGAACATCGGCCGGTATGCCTGGCACGGGAACCACCACCTGGCACATATCGAAGCGCTGGTAGCCCGCATGGGCTGGTAGCCGCAAGGCCTGGAAGGCGCCCCATCGAATTGCGAAATCACACGTCCCTGCCCATCACCCACATGGGGGCTTCGGCGGGCAGCACCTCGGGGTAGGGGATGGTAGTAATGCCGATTTTTCGGAACCCGGCTTTCAGGTAGAATTCCCGTGCAGGGCCTTTTGCCATTGCCTTCAACCAGATCCCGGTAATACCTGAACGACGGCAGTTTTCCAGGAGTATATCCAAAACCCGGGTACCCACCCCCTGGCCGGTAAATTCTTTTTTCAGGTAGATCTTTTCGATAAAAAGGGAATTTCCGGGGTGGAAACCCGGGTAGTCTGCCCCCTTGCTTACAACGCAGATCCCCGCTGCACCTTCCGGTGTGCGGACCAGCCAGTGGCGGTATGCCGGGTGGGCCATTTCAGTCCGGACAACAGGGGCCTGCAGGTTGCGATCGATGTAAGGCGCCGGGTTGCCGGCCGGCCAGAGATGACAATAGTGGTCCGTATAGGCCTGTATGCCCGCGCGAAGGAATTCCTGGAGGCTTGTAGCCTCAAGGGTTTCCAGGACCACGTCTTCGGGCCTCAGCATCCCATTTTTTCCGGGGGTACCGGGGAGGCCATACATCTCACGATGCTGTTTTCCATTTGATATTGCAGCCGATGCTGGGCTTCTGGTCGGCCGGGATGGGTTCGTCGTTTAGCAGCGCCGTAATGGCCGCTTCCAGGTCTTCGCCACTCACGGGTATCCCGTTTCCGGGACGGGAGTCATCCAGTTGCCCGCGATAGACAAGGTCCAGGTTATCGTCGAACAAATAAAAGTCCGGGGTGCAGGCAGCCTGGTAGCTGCGGGCAACATCCTGGGAGGCGTCGTAGAGGTAGGGGAAGGGATACCCCTGGAGCCGGGCATTTTCCTTCATTTTTTCCGGGCTGTCGTCCGGGTAGTTCTCCAGGTCGTTGCTGGAAATAGCTACAAACGAGATCCCCCGGGGCATGTACTCATTGGCCAGTCGCACCAATTCGCTGTTGACGTGCTTAACAAACGGGCAGTGATTGCAGATAAACATCACCAGGGTCCCTTTTTCCCCCTGCAGGGATTTCAGGTCCACCACCTGTCCCGATACGGTATCGGGGAGTTCGAATTCGGGTGCCCGGGTGCCAAGGGGCAGCATATTGCTGGGAGTTCGTGCCATAATTGCTTTTTTTCTGGATCTTTAAAGGTATTAAATAACTTGTTTTTTCTCGGAACTCTCCCTATCTTCTTGATTCGGGCAGGGCCCGGGATATTCAAACCAAAAACGCTCAATCAGTGGAGGATAAAAAGGCATATGATACGCTTTCGGAGGCCATCGAGGCCCTCCAAAGCCAGGGTTACACGGAAAATCTGAACTACTGCGATACCGGGTTGGAAAACAAACGCAAATCCTGCGTGTATCCCGCATCCGAACTGGAAGTGACCCAGTTTTACCGCTTTGAGGGAATGACCAATCCTGGGGATAACACCATCCTCTATGCCATCGAAACCACGGACGGACACAAAGGGATACTGGTGGACGCCTATGGGGCGTATACCGGCAACATCCCCAGGGATATTGTGAAAAAATTACACATCGCCCGCTGAGACCGATCGATGGAAGTCCAGTTCGATCAGCTCCGGGTCGCCTTTGACAGCGACAGCCTGTTTGCATTGAATTGCGCCCTGGCGTTGGTGATGTTCGGGATTGCCCTGGATATCCGCGTGGCCGGGTTCCGGTCGCTCTTCAAATCCCCCCGTGCCCTGTATGGCGGGGTCGCCTGCCAGTTTTTCCTCCTGCCACTCCTGACCTTCCTCCTCGTGATTTGGTTGCAGCCGCAGCCGAGTTTTGCCCTGGGGATGATCCTGGTAGCTGCCTGCCCGGGCGGCAATGTTTCCAACTTTATGACCCACATGGCCCGGGGGAATACGGAGCTTTCCGTGAGCCTCACGGCCATTGCCACCCTGGTCGCTGTGGTCATGACCCCATTGAACCTCGCTTTCTGGGGCGGTCAGTATGCGCCGGCCAGCCAGATTCTGCAGCAAGTGCATATCAACCCGATGGAAATGGTTCAGCTCGTGGGCTTCCTCCTGGCGCTGCCTCTCCTGGCGGGTATGGGGCTCCGACGCTTCCGACCGGGCCTGGCCCGATCCCTGGCCCGGTATTTCCGTGGGGGCTCCCTGCTCTTTTTCATCGTCCTGGTGGGAATAGCCGTCTGGAAAGACCGGACGGTGCTGGCCCAGGCCCTGGGCCTGGTTTTCGGGATGGTCCTGCTGCACAACCTGCTCGCCCTGGCCACGGGTTTCCTCACGGGGAAGGCGCTCGGCCTGCGACGTGCAGACATCCGTACCCTGACCCTGGAAACCGGCATTCAAAATTCCGGTTTGGGCCTCTTGCTAATTTTTACGTTTTTTGGGGGGATGGGTGGCATGGCCCTGGTGGCTGCGTGCTGGGGCATCTGGCACCTGGTTTCCGGCCTGTTGCTCGCCGGCTATTGGGGCAGGAACCCGCTTAAAAAACAACGTACCGCTTGAAGCAACTACTCTATTCCATCCTGAAACCGCTGATCCGGGCGGGTTTTTTCTGCTATTACCGGGAGGTGCGGATGATAGGGATGGAACGGGTTCCCCGCGACCGGCCGGTTGTCTTCCTCCCCAACCACCAAAACGCCCTGCTGGACCCGCTGCTGATCGCCGCGTATATCCGGGGCCGCCGCCCGTATTTCCTCACCCGTTCCGATGTATTTCGAGGGGAGCTGTTGGAATGGTTCTTCGATATGCTCCGGATGATCCCCATATACCGGCTGCGGGACGGCCGTGACACGCTCCACAGGAACGAGGAAATCTTTGAGCGCTGCGCCGATTTGTTGGCGGCAAACGGGGATTTGCTTTTGTTCCCGGAGGCCAACCACAACCTAAAGCGGCAGGTACGGCCCCTGAGCAAGGGGTTCACGCGGATTGTCCTGCACACCCTGGAAAAGTATCCGGATACGGG
>CAXQQM010000164.1:0-6286 GCA_964226055.1 Robiginitalea sp. | reverse complement strand
TCCACACGGACCTCGCCCTCGATGCCATCGACTACACGCGACGTGACGATTTTGTGCTTGATTACCCCACACAGCCGAATAGGGCAAACGCCGTGGCCCGAAGCCCTTATTTTAATACGGACTACCTGAAACTCAACCAGGACAGGGAGCTGCAATTCGACGGGGAATCATTTACGGTTTTTATGTGCCTGTCGGGCACGGCCACCCTGGTTGCAGGTGGCGTAGCCGAAGAATTCCGTACCGGGGAGACGCTGATGCTGCCGGCAGCTGCTCGCCACGCCCGGTTAAAGACCAGCGGGTGCGAATTATTGCAGGTGACTGCCTGAAAAAGTCTCCTGCGGGTATGCGGGGAAATTGTATTTTTGAAAGAAACTTACCATCATGGCTACTATAAGGGACCTAAAGAAAGATATCAACAGCGTGCTGGGCGGCATTATAGAAGCCGTTTACATCGCTGAGCGCTCCAGTAACAAAGAGGGGTCCAAAGAAGGCTCCGAGATTATCGACAAGGCGATAGAAACATTTGACTCGCTCATTTCGGAGGTCAACAACAAGGATGTTGAAAACCGGAAAAAACATTTGAAAGAGGTGCGTCAAACCCTTGAGAAGGAAGCTTCCGAACTGGTCGATCGGGTCAACCAGCTAGCCTGATTATTCCGGGTTTTCCTCCCGGGGACCCTGCTCGCTGAGCAATTCCTTTAACCGTTTACCGTACTTGGACTCCGCCACCTCCGGGCTAAGGGCCTGGTAGATGGAATCCAGGTATTTCGGATTGGCGTCGGACACCTCCGTGATGGCCACAAATGGGGCCAGGTGGGAATCCGTGTTGTTCAGGGCAAAGTTCAGGGCGTAGAGGTAGGAGCGTAGTGTAAGCCGCTGTCCCACCCGGTCCAGGGAATCCAGGGCCGCACTATCTCCGGGCTGTTGCAACTCGCCCATGGCCCTAGCGAGTTCAAGCTGCTGTACATGGTACCGCGACTGGATTTTTCGGTATTCGGCAAACTTCTCATTGGCAGCCGAACCACTGATTGCGGCTTCCGACTCAAATGCATCCCACTCCGTATCGATCCGGATCGTTCCCGGCTCTGCAAAAAATACGATGCGGTCGTTGAGCTGGTTGTTGTCCGCCTTATCCAGATAGAGGTAGAAAATATCGGCACCGTCCACCGGGCTGGTCAGTCGGAATTCCCCATCGCCTTTCACCAGCACCGAGTCCAGGGTAACCAGGGAGGTATCCGCAACCTGCTGCAGGTAAAGCACGCCTTTTTTCAAGCCCCGTACATTTCCTTCTACCGTGAGGTTTCCGGTAGTATCATCGGTGCCGCAGCCGGCGAGTACAACAGCGATAAGCGCTGCCAAAACCAATTTTTTCATCCTTGAAGATTAGCGGGGCAAATATGCCATTTTTTTTACAAACCCCGAAGGGTTTTGGAAGGGGTGGACAATAACCAGGCGCCACAATAGGATGACCCGAAAATAGCCGATAGACCGTTCCCTGTCGCAATTTACCCGGTTACCGGTGCAACCACCTCCATCAGGTAGGCGCAAAGCAGGGCGCCGCCGGTCCCGACTACATATCCGAGAACGGCGAGCAGCACCCCAACCGAACTCAGGGAGGGGTGGAATTCGGCAGCGACCACCGGTGCGGAAGCGGCACCGCCCACATTGGCCTGGCTGCCAACCGCCAGAAAAAAGAAAGGCGCCTTGATCAATTTGGCTACCAGGATTAGCAGGCCGGCGTGGAAGCCGATCCAGATGAGGCCCAGTAACAGCAACCCGGGATTCTCCAGGATGCGGCTCAGGTCCATCTGCATCCCGATAGTCGCTACGAGGATATAGATGAAAACACCGCCGATCTTGCTGGCTCCGGCACCTTCGTAGTTTTTGGCAGGCGTAAAGGACAGTGCAATCCCGATGACGGTAGCCAGGACGATCATCCAGAAAAATTCCCCGCCCAGGAAAGAGAGGAAACTCTTGGGGTCGCTGACCCATTCCCAGCTGTCGCTCAGGGCCTGGCTCACAAAGCCCCCTGCCCAGTGGGCGACACCTACGGCAGTAAATGCCAGGAACAAGAGGATCATATAGTCGTTCAGGCTGGGTACGCGGGTGATGCGTTCGGCAAATTCGGTGACTTTGACTTTCAGGGTCTCGATGGAGGAGGCATCCGCCCGGAGCCAACGGTCGATCCTCCGGTTTTTCCCAACCCCCAGGAGGAGGATGGCCATCCAAAGGTTGGCACCCAGAATGTCCACCAGCACCATTTCCCCAAACCGGTCCGGGTTGAACTGGAAGATCTCGAGCATGGCTGCCTGGTTGGCCCCGCCCCCGATCCAGCTACCCGCTATGGTAGCCAGGCCCCGCCAGACCGCATCAAACCCTGCGCCTCCAACCGTTTCAGGCGAAACGGCAGAGACGATCAGGATGGCCAGGGGGCCGCCGATGACAATCCCAAATGTACCGGTCAGGAACATAATCAACGCTTTGGGCCCCAGGTTGCGAATTGCCTTCAGGTCGATACTGAGGGTCATCAGGACCAGGGCCGCCGGCAAGAGGTACCGGCTCGCCATAAAATACAGGCGGGAATGGTCGGCGGAGATGATCCCCAGGCTGGACAGGACAGCCGGGAGCAGGTAGCACAACAGGATCCCGGGGATAAAATTGTAAAACTTCCTCCAGAAACCCTGTTGGCGTCCGGAGGTGTAGAATACGAAGCCGAGGCAAAGTGCCAGCAGCCCAAAAACGATGGTGTCGTCAGTAATCAGGGGTTCCTCCATGGTCGGTAATTTCGGTTTGGCAGAAAAGATACTCGAATTTGCGCAGAGCACGTCCTCAGATGTTCAGCCAGTAGGTAAACTTCAGGTTGACCGACCGGAACCGGGGGCTGAACCGGTCTACATAATAGTTGTCCGTGTATACCAGGAACAGGTCGGAAAGGGGCGCAAAGCGCCATTGTAGCCGGGCATTTACGCCGAAATTATCGCGCTGGTTGCTGTATTGCACCAAGGTGGATAGGAACAGGGACTTGGAAAAAGTCAGTTCAAACCGCGGGGCAATCAGCCAGATATCCGCACTGGGGTAGGGGTCGGGCAGGGTGATTTTGTCGTAATTCAACTGCATGGAAATAAATGCCTTGGGCTGGATGCGCAGCGCCAGGTTTCCTTCCACGGAAAAGCGCTCCCCATTGTAAAAGTCGCCGACAGTGGTTTCCACCCCGTAGGCCAGGATCCGGCGGGCGTCCGATTGGAATTCCACCTGGAAACTGTTGTAGTGGTACTCGGTATCCGCCGGTAGTTCCAGTCCGTCTTCGGAACCTGTCGGGTCAAAGGAGTCGAACAGGTAGGTATAGCGGTTGGACCATTGGAGCTGCAGCCGTTCCCGGTTTTGGAACCGGGCTTCCCACTGGGAGAAGATGCTGTAGTCCGTATTCTGGTAGTCCTGGGTAGGGCGCCAGATAAAGACCGGCGTCACTTCAAAACTGTGGGTGTTGATAAAACTGTCCTCCGGCCAGAAGGCCCGGTTAAAACTGGCCAACCCCTTGACGATGTCCGTACGGCGCACAAAACCCAGGTCGGAATCGAAGTTTTCGCCTATGTACACCCATTTGGTAGATCCGCTGTAATTCCGGGAATTATAACGCATACTTGCCCCGGCCGACCAATCCCTGTCCTCAACCCCCGGGCTGAAGGATTTATGCAGGTAATACTGGCCGCTCCAAACGTTGTCGGCGGAAATCAGGTTGTAATCAATACCGGCCACCCGGTTGTAGCGATTTTCTTCAGCGAGGAAATCCGGGTTTCCAGTACTCTGCCGGTTGATAAAGAACATCCCGATATTGGATCGTGAAAAAACCAGGTGCTGCAGGGCCAGCATGCTGTTGTTGTTGCCTGCAATCTCGTTGCCGGTATCTTCCTCGGTTTGGATGCTGAAGAAGCCCAGGCGCAGGTCGTTGGTCAGTTTCCCGCTGAGCCGCGCCCCGGCAATGATGGAATTCTCTATTGTATTGCCAGCGGTGTCCTGGGCAATCCCGATACGGCGGGAGAAGAAGGGGTTCGCATCCCGGGAATCCCCGAAACTGGCAAAAAGGTCGTTGTTGTCGATAAAAAACTGGCGCTTTTCCGGCAGGGAAACTTCAAAACGCGTCAGGTTCGTCACCTGGTCATCCACTTCCACCTGGGAAAAGTCCGGGTTTAAGGTTATATCCAGGTTCATACTGTTCCCTACGGATACCTTGGCGTCCCCGCCTACCTTAAAGGAAGTATCCTGAAAATTGTTCTCCCTGTCATTCGCCCAACTCGTATTCACGTAGGGGATCAGGGCCATGGGCGTGCGGGAGCGACCCAGCGGTTTTTCGAAAATCATATCCCCCATAAAAGTCAACCCGAAGATGTTCTGGTTCTGGGGGATCCGGACCCAGGTGCTGCTCTCATTGGATTGGGTATCAAATCGGTAGCTGTTAAACCGCCATCGGTTTTCGCCCTCCCGGAATTTAAAGGACGTCAGGGGGATGACCAGTTCCGAGGTATAGTAATCCTCATAGATCCGTGATTCACCCCGCCACTTCACATCCCAGGAAATGGTAAAACCGCTCAGGTCAAGGCCCCCGCCAGATACGAGGCCTTCCCTCCGGACACCGTAGGGGTTTGTACCAAAAAGGAACGCATTGTTCCCATCGTTGAAGGTGTCGAAAAGGAGGGTGATATTGTCGGAATTGCCGGCACGAAAATCCCTTTTAAGCGATTGGATGGCGTAATTCTTTCCTTCAGTGTATACGGTAATGCCTATATAGAGGTTTGTTTCGTCATACAGCATCTTAATCTCGGATTGTTTTCGCGCCTGGATGCTGTCTACAGGGAAATATTCCCAAAAATTGGCCGCACTTTCTGCTTCATCCCAAACGGGTTCGTCCAGAATCCCGTCCGGGACGATTACTTCCGTGATGTATTTTACTGTAAATGATTTTTGGGTTTGGTCCTGTGAAATAGCTCCCAAAAAAGAAAAGAGGCTTGCCAACAGGCAAAGTAATCGCATGGTTGTCAGTTATCGGTCAGTTGCGGACTAATTTAAAAAGTATTGCAGGGATATGGTGTCGCATTAACACTATATTATATTTTCCTTAAGGAATCCCGGACGCCCCCTTGGTGGGTTAGTGCAGTGGGCCCAAGGAGGTACTCAATCGCCGGAACCATCCTTGAATTTCCGGGTTTTGGCCTTGTCGGGGTTGGTGAATAGGCGTTTGAAGAACCCGTCGCGTTTGACCGGTTCGCAATCCAGTAAACCGATTACCTCTTCGGAGGGTTGGGGAAAACGCTGGGTGGTCCACTCGCGCAAAGCCGGGTCGCGGGCAAGCTCCCCATACCATTTCGCAAACAGGGGAAGGGCCGCATTGGCACCCTGCCCGATCTGCGTATTGGGAAATCCGATTTCATGAGTCTCCAGCCCCACCCAACTCACGTGGACCAGACGTGGGGTAATGGCTGCAAACCAGGCATCCTTGTTGTTTTGTGTGGTCCCTGTTTTCCCCGCAATATCCCCGCGGAGGCCATAGGTGCCGCGAATCCTTGAAGCCGTGCCACCATCCACGACTGCCTGGAGCATTTCCAGCATCAGCTGCCGGGTTCGCTCCGAGTAGGCCGGCTGCAGGTCATTCTCCGGTTTGTGGCGGTAGAGCTCATTTCCCTCCCGGTCCGTGATCCGCTCAACCAGGTAGGGGGTAACCGGCCGGGCCCGGTTCACAAAACTCGCATATGCCCCGGCCAATTCAGGGATGCCAATGGAACCCGTGCCCAAAGCCAACGAAGGTTTCTCGGGTAGGGGGGCTTCGATTCCCATCTTCCGGGCCTGGGCGACCACTTCGGGAATCCCGGTTTGCTCCAGGACTTTTACCGCGACGGTATTTACCGAATTTTGTAATGCCGCCTGCATGGAATAATTCAGATAGGCTTCGTCCTTGTCCCCTGAATTGGATGGCGTCCAGTCTTCCAGGTTTTCATAGCGGACCTCCCGGGCCGAGAAGTGCTGACAGGGGTCGATCCCGGATTCCAGGGCCGCCGTATAGACTACCGGCTTAAAGGTGGATCCCACCTGCCTGCGGCTTGGGGCGATATGGTCGTATTTGAAATATTTGAAGTCAACCCCCCCGACCCAGCTCAATACGGCCCCGCTTCGGGCGTCGATGGCCAGGGAACCGGTATTTAAAAAGCGGGCATAGTGCATCAGGCTGTCCAGGGTACTTGCAACGACCTCGGACTCCCCATCCCAATCGGCCAGAACCATGGGGCGCTTTTGG
>CAXQQM010000163.1:0-3423 GCA_964226055.1 Robiginitalea sp. | reverse complement strand
ACGAAACCTTTGCATTGCTGATCCCCGCCATCATCATGGGGAACACAACTATTTTCAAACCCGCGAAGCACGGGGTGCTTTTGATTACGCCCCTGCTGGAAGCATTCCAGAACAGTTTCCCCCGGGGAGTGGTTAATATCCTCTTCGGCCGGGGACGGGCGGTGGCCGCCCCGATCATGCAGACCGGGAAGGTAGACGTACTCGCCCTGATAGGAAACAGTAAATCGGCCAATGCGCTGCAGGAGCAGCACCCCAAGAGCAACCGGCTTCGGCTGGTCCTAGGCCTGGAAGCCAAGAACCCGGCCATTGTCCTGCCGGATGCCGACCTGGATTTGAGCATCCAGGAATGCCTTGCCGGGACGCTCTCTTTCAACGGGCAGCGGTGCACCGCCCTCAAGGTGGTTTACGTGCACGAAGACATCCGGGAGGAATTCCTCGAGCGGTTCGCTACGGCGGTGGATGCCTTACCTTTCGGGAACCCCTGGGACCCCGGGGTAAAGCTAACCCCTTTGCCGGAGCCGGGGAAACCGGATTATATCCAGGAACTGATTGACGACGCCCTGGAAAAAGGTGCCCGGATCCTCAACAAAAAGGGAGGGGAACGGACGGAAAACTACATATGGCCCGCGGTGCTCTACCCGGTAACCCGGGACATGCGGGTGTATCAGGAAGAACAATTCGGCCCCGTGATCCCGGTACTCTCCTTCCGGGAAATCGAAGAGCCCCTGGACGATATGGCAGAAAGCAATTACGGGCAGCAGGTGAGCCTCTTCGGCAAGGACGTGTATACGCTGGCGCCCCTGATCGATACGTTGGTGAACCTGGTTTGCAGGGTCAACCTGAACAGTTCCTGCCAGCGGGGCCCGGACGTGTACCCGTTTACGGGCCGGAAGGATTCCGCCCAGTCCACGCTCAGCGTCCACGACGCCCTTCGGTCCTTTTCCATCCGGACTTTTGTCGCCTTCAAGGATAACCCGATCAATGTCGAGACCGTGGAGCAATTGCTGGACACCAAGGCCTCAAACTTTGTCAGCACCGATTATATCTTATAGCCATAGCCGCCGGGAAACATACCAAGGCGTATATCGCCCTCGCCATGGGGGCTTTCGGTATTGCACTGACGGAGTTCGTCATCATGGGGATACTCCCCGAGGTGGCCCGTTCCCTGGAGGTGACCATCCCCCAAGCAGGACACTTTATTTCTGCCTATGCCCTGGGCGTCGTCCTGGGAGCCCCGCTATTGACGGGCCTGGTTTCCCGCTGGCCCTCGCGCCGCTCCCTGGTGGTCCTGATGCTCTGGTTCACCGCTTTCAATACGCTATCCGCATTTGCCGAGGGCTATTGGCAGATGATGCTGGTGCGGTTCCTCTCCGGACTGCCGCACGGGGCATTTTTTGGGATTGGGGCAGTGATTGCGGCACGGCTTGCCCCTGAGGGAAAAGGCGCCCAGGCCATCGCCAAAATGTTTGCCGGGTTCACAATCGCAAATGTCGTCGGGGTGCCCCTTGGCACGTTTATCGGCAACTCCTTCCACTGGAGTCTCTCCTTCCTGTTGGTAGGGGTCGTGGGGGTACTGACCGTGGTGAGCCTCTACAACTGGATGCCTTCCCTGGAGGTTCCCCGGGAAAAAGACGAACTGCCCGTGTCCCCCATGAAGAACGGGAAACTCTGGGCCCTGCTGGCCCTGACCGCCATCGGTACCGGGGGGTTCTTTGCGTGGTACAGCTATATCGCCCCCTTGCTGCTGGATGTCTCGGGACATTCCGAGACTACGGTGAGCTATGCGATGGTCCTTGCCGGGACTGGCATGGTGGCGGGTAATTTTATCGGGGCGCGAATGGAGGAACGGCTCGGCGCCCTTCGGGCAATCTTCGCCGGTATGTCCGGGATGTCCCTGATGCTCGTTTTGAATTCCTTCCTGGCACCTTTTCCCGTCTGGGTGCTGATCATGTGCTTTGTCGTCGGGCTGGTCACCTTTACGCTGGCGGCCCCTATCCAGATCGCGATCATCCAGGCCTCCTACGGGTCGGAGATGCTGGCCTCGGCCATGAACCAGAGCGCCTTTAATATCGCCAATGCCCTTGGGGCCTATCTGGCCGGACTGCCCATCGCCTTTGGTTACGGAGTGATTGCTGCAGGTCGGGTAGGGGCCGTGCTCGCTGCCCTGGGGGCGTTGATTGCACTGGCGATCTATTCCTATACGCGCTGGAGGCATCGGCGCGGCAGGTAAACTATTTTGTTCAGGGAGAATTTTCAGGGCCGGACTGCCCAAACGTGGAATCAGCCGATATTCAGCATTTTTTCAGTTGCCTTGATGGCAGAGACGGTTTGGTCGGAATCCAGCCCCCGGGTTGTAAACTCCCGGTCGTCATGCCGCCAGGAAATGACCGTTTCACAGAGGGCGTCCGAATTGGATCCCGGCGGGATCCGCACCGCGTAATCCACGAGTGTCGGCAGCGGTTTTTTCAGGGAACGGTAGACTTTCCGGAGTGCGTTCATAAAGGCGTCGAACTGGCCGTCCCCCTGGGCGTGCGCTTCGTAGTTCTCCCCCTCGATTTCCAGGGAGACCGTGGTAGACGGTTGCAGGCCCTTGGCATGGGTGAGCACATAGGAGCGGATAAAAACCCGCTGCTGGTGCGACCCGCTGCCCAGCACATCCGAAATGATGTAGGGCAGGTCTTCCCGCGTCACCTTTTCCTTTTTGTCACCCAGTTCAATGATGCGTGCAGTTACCTTTTTGAGTTCTTCGTCATTCAGCGTCAGGCCGAGCTCCTGCAGGTTCTTCTGGATGTTTGCCTTGCCGGAGGTTTTCCCCAGGGCGTATTTACGCTTCCTCCCGAACCGTTCGGGCATCAGGTCGTTGAAGTACAGGTTCTTTTTATTGTCCCCGTCTGCGTGGATGCCGGCCGTTTGGGTGAAGACATTGTCCCCGACAATGGGCTTGTTGGCAGGGATGCCAATCCCCGTAAAGGCAGAAACGAGCTTGCTCACCTTGAACAGGGAGGTTTCGCTCACCCCGATGGCAACCTCGGGCATGAAGTCGTTCAGGACGGCTACCACACTTGCAAGCGGCGCGTTCCCGGCGCGTTCCCCCATGCCGTTGACAGTCAGGTGCAACCCGTGGACCCCGGCGCTGACAGCCTCCATGACGTTGGCCACGCTCAGGTCGTAATCGTTGTGTCCGTGGAAATCGATGTGCCGGTTGGGGTACCTGGCGATGATTTCCTCCAGGAATTCCCGCGTTTCCGAAGGGGTGAGTACCCCCAGGGTATCCGGAAGCATGATCCGGTCGATGGGCTGGCTGTCGAGAAAATCGAGGAAGTCAAATACGTACTCCCTGGAGTTTCGCATACCATTGCTCCAGTCCTCCAGGTAGATATTGGTGCGCACCCCCTGGTCCCCGGCTTTTTCAATGACTTCGCG
>CAXQQM010000162.1:0-13175 GCA_964226055.1 Robiginitalea sp. | reverse complement strand
CGGGGAACGGTGGAAGCGACGTGGGGAACCCACTCAACTTCCTCAACCCGAACGACATCGAAAGCATCAGCATCCTGAAGGACGCTTCGGCAACCGCCATCTACGGGTCGCGGGGAGCCAACGGGGTGGTCATCATCACCACCAAAAGCGGCCGTGCAGCGGCTGGCGGGAAGTTCGAATGGAGTTCCAACCTGAGTGTTTCCACTCCGGTACGTCAGTTTGACCTGCTGAACCGGGAGGAATTCCTGGACGCGGTTGAGCTCTACGGCGGTAACCGGAACCTGGTGGATTTTGGCAACGATACCAACTGGCAGGACGTCGTTATGCGTACGGCTGCTTCTTCCAACCACAACCTGGCCTACTCCCAGAACTACGGTTCGGGGAATGTCCGGGCTACATTTGGATACCAGAAACAATTCGGGGTAGTTGAAAAATCCGAATTTGAACGGATTACCGGAAGGCTCAACCTGAACCACCGGTTTTTGGATGACAAACTGATCCTGGGGATCCAGGCCTCGATTTCCCGCGTCAACCGCGAGCAGCCGCCCCTGGCGGCAGGTGCCGGTTTCCGGGGAGATATCCTTGGCTCGGCCTATTCGGCCAACCCGACCTGGGGGTCCAGCCCGGCGTTTGACGACGGTGGCGGACAAACCCAGCCGGCAAACTACCTGGCCTCTACCCAGAACATTACAAATACCAACCGGCTCCTGGTGAACGGGTCGCTGGAATACAAGTTTACCCCGGAGCTCTCCGGTAAGGTGAACCTGGGTTACGATACGTCAAACAGTGAAAATACCTCTACCCTGAATGCGAACTTGCAGAACTTTACGGGTATTGAAGGAATCGGATTCGGGACCTACAACACACTGGACCGGGACAACAAAACCCTGGAAGCCACGCTGAACTATACAAAGCAGTTCGACAATTCCAACCTGGATGCACTGGTGGGTTACGCCTACCAGGATTTCCGCACCCAGGGTCGCAATTCGGCAGGTAGGGGCTTTGGCACCACTGACCTGAATGGTATGGGTGAAGATCTGCGGGCAACTGTGAATGCGGCCCAGTCGGTAATCGACGGCTCCTTCCAGCAATTCTACTACGGCACCAATACGGGGAACCTGGTGGTCAACCGCCTGTTTCCGACCGTAGTTTCCGGAGAGGTTGTGGACGGCGGTTTTAACAAGCGCGTCCAGGCCATCACCGCGGATATATTTGACAACACGGACGAACTGCAGTCCTTCTTCGGGCGGGTCAATTACAGCATTGCCGGCAAATACCTGTTCACAGGAACCATGCGGGCAGACGGATCTTCCCGCTTCGGACCGGAAAACCAGTACGGGTATTTCCCGTCAGGGGCCTTTGCCTGGCAAATGGGCGAAGAGGACTTTATCGGGGAGAGCATCTCCACACTGAAGCTGCGGCTCAGTGCCGGTATCACCGGTAACCAGGACGGCCTGGGCTACGGAAACTTCGTGGCTCGTCAGCGGTTTGCCGGGCTCGGCATCAACAACGACGCCTCGGTCAACCAGAATGGTCTGTCCATCGTCGCCACGGATGTGCCCGACCTGAAATGGGAATCCACGCTGAACTACAACATCGGACTCGACTTTGGCTTCAACAACGACCGCCTGAATGGTAGTATCGATGTGTACCAGAGCACCACGCGCGACCTGCTGCTGCAGACTCCGCCGGCGGCTCCTTCCACACAGCCCTTCCAATTTGGTAACGTGGATGCGGAAATCGTCAACCAGGGTATTGAATTCGCCATCTCCTACGACTTTGCACAGTCCGAGGATTTCAATTTCAGTACGTCGTTTAATATCGCGTACAACGAAAACGAAATCCAGGAATTTGCCGGGGCGATCAATACAGGAGAAATCAACGGTCCGGGCCTGTCCGGGGCCTTTGCCCAGCGTTTCGAATCCGGGGTGTCACTCTTCTCCTTCTACATGGCGGAGTTCACCGGGTTTGATTCCGATGGCAACCCGCAGTATGTGGACATTGACGGCAACGGTGTCGGCGATCCGGATGCCGACAAATCTTTTGTCGGTGAGGACGGCCTGCCGGATATCACCACGGGTCTGAGCCTGAATGCCGGATATCGCAACTGGGACTTCAGCGCCTTCTTTGCCGGACAATTCGGATTCTCGGTTTACAACAACACGGCCAACTCGTTCTTTAACGCCGGCCAGTTGGTAACCGCACGGAATGTAACCCAGAACGTAGTTGCAAGCGGTGAAAATGGAGGGGCTTCAACGGCCGTATCTACCCGCTTCCTGGAAAAAGGCGATTTTGTCCGGTTCCAGAACGCAACCATTGGCTACAATGTGCCTCTGAGTGGTGAAGGGTTTTTTGATACGATGCGCTTTTCGCTCACAGGCCAGAACCTGGCTCTCTGGACGGATTACAGCGGTATCGACCCGGAGGTCACCGTTGGTACAGGTACACTCGGCTCCGGAATCCCCGTACGGGGTATTGACTGGGCTGCGTTCCCGAACCCGCTTACAGTAACCTTTGGCATTAACGCCTCGTTTTAAATAAAAAAATTGTATATCATGAAAAGATATCATCTTAAATATCTAACATTCACTCTTTTAGCTGTTGTAGGGCTCAGTTCCTGTACAGATCTGGAGATTGAGGAAACGGACTCCTTCATCAGCGAGGGATTCCAGGGGTTGCAAGACCCGGCCTCGGCCCTGGATCAGCTCTATAACCAGGTTGGCGGCCAACTCGGCGACCAGGCTAACACCTATGCCCTGAACGTGGTCACCACCGACGAACAACTCATCCCGACCCGGGGTGCCGACTGGGGGGACAACGGTCGCTGGCGGAAACTCCACCAGCACGAATGGGGCCTGGAAGAAACAGACATCATTACCCCCTTCGACCAGTGGAATGCCAACCAGCTGCTCGCTTCCCAGATCCTGGATGAGCGGACGGGCGCACCGGCAGACGTAGCCGCGCAGGCGCAATTCCTGCGGGCGTGGTCCATGTACCTGATCCTGGACCTGTACGGCCAGGTGCCCTTCCGGGATACGCAACTCTCTTCTTCGGAAGTGCCTACGGTACTTACCGGGGCAGAGGCTGTTAACTTCATCCTCTCCGACCTGGATGCAGCTATTGCCGGCCTGCCGGCCACGGCTGCTCAGTCCGAGGATTTAGACCGGGCTTCCAAGGCAGCTGCACGCCTTTTAAAGGCCAAGGTGCTCCTTAACCGGCACATCTACGAAAACCAGCTGACCGGCGGCGGTGGTACTCCTGCCGCAGCCGATATGCAGGAAGTGATCAACCTGGTGGACGCCATTGAAGCCGACGGTTTCGCACTCCAGTCAGGTTATTTTGAAATCTTTGAATCCTCAGCCGATACCGAAACGATCTGGTACATTACCTCCGGGAATACCGGGAACCGGATCTTCAACGGCCTGCACTACAACTCCACCGGCCTCGGGGGAGGCGGATGGAACGGTTTCAGTACGCTGGCCGAATTCTACGACCTCTTTGAGGGTGACCCGAACCAGAACCGGTACGAGTCCGACCTGGAGAGCGCCCAGATCGACGGTCAGGAAGAACGCCGCGGAGGGGTTCCCAATATTGGTGTCCCATTTACAGGTGCGCCGGGAACTTCAGACAACAACGGACGTGAAGACGGCTCCAACGTGGGTAACGGCTTCCTGGTTGGACAGCAATATGCCCTGAACGGGGATCAGCTGGAAGACCGCCAGGGTGGCCCGCTGGTCTTTACCCGGGAGTTTGTAGATGGCAACGGTTCGCCCAGCCTGATCAACAACGACGAGAAAACCGGTATCCGGGTGATGAAATACAACCCGAGGTTCGGCGGTGGCTTTGAGCCGCACGTCCTGGTTATGCGATATGCAGATGCCTACCTGATGAAGGCGGAAGCCATGATGCGTACCGGAGGCGACCCGACTGCCATGGTCAACGACTTGCGCGTACTGCGCGGGGCTACACCGCTGGGTAGCGTCACAGAAAGCGACCTGCTGGACGAAAGAGGGCGTGAGCTCTACGTGGAAGGCTGGAGACGGAACGACATGATCCGTTTTGGCCAGTACGGGCGCCAGTGGGAATTCAAAAGCAGCGACGAGGCCAACAACCCCACTCGCCGGCTTTTCCCGATCCCGCTGCCGCAATTGCTGGCAAACCCGAACCTGCAACAGAATCCCGGATACTAAGGGAACTGATTTAATATCCAATAAGGACCGCCCGAACAGGCGGTCCTTTTTTTATACCTCCATCCAAGTATTAACGATAGATTAATAGGACTAAAAGAAGGTTAATATCTGTAGGTAAACCCCTTTGTTTCTGGGCCTTTCGGGAGGTAATCCGTAATTTAGCCAGCTGTCCCCCCGATGGTTATGAAAAAGATTTGTGGCGTAATTTTTACACTTTTCGCTCTGGCCGGATGCCAGGAGGCCCCTTCCTACCTGTTCCGGGAACTTGTGCCGACGGAATCCGGTATTTCCTTTTCCAACACGCTACGGGAATCCCCCGACCTGAACATCCTGAATTACCTGTACTATTACAATGGGGCCGGGCTCGCTGTTGCGGATTTTAACGGGGACGACCTCCCCGACCTGTATTTTGCCGCAAACCAGGCGCCCGACGCCTTATACCTGAATATGGGGAATCTGAAATTCCGGGAGGTAACCCGGGAAGCCGGTATCGAAAACGCAGGCGGCTGGACCACGGGTGTTACTCATGTGGATATTAACGGCGATGGCCTGCTGGACATCTATGTCTGCCAGGCATCCGGTTACCGGGCGCTCCGCGGGAGGAACCTCCTGTATGTGCAACAGGGCCTTTCGGAGGAAGGCATTCCGCAATTCGCAGAGCGCGCAGCCGAATACGGGCTGGATTTCTCCGGGCTCGCCACCCAGGCAGCATTTTTCGATTACGACCGGGATGGCGACCTGGACCTTTTCCTGATGAACCATTCCGTACACCCCAACCGGACGTACGGGAAGGGTTCCCAGCGGGAGGGATTTGATGCCCTTGCCGGGGACCGCCTGCTGCGGAACGAGGACGGGAACTTCGTGGACGTAAGCCGGGAAGCGGGCATCTTTCAGGGGAAAGCCGGGTACGGGCTGGGCCTGAGCCTCGGGGACCTGAACAACGACGGGTTCCCGGATATCTATGTGGGCAACGATTTCTTTGAAAACGATTACCTCTACATGAACCGCGGCGACGGTAGTTTCCAGGAAGTCATCTCGGAGCCCTCCTCCCCCATCGGCCATACGACCCATTTCAGTATGGGGAACGATATAGGCGACGTCAACAATGACGGGCACGTGGATATTATTTCCCTGGACATGTTGCCCGAAGACCTGGTTACCTATAAAACTTCCGGCCTGGAATACGGGTACCCGATTTACCAGCAATACCTGAAAAATGGATTTGCGCCCCAGTATATGCAGAATACGCTCCAACTGAATACCGGGGATGGCCGGTTTTCGGAAATCGGCTTTCTCAGTGGGATGGCCAGTACGGAATGGTCCTGGGGAACCCTCCTGGCAGATTTCGACAACGACGGGCTCAAAGACCTGTTTATCAGCAACGGCATCCGGGGGGCCACCAACGACATGGACTACATGAACTTCATCGCCAATGAAGATATCCAGCGGCGTATCGACGCAGGGATGACCGATGCGGATATGCCCCTCACCCGGGAAATCCCCGCCAAAAAGGTCCCGAACTATATCTTCCGCAATACCGGGGAACTCGGGTTTGAGGATAAAGGGGGCCAGTGGCTGGAGTCGGAGCCCACCTACAGCCACGGCGCTGTATACGCCGACCTGGACCGGGATGGCGACCTGGACCTGGTGGTGAACCATATGGACCGGCCTGCGGCGGTATACGAGAATACGCAGGTGGGCGGGGCCGCCCTCCGGGTCACCTTTTCCGGGAAGGGCCCCAACACCCTGGGGATAGGGGCAAGGGTAGTCGTTTTTACCGGGAGCCAGATACAGGTTGGGGAAAATTTCCCGACCCGGGGGTACCTTTCAACGGTTGCCCCGGAACTTCATTTTGGCCTGGGGGGCGCCGGGCTGGCAGACTCGCTATTGGTCATCTGGCCGGACGGGGCCCAACAGACCATTGAGGGGCTGCAGGCGGGGGAAACGATCCGTCTGGCCCAAAAGGAGGCCGTCGGGGACTATTACGGTGGGACGGATCCTGCCAGCCACCCCGGCACCTGGCAACGGGCCGACAGCCTGATCCCCTTTATCCACAGAGAAAATCCCACCCTGGATTTTGACCGGGAACCGTTGATCCCGTTTGCCTATTCCAACCAGGGGCCTGCCGTTTCCACAATCGATTTTAACCGGGACGGTAGGGACGATGTGTTTATTGGGGGGGCGAAACGACAGGCTTCCGTATTATTCCTGCAAACGGAAGACGGGCAGTTCGAATCTGCTTTCGACCCGCTTTTCGGGGAAGACGCCCTTAGCGAAGATACCGCCCACCTCTTTTTTGATGCCGACGGGGACACCTGGCCCGACCTGCTGGTAGCCAGCGGGGGAAATGAATTTACCAGCGGGGAGCCCCTGCAGCCCCGGCTTTATTTTAACCGGAATGGGACGCCCGTTAAGGACCGGGGGGCCTTTGGGGGAATTGCCCTGAATGCCTCGGATCTGGCCGCCTTTGACCTGGAGGGGGATGGCGACCTGGACGTCCTGATTACGGCAGATGCCACCCCCGGAGCTTACGGGGAGCCCCCCCGGCATTACCTCCTGGAAAATGACGGGACGGGGCGTTTTACAGATGTGACCCGGGAGCAGATACCTGAGATCCTGGAAGTCGGGGCGGTCAGCAGTATCGCAGTAGCCGACCTGGACGGGGACGGGCGGGAGGAACTCGCAGTGGCCGGACACTGGGCCCCGGTAACCGTATTTACCCGTCGGGACGGCATTTGGAAACGCATGGAAAGCGATGGGCTGGCCCATTCGTCGGGTTGGTGGAATAGCCTGGAGGCCGTGGATACCGACGGGGATGGAGACCTGGACCTGGTAGCGGGCAACTGGGGGCTGAACAGCAAGTTCCGGGCATCCCCGGAGGAACCCCTGCGGCTTTACCGCAACGACTTTGACGACAACGGCTCGGTGGAACCCCTGGTCACCTATTACCACAACGGGGTGGAAACCCCGTTTGCCTCCCGGGACGAACTGGGGAAACAAATGCCCTTTTTAAACAAGAAATTCCGGACCTATAAAGGGTTTGCGCAGGCCAGCCTGGCGGACTTGTTTGGGGAGGAAGCCCTGGGGAAATCCCGAACCCGGCAGGTGGAGGAGTTGCGAAGCGTGGTATTTGTCAACGACGGGCAGGCGAACTTTACCGCAAGGGCCCTCCCGAAAATTGCCCAGGCCTCAGCGGTTTTTGATATTTTCGCGGACGATTTTGACGGCGACCACAATACCGACCTGCTCCTGGTGGGCAACCTTTTTGAGATCAGCACACAACTGGGGCGCCTGGATGCACTCCCGGGATTGGTACTCAAGGGGGACGGGACTGGTGGTTTTACCTGGTCCCGGGAGGGGTCCTTCCCGCTACCCGGGGCCGCCCGAAAGGTGGATACCCTCCGGATAAAAGGTCAAAAAACCTATATCGTTGGACGGAATAATACATCCCCGGTCCTGATGCAAAAAAGATGAATCTATCTATGAAAATACCTGTCAGAATATCCATTGTGTTTGCCCTGGTCCTTTCGGCCTGTGGCGAAAAGGAGCCGGAGCCGAGTGCGGATTCTTCCTCAGCCCCTACCCTGTTCACGCTGCTGCCGCCGGACAGTACCGGCATCGAATTTGTCAACCAGGTGGAAAACCAAAAGGACTTCAATATCTTCAAGTACCGAAATTTTTACAACGGCGGGGGCGTGGCCCTGGGGGATATCAACAACGACGGCCTCACGGATATCTTCCTCACCGGAAACATGGTCCGCAACCGGCTTTTCCTGAACAAGGGCGATTTCCGGTTTGAGGACATCACTGAATCGGCCGGCGTGGGGGGCGACAAACCCTGGTCTACGGGTGTCACCATGGCCGATATCAATGCGGATGGCCTGTTGGACATCTACGTGAGCAACGCCGGGAACATGGAAGGCAACAACCACGACAACGACCTCTACATCAACAACGGCGACCTGACCTTTACCGAGCGGGCGGCGGAATTCAACCTGGCGGAAACCGGGTTTTCCACGCATGCAACTTTTTTCGACTACGACAAGGACGGCGACCTGGACGCCTATATACTGAACAATAGCAACATCCCCGTCAGCAGCCTGGGCTATGCCGAACAGCGCGAAGTGCGGGCCCAAGACTGGGAAGGCGTTCCTCATATTTTCCGCGGGGTGGGCGACATGTTGTTGCGCAACGACGGGGACACCTTCACGGATGTCAGCGAAGAAGCCGGGATTTACGGCAGCCTGATCGGCTTTGGCCTGGGGGTGCTGGTGTCGGATTTCAACCAGGACCTGTATCCGGACATCTATGTCTCCAACGATTTCTACGAGCGGGACTACCTCTACATCAACAACCGGGACGGCACCTTCTCCGAGCAGATCAAGGAGTGGACGGGCCACCTGAGCCTTTCGGCTATGGGGATCGACATCGGCGATATCAACAATGACGGCTACCAGGACGTGTTTATCACGGACATGCTCCCTGAACCGGAGGAACGGGTAAAGTCCGTCATGGAATTCGAAGGATACAATGTCTACGACCTGAAACGCGGCAAGGATTTTTACCAGCAGTATATCCAGAATACGCTCCAGCTGAACAACGGCAACGGGACCTTCTCGGAAGTGGCCTACTTCAGCGGGGTGGATGCGACGGACTGGAGCTGGGCGGGCCTGCTGTTCGATATGGACAATGACGGGCTGCGGGATATTTTTGTCACCAACGGCATCAACCACGATCTGACAGACCTGGATTTCGTCGATTTCTTCGCCAATGAGATCATCCAGAAGATGGCCCTGACCGGGAAGAAGGAATCCATCGATTCGATCATCCAGAAAATGCCCATCAAGCCACAACCCAACTACGCCTTCCGGAACAACGGGGACATCACCTTCGACAATGCGAATGCCGACTGGGGGTTTGAAATACCCACCCGCTCCAATGGCGCGGCCTACGGCGACCTGGACAACGATGGCGACCTGGACCTGGTGATCAACAACGTCAACATGCAGGCCTTTATCTACCGGAACGAGGCGGACAACCAAAAAGACCACCACTATGTCCGGCTGCGATTCAAGGGGCCGGAAAAAAACCCATTCGGGATCGGGGCCACTGTGCGGCTGTATGCCGGCAAGAACATCCTGGTCCAGGAGCTGATCCCGTCCCGGGGCTTCCAGTCGAGTATCGATTACGTCATGGCACTTGGCCTGGGGGACGCCCGCACCATCGATTCCCTGCGGGTCATCTGGCCCGACGACCGCACACAACTCCTGGAGGGCCTGGAGGCCGATCGGGAATGGGTTTTGGACCATGGGGAAGCCGGGGATACCTATGTGCCGCCGAAACCCACCCCCCAACCTTCCCTCCTGACCGAAATCCCCCTGGAACGCGTGGAAGCGCACCGGGAGGATGCCTATAACGATTTTGACCACGAAGGCCTGATCTACAGCAAGCTCTCCCAGGAAGGCCCGGCCCTGGCCGTGGCCGACGTGGACGGGGACGGAAATGACGATTTCTACCTGGGCGGGGGATCCGGGCAGCCCGGGGCCCTCTACCTGCACAGCGGGAACGGGCGGGTGGCCAAGCGGCACACCCCGTCCTTTGAGGCAGACAGCGACCAGGAGGACACGGCAGCAGCCTTTTTTGACGCAGACGGGGACGGGGACCCGGACCTGCTGGTGGCTTCCGGCGGGAACCAGGCAGACCGTTACCGCAGCTATCGCCCCAGGCTTTACCTGAACGACGGTTCGGGCCGGTTTACCCGCGCCCCCGGCGAATTGCCCACACGAACCAAGAATATGTCCGTGGTGGCACCCCGGGATTTTGACGGGGACGGGGATATAGACGTCTTTATCGGGTCCCGCTCCGTGGTAGGGGTCTATGGGGTCAACCCGGACCACCTCTTCCTGGAAAACGACGGCACCGGGCAGTTCCGGGACGTTACCGAACGGGTAGGCAACGACCTGAAGGATGCCGGTATGGTAACCGATGCTGTATGGGCCGATATGGACCAGGACGGACAGGATGATTTGGTCACTGTTTCGGACTGGGGCATCCCGGCCATCTACCGGAACAACGGTCGCCGGATCAGCAAGATCCCAACCTCCCTGGACAGCCTGGACGGTTGGTGGGGGTCGGTGGCCGCAGCCGACCTGGATGGCGACGGGGACCTGGACCTCGTTTTGGGCAACCAGGGGGCGAACCTGCACTACAAGCCGGAACCCGGGAAACCCATGAAGATGTGGGTGAACGATTTCGACAACAACGGGACCCTTGAACAGGTGGTAACCCTGACTACGGAATCCGGGGACTACCCGCTCCACCAGAAAAAGGAGCTCACAGCCCAGGTGGTTTCCCTGAAAAAGGAAAATTTGAAGGCTTCCGTCTATGCGCGGCGGACCATACAGGAACTTTTTCCACCCGAACTGGTAAACCGTTCCATCGTCAAGACTTCGAGGATTTCGGAATCCGTGATCGCCATCAACGAAGGGGGTGGGTCGTTCCGGATAAAGGCGCTCCCCTCCCGCGTACAGCTTTCCTGCATTTGCGGCATCAGTTGCGAGGACGTGAACGGGGACGGGTACCTGGACCTGATCATGGCCGGCAACAACTTTGAGTTCAAGCCGCAATTCTCCCGCCTCGATGCGGGGTACGGCAATGTACTGCTGGGCAACGGGGACCTGGATTTTGAGTGGCAACCCTATGAAACCAGTGGCTTTGTCCTGCGGGAGGAGGTCAAATACCTGCGCACCCTCCGGGATGCCTCAGGCAGGCGCTACCTGTTGGCCGCGTTGAATGAAAACCAACCCAAATTATTCGCCATCAATGAATAAGTGTACGGGCATCGTGGTATGTATCGGCATCATCCTGGCATCCTGCCAGGACGGGGGGAAGCAGTTTGCCGCCCCTCCGGCGTCCGATACGGGGGTCGATTTTGTGAACCGGCTGGAGGAATCCAATGAGCTGAACATCCTGGACTATCTTTATTTTTACAATGGCGGGGGCGTAGCCGTGGGCGACATCAATGGGGACGACCTGCCGGATATCTACTTCTCCGGGAACCAGGTACCCAACCGGCTGTACCTGAATGAAGGGGATATGAAGTTCCGGGATATTACGGAATCGGCCGGGGTAGCCGGCAACAGCACCTGGAATACCGGGGTGGTCATGGCCGACGTGAATGCGGACGGCCTCCTGGACATCTATGTCTGTGCCGTTGTGGGGATCAACGGGTTCTCGGGCCACAACGAATTGTTTATCAACAACGGGGACAACACCTTTACCGAACGGGCATCGGAGTACGGCCTGGATTTTGACACCTTCAGTTCCAATGCGGCCTTCTTCGATTACGACCGGGACGGCGACCTGGACATGTACCTGCTGAATCACGCCGTCCACACCCAGGACTCCTACGGGAAGGCCTCCCTCCGATACCAGCGGAACTACGATACGGGCGACAAACTGATGCGGAACGACAATGGCCGGTTTACCGAGGTCAGTGAGGCGGCGGGCATCTACGGCGGGATCAACGGCTACGGCCTGGGCCTGGCAGTTTCCGATTTCAACCAGGACGGGTACCCCGACCTGTATGTGGGCAACGACTTCCACGAGGACGATTACTTCTACCTGAACAACGGGGATGGCACATTTACAGAAAGCCTGCGTGCGTATTTCGGGCACACGAGCCGGTTTTCGATGGGGAGCGATGTGGCGGATATCAACAACGACGGGCGTCCCGACCTGATTTCCCTCGATATGCTACCCGAAGACGAGGTCCCCCTGAAGTCCTCGGAAGGGGATGATAAATGGCAAACCCAGCAATTGCGGACGGAAGACTTCGGCTACTACTACCAGTTTACGCGGAACATGCTCTATGTGAACCAACCGGATGGCCGGTTTATGGAAACCGCCCTGATGAGCGGGGTAGCGGCCACGGACTGGAGTTGGAGCGCCCTGTTTGCCGACTACGACCTGGATGGCCACCAGGACCTGTTTATCTCCAATGGCATCCCCAAGCGACCGAACGACCTGGATTTTGTCCGGTTTATCTCCAACGAGCAGATCAGCAGCAAAATGGACAACACGCGGTTGGTGGACCAGAAGGCGCTGGACATGATGCCCTCGGGGAATGTCCACAACTATATTTTCCAGGGGGGCAGCGACCTGCGGTTCACCGACCGGTCCGGCGACTGGATTGGACGGGACACCACGCTCTCCGGGGCCACGGCAAACGCCGACCTCGACAATGACGGCGACCTGGACCTGGTGGTCAGCAATATCAACCAGGAGGCCACCTTACTGGTCAACCGGGGTGGGGGCGACAACCACTTCCTGAAACTGCGGCTGCAGTACGGGGCGTCCAACCCCTTTGGGATCGGGACCAGGGCGCTGGCCTATTCCGGGGGTACGGTCCGGTATCGGGAACTCTTCCCGGTCCGGGGGTTCCAGGCCTCCTCCGAGCCGGTCATCCATTTTGGGTTTCCGGCGGGAACCCGGGTGGATTCCCTCCAAATCATCTGGCCGGACAACACCTTTCAGACCCTGTTGCAGCCCGGCCTGGACCAGACGCTAACCGTCCGCCCGGAGGAGGTACGGCCCTATCGCCCCGATGCCAAACCCGACCAGGGGCGGCAGCCGGCACTTTTCCGGCGGGTAGCCGGGAACCTGGGGTTGGATTTTACCCACCGGGAAGACCGGTATACGGATTTCAACCGGGAAAAACTCCTGCCCTACAGCCTGGCGGATCGCGGGCCGGCCGTTGCAACCGGCGACCTGGACGGGGACGGCAGGGAGGACCTCTATTTCGGGGGGGCCAAGCGGGAACCCGCCCGGGTCTATCTCCAGCGGGATACGGCCTTTGTCCGTTCCACCCTGCAGCCCGCTACCCGGGACAGTGTGCAGGAAAACATCTACGCGGTCATCCGGGACCTCAACGGAGACGGAAAGAGCGACCTGGTAGTAGCCAACGGGGGTTCGGATTACTTCGGC
>CAXQQM010000161.1:0-15924 GCA_964226055.1 Robiginitalea sp. | reverse complement strand
CGACCCGACCCCGTAAAATTCCGCTGAAATCGTCGACTCCATGGACACGTCCACCGAATACTCCTGGCTGCTGCTCAGGGAAAAACTCTCCTCCCATCCGAATACCGATTTGGTCTCCCGGGTTTGGTTGACGCCCACTTCCTGCACGAGTTCCCCGCTGCTGCAATTTACAAGCGTGCTATTATAGGCAAAGGAAGTGCCCGCCGGAGGAAGTATGGGTTGCAGGTGTTTGTATTCCAGGGACTGGATTTCCCAGTCAATATCAAAGGCGAGGATCCGAAAATAGGCGGGGGTCTCGTTTTCGCTGCCCGGGGCGCAATGCAGGTATAACCCGTTTTCACTGAGTACGAGCGGCCGGTTTTGTTCGGTGGGGGTAATGGTAAACAGGCCGTTTGGCGTTTTCTCAATGCGAAAGGCGTAGTTCGGGGGCTGGGTCGGGTCCGTATTGTCGCCGTTTCGCGACCGGTTCGCCCGGCTTTGCACGTTTAATACGCGGGAATTGTCTACTTTGATGTACATGTAGAGGAGGTTGTCCGGGGTGTCCTTGTCCCGGAGTCCGATGGAGTACACCCCGGGCTGTCCGGGCATCTCGGTAAAAAGGAACCGGGTATACAGGTCTGGGTATTCCGAATTGTAATCCAGTTCGTCCAATCCGCGTACATTGATCCGGGTGGAAAGGTTGGTGCCGTTGGTGTAAGAATCCGAAGCCGGGGCCCCGAATATATCCGTTCCGTCCTCATCCACCAGTTGCAGGTAATAGTACACACCGGGCCGCAGGGTTACCGTACTGAATTTATCCGGCAGCGCCTCGTTTTCAATCGGTGTCAGTGATGGGGAGGAGGTAAAGGAAATCTTCGAAAAGGACTTGGTTGCCAGGACACTGTCGTTGCCATTGCGGATTTCCACGGTCAGCGGCACCCCGTCGCTCAGGTCCTTCCTTTCGGTTTCGCTCAGGTCTTCGTTTTCAAAGGACAGGGCACCGATCTGGGTGTCCGGGTCGATGACCACCTCTGCGCTCAACGCGCTATGCGTCCCTTCGATCTGGATGGCCGCCACTTCGGGGCTATAGCCCTTCCGGGCCAGGGAACGGGCGCTCACGCTCAACCCGATTGCCCCGGGATCTGCGGCTACTTCCGACTTATCGAGGCCGTTGCGTTGTTCGAGTCCGTCGCCCCCGTTGCCATTTCCGTTTCCGGTGTCGTCTTTGCTGCATGAGAAGCTGAGGGTACCGGCCAAAAGCACGAGTGCCAGCCACCTGGAATTTCTGATTGTTTTCATTGGAATCTGTTTTGTGGTTTGTATTTGATTTTCTTTTGTGGACCCTGTCCGGAGGGTTCTGCAGCACGCTCCGGGACAAGACCACAAAACAAGTTGTCATCGGGTTTTGCCAGGATGACAATCAAACATAGGGCGCCGGATTCCCGGTTGAAAATGTGGAGGGGGTACAAAGGGGGTACAGGCCACAAGGCCATTATTTACGGTCGTTAGGATGGTGTGTCTAAAGGACTACAGGGCGCCTACAGAAGCTTCCAGGGATTCTTCCGGGGCGAGTCGCATTTTTTTACGCAATCGTTGCCGGGCTTTTTTAACCCCGTCCGGCGAGATATTGAGGATGGTGGCGATTTCCTTGGATGACAGGTTCATCTTCATCAGAGCCATGTAACGCAGTTCATTTTTGGTCACATCCGGGAAACGCTCCCGGACATTCCGGCTGAAGTCTTTATGCACATTTTCGAAGTAGCGGGTGAAGTGTTCCCAGTGCGCATCGTCCTTCTGGTCGAAATTGATGGTCCGGATCAGCTCCCTGTAGCCCCCGGACCGGTCGGATTCCTGTAATTCCCGGGCCTTGGATTTCAGGTTCTCCAGGAGTTCGTTTTTACGGGCAAGGTGCAGGGCGTGTGTGGTCAGTTCCCGCTGCCGGAATGCGAGTTCTGCGTCCACTTTGGATTTTTCCGCCCGGGTTCGCTTCCATTTCTGGCGGACGCCGTAAAAACCGATCAGTGATAACAGTAACCCGGACCCGAGCAGGATGCGTTGCAGGCTACCCACCCGGGCCTCGGCTTCCAGCAAGTTGATTTCGCGCTCCTGAATGGCGATTTGCTGCTCTTTCTTCTCAGTTTCAAACCGCGTGCGGAGTTCCTCGACCTGCTGTACCCGTTCCCGCTGCAGGGCACTGTCCCGAAGCTGGCTGAATTCCTTTTCCGCCAGAAGGGCATCCGGGTACCTGCCCAACTGGGCCAGGGCGTCCGAGCGGCTCTTGAACAAATCATACCAATGGGGCCTGGCTCCAAGCGTATCCACCATCCGGATCGCTTCATCCAGGTAATCCAGCGCCCGGACGGGTCGGCCGGCCTCCGTATACGCGTCCGAGGCATAACCCAGGGATCGGACCAGGGCGATGGGGCGGCCTGCGCGCCGGTGCACGGCAATGGCCGAATCCAGCAGTTCCAGTCCGGTGCGCGCCTGCCCGACGCCAATGTAGGCGCGCCCCAGGTTTCGCAAGGCAGCGCCTTCAATGACGGGGACCTGCATTTCCCTGCTCAGGGCAATGCTTTCTTCCAGAAACGGGATGGCTTCCCGGTATTCCTCCAGGAGGATATGGCTCTGACCGATTGCGTTGGCGGCCACCCCCTGAAACAGCCTGTCGTCTTGCTGACGGTATATTTCTAAAGCCTGCCCGCTGTATTCCAGGGATTTTCGATAGTTTTTCATGGTGGATTCCAGCGACCCAAGGCTATTGAGGGCATCCGCCATTCGCAGTGGGTTGTCCAGGTGCTTGTAAAGCCTTACTGCCTGCAGGATATCGTCATAGGCCAGGTTGAAATACCCTTTGTTCTCGTAGATCCCGCCGCGGAATACCCGCTCGATGGCCAACCCCAGGGTGTCCCCGAGCTCCTGCCGCTTGACTATATTCCGGTTGCTGATGGCCAGGGCCGAATCGTAACGTCCCAGCTCCATTTCCAGGATCGCGCGGGTATGGTCCACGCGAATGAGCATCCCGTTGTCGTCCAGCGACTCATAAAGCTCCCGGGCATCTGCAAGCCGGGCCATGGCGGAATCGTTTTGCCCGGTATTTTTAAAATAGCCTCCCAGATCGTAGAACCCGGCGGCGAGGCCCTCGGGATATCCGAGTTTCCGCGACAGGGCAATCCTCTCCCTGGCGTATTGGGCAGCCCGGTCGACATCGTTGTACAGGTAGGCCTCGTAGAGTTCCCCCAGCAACCGGACCCGGGAGGTATCCTCGGGCATGGAACGATAGGCGCGATGCAGGCTGTCGAGTTGCAGGGAATCCTGTGCCGCGAGCCGCCCGTTGCAATATGGAATCAACAGCAGGAACGCAAATGGAATACACTTCATATTTTCTGGGTAGTGGTTTAAAAGTAGTACTTTTTGCGAACAGGGGAATTTTAAGGATGGAGCCGGCCCGTCCGCCCCGTTCAGCACACCAATCCTAAGGATATTTCAGGAATATTGAATTTGTAGGAAAGCATTTTATTAACTGTAAATCAGAATGTAAAAATTAATTACATCACTTTATAGTTTAAGTAATCTTATCCTGCCTGTCGCTGGCTGCCAACCGGTGCAAACCCCCTGAGACGCCCCAGGAATTGTCGATAACCTTGGGAAAACTCTCCTGAAAAAACAGCCGGAGTCCTTGCGGGTTTTTGCTATTTTTGCCCATGCAAAATAACGTTCTCATCCTGGATTTCGGTTCCCAGTACACCCAGCTGATTGCAAGGCGGGTCCGCGAGCTGAATATATTCTGCGAAATCAAACCCTACAACAACCTGCCCGACGACCTCGACGGCTACAAGGCGGTGATTCTCTCCGGCTCCCCTTTTTCCACCCGGGCAGAGGATGCCCCCCACCCGGACCTGAGCCGGATCAAAGGGCGCAAACCCATCCTGGCCATTTGCTACGGGGCCCAGTACATAGCCCATTTCAACGGGGGCAACGTAGCCCCATCGAAAACCCGGGAGTACGGCAGGGCGAAACTCGCCCATGTGGCCCTGGACCCCTTCCTGAAGGATGTCCCGGCAGGTAGCCAGGTATGGATGAGTCACAGCGATACGATACAGGAACTGCCTGAAGGGGCAGAACTCCTGGCGAGCACCCACGATGTTCCGAATGCCGCATTCAAAATCCCCGCCGATCGGATCTACGGCATCCAGTTTCACCCGGAAGTCTACCACACCACGGCCGGAAGCCTGATCCTGAGGAATTTCCTTGTGGAAATCGCCGGCCTGGAACAAACCTGGACGCCCGCGGCCTTTGTGGAGACCACCGTGGCGGAACTCAAGGAGAAGATCGGGACCGAAAAGGTCATCCTCGGCCTTTCCGGGGGTGTCGATTCCACGGTAGCGGCCATGTTGCTCCACCACGCTATCGGCAAGCACCTGCACTGCATCTTCGTTAACAATGGGTTGTTGCGCAAAAATGAATTTGAAGAAGTACGTCACCAGTATAAAGACATGGGGTTGAACATCAAGGGGGTCGACGCTTCGGCACGCTTTTTGGATGCCCTGAAAGGGGTATCGGACCCCGAGAAGAAACGGAAGATCATCGGCCGGGTCTTTATCGAGGTTTTTGACGATGAGTCCCACCTGGTGGAAGATGCAAAATGGCTGGGGCAGGGGACCATTTACCCGGATGTCATCGAGTCGGTGTCGGCTACCGGGGGCCCCTCCGCGACCATCAAGAGCCACCACAATGTAGGCGGCCTGCCGGATTTTATGAAACTGAAAGTAGTGGAACCCCTGAAGATGCTTTTTAAGGACGAGGTGCGCCGGGTGGGCGCCAGCCTGGATATCCCGGCAGAGCGCTTGGGACGTCACCCCTTCCCGGGCCCGGGCCTGGCGATCCGCATCCTCGGGGATATCACCCCGGAAAAGGTCGCCATCCTCCAGGAAGTGGACCATATTTTTATCAGCGGACTCCGCGAGTGGGGGCTTTACGACAAGATCTGGCAGGCGGGGGCCATGCTCCTCCCGGTCAACAGCGTCGGGGTGATGGGGGACGAAAGGACTTATGAAAAATGCGTAGCTTTACGGGCAGTGGAAAGTACGGATGGAATGACGGCCGACTGGGTCAACCTGCCGTACGAATTTCTGCAGAAGACCTCAAATGACATTATCAATAAGGTGCCCGGGGTGAATCGGGTGGTATACGACATCAGTTCCAAGCCCCCGGCAACCATAGAATGGGAATAACATGAACGTTGTCTGTAAGTACCTGCTGTTGCTGCTTTGTGCCCTGTCCATCGGCTGCAAGGCGAAAGCCCAGCAATTCAGCACCCATGCCGTAAAGCGGGGGGAAACCCTCTATTCCATTGCGCGGCAATACCAGGTGAGCCCCCAGGATCTCTTGAAATACAACAAAGAAGTGGACCCGGACGGGACGCTCCGCCCGAATACCATCCTGGTGATCCCCGGTCGTGCCGGGAATGCCGTAGTAAACCGCCCGGCTGTTGCCGACCCGGATTCAACAGCCCGGGAACAGGTTACTTTCCGAACCCACCGGGTCCGGCGAAAGGAAACCCTGTTCAGTATTACCCAGCGCTACCAGGTGACCGAAGAGGAAGTCAAACGCTATAACCCGGACCTGTATTCCCGCCCGCTCCAACGCGGGATGGTCCTCAGGATCCCCCAGTTTTCCGAGAGTTACCGGGAGGCCGAAGCCCTGGAGGAACTCCTGACGACCTATACGGTCCAGGCCAAGGAAACCCGGTGGAGTATTGCGCATAAGTACGGAATTACCATCGACAGCCTGCTGCAGCTCAACCCGGGCCTCCCCCGAAGCACGAGCTATCTGGCGGAAGGCCAGGAATTGCAGGTGCCCCGCCTCCCGGGTTCCGGAATCGAGGAACAGGAATCCCAGGTGTACCTCTCCTACACCGTACCCCCCAGGAAGACACTTTTCAGCCTGAGCCAGGAATTCGGGATCAGCCGGGAGGAAATCATCCGGCTCAACCCGGAAATCCTCGAACGCGGTAACCTCCAGGAGGGCATGAAGCTGCGACTCCCCGAGAAGAAGGCAGATACCACGGCAGTGAATGCCTCCAATTATATTTTTTATGAGGTAAAACCCAAACAGACCGAGTTTTCCCTGACCCGCAAACTGGGGATCGGATACCCGGAACTCCGTGCCCTTAACCCGGAGCTCGCCACTGGATTAAAAGCCGGGATGGTGCTGAAGCTCCCCCGGGACCGGGCCGCTGACCTGGAGGTGAAAAATGCGCTGGTCATCGACGAATTTGACCTGCGGGACAGTATCGATACGGGCAACCAGCCCCGGCTTCTGGTTCTCTTCCCGTTCCGCCTGGACCGCCTGGACCTGTCCGACCCTGAGAAAACGCAGGAACGGATCCGCAATAACAATGCGCTGAAGTACAGCCTGGGCCTGTATTCCGGTTTCCTGGTGGCCCTCGATTCCGTGGCAGACCTGGGTATTTCGGTAGAGGTAAAGACTTTTGATACGCAACTCGACGCCAACCGGGTCCGCAATTTACTATTGCGGGAAGACCTGGAGAACATCAGTGCGATCGTAGGGCCCCTGGAACCCAATTCCATCCGGGAGGTTGCAGCCCGGGCGTCGGAACTGGATGTCCCGGTGATTGCCCCGGTCCCGATCAACGGGGAGTTCCCCCTGCAAAACATTTTCCATACCTATACGGAGGAAGCAGAACTCAGGCGCCGGATGCTCGACTACATGAAAGGACAATTTACCGACCAGAACATCCTGGTGATTTCGGACCAGGCACACCGGGAGGTGGAATCGGAGATTCTGGAAGCATTCCCGGCTGCGGAACTCTTACCGCTTCGGGAGGAAGAGGAAAACATTTCCCTGGACCGGGATGCCTTTGGGGCGGCCCTGTCCGAAGAACGGGAGAACTGGGTTTTTCTGGAAACCGACGATTACCGGATCGTTTCCAGTGTGAGTTCCATCCTGAATTCGGCCAATACGGAGGAAATCCGGGTACGGATGTTAACTACAAACAGGGGCCGGGCGTTCGACCACGAAGAGCTTTCGGCTGCACACCTGGCCAACCTGAGGTTCACCTTTCCCTCCGTCTACCGGGAGGCTTCTGCGTCTTCCTTTACGCGTCGCTACCGCCAGCGGTTTGGGGGGGAACCCGACCGGTACGCCGTCCGGGGTTTTGACCTGGGGATGGACCTGTTGCTGCGACTGGCCTACAAACTCGATCTTTTTGAGGCTGCGGACCAGATCGGGGCCACCCGCTACAGCGGGAATACCTTCAACTATATCAAAAAACTTCAATCCGGATATTACAACACCGCTTCGTACATCCTGATGTATGACGGGCTGCAAATCCGGGAAATCCAGGGGCCATGACATCGAAGGTAGTATATATGGGCGGCCTCCGCACCGAGTGTACCCACCTGCGGTCGGGAAGTACCTACCTCACGGACGCCCCCACGGACAACCACGGCAAAGGGGAGGCCTTCAGCCCCACGGATACCGTGGCGACGGGCCTGGCCAACTGCATGCTCACCGTCATGGGGATCAAAGCCCGGGATATGGAAGTGGCCCTCGAGGGCTCCACGGCCGAAGTCACCAAGCATATGTCGGCTGCCCCGCGCAGGATTTCAAGGGTTGAGGTGGATTTGTTCCTGCCCAAAAACGTGGGGGATAAAGACCGAAAAATCCTGGAGCGCACCGGGCGGACCTGCCCGGTAATGCTGAGCCTGCACGAAGACATCGAAAAGGATATCCGGTTCCATTGGACGCAATAAAACAGCTCTGCCTCGTATTTTTGATGGGTTTTTGCCATATGGTGTCGGCCCAGGGGCAGGGGAGCGCCCGGGGGGAGGACGCCATCCTCTGGCATCCGGAAACCCGGCTGACCTGGGGTGATTTCCGGGCGGAACCGCCGGAAAGCAGACGGATAGCTGCCACCACGGCAAGTGGGATCAGCTACAGCTACAACGCGACGGGGTCCGGGGGGAGGTACACCCTGGATTTCCAGGTGGACACCTATTTCTATCCCGATAAATCCTGGTACCATCCGGAAAGTTGCGACGAGGTGGTGCTCAGCCACGAACAATTGCACTTCGACATCTCAGAATTATTTGCCCGGAAATTCAGGCAGCGCTTAAAAGAAGGGGTTTTTACCGGGAACGTCAAAGCAGAAGTACGGCGCATCTTTACGGATATCAACCGGGAGCTCTCCGAATTCCAGAACCGTTACGACCGGGAAACGGATTATTCGCGGAACCGCACAGCCCAGTTCCAGTGGAACGAGGCTATCGCCGGGATGCTCGCCAGCCCGGATACTCCTTGAGTAGGCGGGGGGTACACCCTGTTTCGCGATATCCTTCCCGGAACCTCCCCGTGCCTAGATATCGCAGATCTCGATGCCCTGCTTCAGCGCGGCAAGTTTGTCTTCCCAGGACGGGATGAATTCCTGCGCCACGTGGCCCGTAAACCCGGTGGCCGCAATGGCCCGCATAATCGCCGGGTAATACAGTTCCTGGGTTTCGTCAATTTCGTGCCGGCCGGGGTTCCCGCCCGTGTGGTAGTGTCCGAAGTACGGATGGTATTCGCGGATATTCCGGATGACATCCCCTTCCATTATCTGCATGTGGTAGATGTCGTAGAGCAGTTTGAAGTGGTCGGTCCCCAGGCGACGGCAGAGTTCCACCCCCCAGAGCGTGTTGTCGCACATGTAATCCTTGTGGTCTACTTTGGAATTGAGGAGTTCCATCTGCAGTACGACGCCGTACTTTTCGGCTGTGGGCATAATTTTACTCAGGCCTTCCACGCAATTCTGCAATCCCACCAAATCGTTCATCCCGTTGCGGTTGCCGCTAAAGCAAATCAGGTTCGTATACCCGGCCTCCGCGATGAGCGGGATTTTTTCATTGTAATCGGCAACCAGTTCGTCGTGCAGCCGGGGGTCGTTCCAGCCTTCGACAATCCCTTTGCCGGCGCCCCAGCACATCGAGGCGTGGATCCCGTGTTTTTTCAGCAGGGGGAATTCTTCGGGCCCCACCAGGTCGATGGCCCCGATGCCCAATTCCGAAATATTTCCCAGGAATGTATCCAGGGGGATGCTGCCGTAGCACCAGTAGCACACGCTGTGGTTGATAACTCCTTTGGGCGGTTCCTGCCTGAAGGCCCCGGTCCCGGGTTTCCCGGATTGGGGTTCCTGGGACACCTCCCCCAGGGAGTGCCCGGCAACCGGCGTAAACAATGCTGCTGAGGCCGCTGCACTGCGGCCGATAAATTTTCTGCGTTCCATTTTGGGTCGGGTTTCTCTGTGATTTAAAGATACTATATTTGCCCGGATACCGGGTGTCAGGCCCTGAAAAGGGGCCTTTCAGCTGTCAAAACTCCTTACAAAATGGACCTTTACACCCCCTCCCGGAAAGAACTCATCGAACTCGCCCACTACCGGATGCCTTTTGGCAAGTACAAGGGACGGCTGCTCTACGAATTGCCGTTGCCTTACCTGGTCTGGTTCCACGGGAAGGGCTTTCCGCCCGGGAAACTCGGGCGGAACCTGCAGATTGTCTTCGGGATGAAGGAAAATGGCCTGGAGGGGATGCTGGCCCGGATCCGGAAAGAATTTCCCCTGCAGAAACCCTGATTTCCTCAGGTAATTTGTAACTTTGAATCCCGTAACATACATTCCGCCAATGGCAGCTACAAAATACATCTTCGTTACGGGGGGAGTCTCCTCTTCTTTGGGTAAAGGCATCATCGCGGCCTCCCTGGCAAAACTCCTGCAGGCCCGCGGCCTGAGAACCACCATCCAGAAACTCGACCCGTATATCAATGTAGACCCGGGCACACTCAACCCGTATGAACACGGGGAGTGTTACGTCACCGACGACGGGGCGGAAACAGACCTGGACCTGGGGCACTACGAACGGTTCCTGAACGTGCGGACTTCCCAGGCCAACAATGTAACGACCGGGAGGATTTACCAAAGCGTCATCGAAAAGGAACGGCGGGGGGAATTCCTCGGGAAAACCGTCCAGGTGGTGCCGCATATCACCAATGAAATCAAGGAGCGTATCCAGATCCTCGGCAACAGCGGGGAGTACGATGTGGTCATCACGGAAATCGGCGGGACCGTGGGGGATATCGAATCCCTGCCCTATATCGAAGCGGTTCGCCAATTGCTTTGGGAACTGGGCGAAAACAATGCGATCGTGGTGCACCTGACCCTGGTGCCTTACCTGTCGGCAGCCGGGGAACTCAAGACCAAACCCACCCAGCACTCGGTTAAAACGCTCATGGAAAGCGGGATCAAGGCGGATATCCTGGTTTGCCGGACCGAACACGAACTATCAGAGGAAATCAAGCAGAAACTCGCCCTGTTCTGCAATGTGAAAAAGGAGGCGGTCATCCAGTCGATCGATGCGAACACGATCTACGATGTACCCGTGCTGATGCACGAGGAAGGCCTGGACAAGGTAGCCCTCCAGAAACTCGCCCTTCCTGTCAGCCCGGAGCCCAACCTGAACCAATGGATGGAATTCCTGAAGCAGCTCAAGAACCCCCGGGGCGTGGTACGGGTAGGCCTGATTGGCAAATACGTGGAATTGCATGATTCCTATAAAAGTATCCAGGAAGCACTGATCCACGCCGGGGCTGTCAACGGGGTGGAAGTGGATGTGGTCTCCATCCATTCCGAACACATCAGCACGAACAACCTGGAAAAGAAAATGCAGGAGCTCGACGGTATCCTGGTGGCCCCGGGATTCGGGGAAAGGGGCATTGAGGGCAAGGTCAAGGCAGTGCAGTACGCCCGGGAACAGGGGATCCCGTTTCTGGGGATCTGCCTCGGGATGCAGATGGCAGTTATCGAATTTGCCCGGAATGTCCTGGGGCTGGACGATGCAAATTCCACCGAGATGAACGCGCGGACACCCCACCCGGTCATCGATCTGATGGAAGCCCAGAAGACGATTGTCAACAAGGGGGGGACCATGCGGTTGGGTGCCTGGGACTGCGAACTGACGGAAGACACCCTGGTACACAAAATGTACAGCGGGGCCTCCACGATTTCAGAGCGCCACCGCCACCGGTATGAATTCAACAACGACTACAAGGAGCAGATGGAAACGGCTGGCTTTGTGTTCTCCGGGATCAATGCGGAAACGGGGCTTGTAGAGATCGTCGAACTGCCGTCCCACCCCTGGTTTATCGGGGTGCAATACCACCCGGAGTACAAAAGTACCGTGGCCAACCCGCACCCGCTTTTTGTCGGCTTTGTCCAGGCGGTCCGCCAATATAAAATGCAACGAACCAATGCCAGTATGGCATAATCTTCCCGATTGGCCGTATATTTGCACCCCGCCTGCCCAATCCGGGGGCAATGCGGCCACCACGTCCTGACAAAAGAACTACATGGAAGAAAAAAAACTGGATATCAATTCCATCATCGGATTCGTACTTATATTCGGAATCCTGATTTATTGGTTTTACACAAACCAGCCTACTCCGGAAGAGGTGGAGGCCCAGAAACAGGCTACCGAACAGGTGCAGGATTCTATCCGGCGGGCCGAGGCAGCCGCGGCAGAGCAGGAGCCGACGACCCCTGCAGCCAACATCCCGGAAGGCAATGACTCCCTGGCTCGCGCGGCCTACGCCTCGCAAATCGGCGCTTTCTCCTTTACCCAGGCAGTAGCGGGTACCACCCGGCTCGAGAACGACGTACTCTCCCTTGAAATTTCCAACAAGGGAGGGGAAATTGTAGAAGCCCGCATGAAGCAATTCGTCAACCACGATTCCCTGCCTGTCTACCTGGTCCGGGAGGGCAATGCGCAATTCTCCCTCGAAATTACCACCTCCGACAACCGGGTACTCAATACACGGGACCTCTTTTTTGAGCCTACCCTGAGTCGGGAAGGGGAGAACAGCGTCCTCTCCATGAAGGCGATGGCGGGCCCCCAGCAATTCCTGGAATACCGCTATACCATCCGTCCCGGGGAGTACCTCCTGGATTTTGACATCCGCTCCCAGGGACTGTCCATGCCCTCGTCAAAGGGGGTCCCGCTCCGGTGGGACCTGCGCGCCATCCGGCACGACCCGAGTGTTATGTACGAAAACCGGTATACCCGCCTGACATACCGGCACGAAGGGGACGACATCAGCAAACTCTCCGCAAGTGGCGAGGACGACGAAACCGAATCCGAGGTGCGCTGGATTTCCTTCCGGCAGCATTTTTTCAGTTCCATTCTGGCCCTGGACGAGCCGTTGGATACCGTAACGCTGGAATCCAATGACCTGGTGGAGGAGGAAAGCAGCGAAACGGCATTTACCAAAGAGTTTTCCATCGCATCCGAACTTCCCGTAACGGGAGGGGAGCTGAGCCGCTCCATGCAGTGGTATTTCGGGCCGACGGATATCGATGTGCTGGAACAGTACGAAGACTTAGCCCTGGCGGATTCCATACCCTTTGGATGGGGGATTTTTGGTTGGATCAACCGGTATATATTTACCCCGTTCTACGGCTTTCTGGCATCTTTCCTGCCATTTGGGATCGCCATTGTGGTCATGACGATCATTGTGCGGATCCTGATGTCGCCCGTTACCTACAAGTCCTACCTCTCCCAGGCCAAGATGCGTGTGCTGAAGCCTGAGATTACCGAGATCAACGAGAAGCACAAGGACAATGCGATGAAAAAGCAACAGGCCACCATGAAGCTTTACAACAAGGCCGGGGTGAGCCCGCTCAGTGGTTGTATACCCGCACTGCTGCAGTTGCCGATTTTCTACGCCCTCTTTATGTTCTTCCCTACGAGCTTTGCCCTCAGGCAGAAATCCTTCCTGTGGGCGGAAGACCTGTCCTCCTATGATACCATCGCGCAGCTGCCTTTCAGTATCCCGTTTTACGGGGACCACGTAAGCCTGTTTCCGATCCTGGCATCCGTTGCGATCTTCTTTTACATGATGATGACAACCGGCCAGCAGATGCAAACCCAGCCCGGGATGCCAAACATGAAATTCATCATGTACCTGTCGCCCCTGATGATGCTGTTCTTCTTCAACAACTACGCCAGCGGCCTCAGTTTGTATTATTTTGTTTCCAACCTGATTACCATCGGTATCATGCTTGTGATCAAGAATGTGATCCTGGACGAGGAGAAGATCCACGCCCAGATCCAGGAGCAGAAGAAGAAACCCCGGAAGGAGAACCGATTCCAGCGGAAGATGCGGGAAATGATGGAGGAAGCTGAGAAGCAGAAGAAAAAGTAAGCCCCTTTCCCCGGATTCAATTTCAACAAGTTGTATAATAATAATTCCCGGCCGGCTGGCCGGGTTTTTTTGCCGACTGGTCAGGAATTTTTATCGCCAGCCGGCCGGGGTTCATTGCGGACTATCCCGAAATAAATGTGCATTTCATCGAATTGTAAGGGGGCGGATTAATCCCCAGGTTGTTTTGAAAGTCCAATTTCCAGTAATCCAAAAGATAATCGCTATGAAAACTTTCCATGTTTCAGTTGCCATGATCCTGGCACTCCTCCTGTGGACACCTGCCGAAACGGCAGCCCAATCGAGCCGTACCGTTGCGGTAGTCAAGGTAGACCGTCCTGCTAAAAGAAAGATCCGCCGTAAAAAGCGGCGCGTGGTCCGGCGGACCCTTAGGAAACTACCCAGGGGCACCCGGGCAATCGTTTGGCGCAACGTGAATTACTACCCGGTACGCGGGCGCTATTACCTGGCGCGTCGCGGGGTTTATGTGCGCGCCTTCCCACCCGCCGGATTCCGGATACGCAGCCTGGCCGTGAAACCCATCCGTATCGTGGTCAGGAACCGGCCCGTTTGGTATGCGGAAGGGGTGTTTTACAAACAAGCTGGCTCCGGTTACGAAGTGGTACCCACCCTAGTACCCCAAGCCTGAGAATAAAAAAGCCCCTGACTATTGCCGGGGGCTTTTTCCATTGCCGGCAGGCCAGCTAATGGTTAGATTTGGGACTGACAATATGGGGATTCCCATCGGGCGTGGAAAAGAAAAGTTGTCAAGTAGCTGAATCTGTATGCTAACATCCGGCTTTCTGAGGTATGCCCCTCCACCGGGTTCCGATCAAAACAAAACCACCCTGTTTTTAAGCAGGGTGGTCCTGTGAAATGATGTAAATGGACTAGTTGGTCGTGTCCGGTATCATCACCTGGTTCAGTACGTGGACTACGCCGTTCCCGGCCTGAACGTCCACGGCTATTATGCCAATCCCTGATGTCCCGGAGCCGTCTGTGACGTCGGCGATATTGTCGCCGGTTCCCGGGAGGTTGATGGTAATGGCATCGCCTTCAAGGGTGGCCGGCATGATCCCGTCTGTAAGGTCACCCGAGCGGACGTTTCCGCTCACCACGTGGTGGTTCAGGACGGAGGTCAGCAGGGCTTCGTCGATATCGGTCACTGTATCCCAATCCGGGTTGCTGTCCAACAGGGCCTGGAAGGCGGCATCTGTCGGGGCGAAGACGGTAAAGGGGCCGTCGCCGCTAAGGACTGTCGGGAAATCCGTGGCCGGCGTACCATCTGTAAGGGCAGTCACCAGGGGGGCAAATGTCGGGTCTGCCGTAGCAAATGTCACAACGGTGGGGATGTCGATGACCGCATCTACGATGTGGACGATTCCGTTGGAAGCTTCAACATCCGGAGTGCTGACGGATGAAACGCCGTTCACACGCACCCCGCCTTCTGTATTGATGAACAGGCTGAGGTTTGCATCATCGGGGCCGGCAGTGGATGATGAGGAAATATAGCCTGTGGACAGGTCGGCCGCTGCCAGTTCTCCGGCTACCACGTGGTTCAGCAATACCTGAACCAGTACCTCATTGGGAATATCGTCAAGGCTTGTGTACCCGTTGACGCTGAGGAAGGTGGCAAAGGCATCGTTGGTTGGGGCAAAGACCGTAAAGGGTCCGTCTCCTTCCAGGGTGCTCACCAGGTCGGCTTCGATCAGGGCATTTACCAGGGCAGACAAGTCGGCGGTGGCATTGGCCAGTTCCACGATATTCTGTTCAGCGGCAGCTTCTTCCAGCGCGTCGAGGACGGCTTGGGGCAAGAGCACCTTATCGATGATGTGGACAACACCGTTGGAGGCGACCACATCGGCCGTGGTGACATTGGCCGGCGTCCCGGTGGCATCTACGACTGATACGCCGCCGGAGATGGAAGTGGTCAGGGATTCTCCCTGGACGGTGGTCACATTGGCGCCGTCACTCAGGTCGCCGGACTGGGCAGCAACCCCGGCCACCACGTGGTAGGTCAGGATGGAGGCAAGGAGTTCTTTTTCGGCATCCGTGTCAAAATCGTCCAGGCTGTCATATCCGTCAAGGGAGTTGAAAAGCTGGCTGAATGCGGCGTTGGATGGGGCAAATACCGTAAACGGTCCCGGGCCACTCAGGATACCGATCAGGTCGGTGTTGTCGAGCTCATCAGCGGTTGAAAGGGCAGCTACCAGGCTGCTCAGGTCGGCAGTTGCTTGTGCGGTAGCCACAATGTTGGCTTCCACTTCCGGCATACCGTTGCCGTCGTCATCGCTTGAACAGGCTGCCAGGCCCAGCAAGGCAACCCCTCCAAGGAAGAATAATAGGTTGTAAGCATACTTTTTCATAACAGGATTTTTAGGAATTACATATTGTTCAACCAAACGTACAAAAGATTAAACAAAACATGGGAGAGCTTAATAAAAGTTTAACAACGACCGCGCTATTGCGCACGATATTGGGTCATTTGCACCGGAGGGTTGGCATCCATCCCGCGCCCGGGAATATTTTGTAATTTTGCCGCGATATGGGAAGGACCAAAAAAGTAGTTGTCGGATTATCAGGAGGGGTAGACAGCAGCGTGGCTGCCTTGTTGCTCAAAGAGCAGGGCTATGAGGTGATCGGGTTATTTATGAAAAACTGGCACGACGACTCAGTGACAATTTCGAAGGAGTGTCC
>CAXQQM010000160.1:0-3703 GCA_964226055.1 Robiginitalea sp. | reverse complement strand
TTGATATCGGCGTTCAGGTAAAAAAGCCGAGCAGTTACCCGCGGGTTATGGGGGTCGGAGATATAAACCACATCCACAGCACCCGAATAGGTTTCCCCGACGGTATTGTAGGCTACATACGCAAACGCGCCATCCAGGTCCACATGGGAAGCGGTCAAATTGTCCCCGGCCTGGTAGGATGGAGGGGAAACGGACGCGATGAGGGTCAACGGGTAGTCCCCGGCCTCATCCGGAGCCTTGCCGCTGGCGTTGTTTTCTTCATAGATCCCCAACACGCCGGCCTGGCTATAGCTGATGGCTTTCCCCAGGGCATCCGGGTTGGTCTCCAGCACCAGGTCGTCCTGGAGGTTATCCTGATAAATCGTTGTTTGGTCGCTGCACCCGGCCAGGAGTGCAAATGTGCATATGGCCCATACCACATGTTTCATAAAGTAGGTCTTTTTAAGGCTTTGGGTATGTCCCTAACGCCGGGAAGACCGGAATCGTATAAAACAGGGGGGATTTTAGCTGTCAGGCGGGATTCCCGTAGGGGAATTCCTAAATCTTTCCGAGTTTCTGGAGAATAAAGAGCAAAACGATGGGGAGTGCCAGCAGGATGACCATGGTGGGGTGGCTTGTGATAATATCCGGTTTGAACAGGAGCGTAATGAGGTAACCGCCAACAGCCCCCCCAAAGTGCGCCGTATGCCCGATATTCCCCAAGCGGCTTTTCATGCCGTAAATGGAATACAACAGGTAGGCTATCCCAAGGATATATGCAGGAAGCGGGATCGGGATGAACATCAAGGCAAGGCGCATCTCGGGCTCCAGCAGGATGGCGGCGTATAGCACGCCCGTTACCGCCCCGCTCGCCCCAACGGCGCTGTAAAAAGGTTCGTTCCGGTGGAAATACATGGCCAGCAGGCTCCCGGCGAGCAAGCTCACCAGGTAAGTAATCAGAAACCGGGAGGGCCCGAACCAGTCGATAACCACATCGGCAAAGAAATACAGGGTGAACATGTTCACAAAGAGGTGGGCCACATCCACGTGAAGGAACCCCGAAGTAATGGTCCGCTCCCTTTGGCCTGCCCGGATGGCACTGATATTGAATTTATACCGGTCAAAGAACTGCATGTCATTGAAGCCTTTGATACTAACCAGGACATTAGCGGCAATTAGGATGATAGTAGCCAGGTGTAAATTCATGCAGCGCCCTTATTTTGGGGCCAAATATAGCTATATTTGCCCATATTTCTGATCATGCAACGAGCCGTTTATCTGGTGGCCTACCCCCTACTCTGGCTGGTGGCGCGGTTGCCCTTCCCGCTTCTCTACCTGCTTTCGGATGGGATTTTCTTCCTCCTGTTCCACGGGGTGCGATACCGGCGCCGGGTGGTTCGCGCAAACCTCGGCCTGGTATTCCCGGACCGGCCGGAATCCGAGCGCCGGACCATTGAACGACGTTTCTATGCCCACATGTGCGATATGTTCCTGGAAATGATCAAAACACTGGCAATTACCAAGCGGGAAATGCAGAAACGGTTTCAGATCGACAACCTGGACGTCCTGCATCAACTGGAACGACAGAACCGGATAGTGGTCCTGTTGATGCCCCATTATGCTAGCTGGGAATGGGCCCTGTCATTGGACTCCCATCTCCGTTCCCGGGGCTACGGGGTCTATCAGCCCCTGGGCAATCCTTATTTCGATAAACTGGTGCGCCGGATTCGGGCCAAATGGGGCACCACCCTGATCCCGACCCGGGAAACCCGGAAAGGAGTCGCGGAAATTGTTCAAAAAGGGGAGCTCGCAACGATCGGATTTATCAGTGACCAATCCCCCATGGTCAAAAAAGCGGTGCATTGGGGGGAATTTATGGGGATTACGGTCCCCATGCATACAGGGGCGGAGGAACTCTGCAAAAAACACGACCTGCCAGCTGTTTACCTGAAGGTACGCAAGACCGGCAGGGGCTTCTACCGGGGCGATATCATCCTGCTGTCCGACGACCCGCAATCGGTGCCGGACTTTGGAATTACCGATGCCTTCTTCCGGGAAGTCGAGCGATCCATATACGAAGCCCCCGAATATTATTTCTGGACCCACAAACGGTGGAAACACCGTAACAAGCGGCCGAAACACCTCCCGGCCCGGCCAAAGGAAGTGACCTCGGGTTCCTGACGAAGAAACTTCAGAATCTTAAAGCCCAGCCACGGCGCGGATCTGCCCGATGATTTTTCCCGCCAAGTTCTCGGCGGCCTCCTGGCTGGAGGCTTCGGTATAGATCCGGATGATCGGCTCGGTATTGGACTTCCTCAGGTGTACCCAGCAATCTGAAAAATCGATTTTCACCCCGTCGATCGTATGCAGTTCCTCGGTCTCGTATTTTTTGGCCATTCCCTCGAGGATGGCATCCACATCCAGGTCCGGGGTCAGTTGGATCTTGTTCTTGCTCATAAAATAGGCCGGGTAGGATTTCCTCAGCTCGCTCACCGAAACGCCGCGTTCGGACAGCAGCATCAGGAAGAGGGCGGTCCCCACCAGGGCGTCCCTCCCGTAGTGGCTGGCCGGGTAAATCACCCCCCCGTTGCCTTCGCCCCCGATGACGGCCTTTGTTTCCTTCATGGCTTCCACCACGTTGACTTCACCCACGGCGGCTGCCGTATAACGCCCCCCATGGGACAGGGTTACATCGCGCAGCGCCCGGGTGGAGGACAGGTTGGACACCGTATTTCCCGGATTCTTTCCCAGGATGTAGTCTGCGCATGCCACCAGGGTATACTCCTCCCCAAACATGTTGCCCTGCTCGTCGATAAAGGCCAGGCGGTCCACATCCGGGTCCACCACAATACCCAGGTGGGCCTGCTCCTCCACCACTTTTTTGCAGATGTCCCCCAGGTGCTCCCTGAGGGGCTCCGGGTTGTGGGGAAACTCCCCGGTTGGATCGCAGTATAATTTCACGACTTCCACGCCAAGCGCTTCCAGCAGTTTGGGGATGGCGATTCCCCCGGAAGAATTCACCCCGTCCACCACCACGCGGAAGTTCTTTTTCCGGATGATATCGGCCTCCACCCATTCCAGGGCGAGCACCTCGTCCACGTGGATATCCAGGTAGGCGTCGTTGATGGTCCGCTGACCGAGATCATCCACCCCGGCAAAATCAAAATCCTCCGATTCGGCGATCTTCAGGATTTCCGCACCGGCTTCCGCATCCAGAAATTCCCCTTTGTCATTGAGCAACTTCAGGGCATTCCACTCTTTCGGGTTATGGCTGGCCGTGAGGATGATCCCCCCATCGGCTTTTTCCATCGGGACCGCCAATTCGACGGTGGGCGTGGTGGACAGCCCGAGGTCAAGGACGTCAATGCCCAGCCCGGTGAGCGTAGACACCACCAGGTCCTGGACCATCTCGCCGGATAACCGCGCATCCCGGCCGATGACGACCTGCAGTTTTTTACCAGGCCGGTGCTTCCCGAGCCAGGTGCCGTAGGCGGCGGCAAAGCGTACGGTATCCAGGGGGGTCAGGTTTTCCCCGGGACGGCCGCCAATGGTCCCCCGGATTCCGGATATGGATTTTATCAATGTCATGTTTCGCTGCTTTTCGCGCAAATATACAGGGATCAGCTGGTAATGCGAATGAATCCGTACTTTTAAGGCATGCATTCGCCTCAATGAACTACCTGGCCCATATTTACCTTTCCTTCGGGGACGACGAGCTCGCACT
>CAXQQM010000159.1:0-9843 GCA_964226055.1 Robiginitalea sp. | reverse complement strand
TCCGGGTTCTTCCCAAAGGCGGGCATGGTGGTGACCTGCATGTCCGGGAACTGTTCTTCCCGTACTTCCAGGGCTTTGACCACCACCGTTTCGAAGGAGCTCATGGCGTAGTGCGGGTAAAGTGGTACGAGGAGCACCTCGTCCACCCCCTGGTCCTGCAATTGTTCCATGCCTTCGGCAATGCTGCCGCTGCCGTATCGCATCCCCAGGGCTACCGGAATGTCTGCCTGAGCCTCCACGGCCTGTTTAAACCGTTCGGAAATGACGATCAGCGGGGAGCCTTCCTCCCACCAGATCTTGGAATAGGCCTCGGCGGATTTTTTCGGGCGGGTGCGCAGGATGATGCCGCGGACAATGATGGTCCGAAGCCATTTCGGGGCGTCGATGACCCGTTCGTCCATCAGGAATTCATCCAGATAGGGTTTGACGTCTTTGGGTGTGGGGCTGTCCGGGGAGCCCAGGTTGACCAGAAGTACACCTTTCATGTGCAACAGGATTGTGGCGGTTGTCTGTAGGTGATGCAAAAGTAAGGCTTTGGGTCGAATCGCGGGCACGGGCTGGCGTTTGCGGGTTATTTTTTATAGCTTACCGCTGGAACTCGAACCTGAACTGGATTTGGAACTGGATTTGGAACTGGATTTGGAACTGGAACTCGAACTGGAACTCGAATTGGAACTGGAATTGGATTTTGGACCAGAGCCGGAACACCGAACGGTTACCATATAAAATAACGAAGACTTCCTCCCGAAGCCAGGCGGGTAGCGAATCGCAATTAAAACACCCAAACGCCACATGCTCCAAGAACTGATCCCCGACCCGATGCAACGCTCCATCCTGCTGCTGAGCGCGGGCTTTTTGGCCATGGTGGTTGGCTATGCGATCATCGCCCGGGTGATCCGCCATTACGGGAAGAACCCGAAATACCTGCTGCCGGAAGGGATGGTCCGCAAGGTGGGGTGGCCGCTGTTCTTTCTGATGTTCTCCCTGGTCATCCGGATGGAATCCCTGCGGGAACTCCTGGGCATGGAGGACTACGGCTGGCATTTCCGGAAGGCCAGCACGCTCCTTTTTATCTTTTCCTTCACCTGGCTGTGCATCAAGATCCTGCGGGTGGTCAAAAAGCTGATCGTCGACAATTACGACGTCCACGAGGCGGACAACCTGCGCGCCCGGAAGGTGTACACGCAGTTTACCATCCTGGAGCGCATCGTCATCTTTATCCTGGTTATCCTCGCCCTGGGGATTGCGCTGATGAGTTTTGAGAACATCCGGGAAATCGGGGTGAGTGTCTTTGCCTCGGCGGGCGTGGCCGGGATCATCATCGGTTTTTCGGCCCAGAAAATGATCGGGACCATCCTGGCGGGTATCCAGATTGCACTTACCCAACCCATCCGGCTGGACGATGTGGTGATCGTGGAGGGGGAATGGGGGCGGATCGAGGAGATCACACTCACCTACGTGGTAGTTAAAATCTGGGATAAGCGTCGCCTTGTGGTGCCTACTACATATTTTATCGAGAAGCCGTTCCAGAACTGGACAAAAACCTCAGCAGATATCCTGGGGACAGTATACCTGTACACGGATTACACGGTGCCCTTTGACGCGATACGGGAAGAGCTCAACCGGATTGTGGAAGCCTCCGACCTCTGGGACAAACAGGTAGCGAATATCCAGGTCACCGATTCAAAAGCCGGCCACGTGGAAGTGCGCGCCCTGGTAAGTGCCGGGGATGCCTCCACGGCCTGGGACCTGCGGGTGCACGTGCGGGAGAAACTGATCGCCTTCCTCCAGGAAAATTACCCGGAGAGCATTGCCCATACCCGGGTGCTGCTGCATGAAAATCTTAACGGGGAGAAGGCCGATGATTGATGCTCCTCACGTATCTTTATACCTCATAACCAGAAAAATTAATAAACGACCCTTAAGGGGCTCCTCCTGCCTTTTTGAATCTTTCCCGTCCCATGCAACATGCCTATTTCCACAATGAAACGACTGGGCCCGCCGCCCCTCGCCGCCCCTTGCCCGTAACCTGCTGCTTTCCGCGCCAGTTTCTGGCGAAACTCATCCTGCTGGCCCTTTTTTTAGGGCTCGGCCCGGGTGCCGGTTCGGAGTCCGGACGCTGGCTGGATTTTGGGCTTGCGCTTCAGGCCCAGAAAGGAGGCGTCCATTACTCAGAACTCGACAAGGCGCTCTTTGAGGGGTTGTCCGGGGGGTTGGAAAAGGATGCGAACGAGGATAAAACGGCCATAGGCCCGGAATTAGTCCGCGTGGGACGGGCCTTTTTGGGGACCCCCTATGTGGCCAAGACCCTGGAGGTGGGGGAGGACGAGCAACTGGTTGTCAACCTGCGGGGGCTCGACTGCACCACCTATGTAGAGAACGTCCTGGTGATGGGCCGGCTGGCCAGCGAGGGGAAACTGCAATGGAACCGGTACGTCCGGGGCCTGGAACAGGTCCGGTACCGCAAGGGGAAACGCGACGGCTACCCCTCCCGCCTGCATTATTTTACCGAATGGATACGAGACAATGAAGCCAAGGGCCTGGTGCGGAACATCACCGAGGAACTCGCCGGGGTGACCATCCAAAAAGACATCAACTTTATGGGCACCCACCGGGATTTGTACCCGTTCCTGGCATCGGATGCGAATTACCGGGAAATGGTGGAAATCGAAAAACAACTCTCCTCCACGCCACTCTGCGTATTACCCCGCTCTGAAGTGGCCCAGCGGGAACACCTGATACAGGACGGGGACATCATCGCCCTGGCTACCGACATCGAGGGCCTGGACGTCACCCATACGGGTTTGGCCATCCGCCTGGACGACGGGCGCATCCACCTGCTGCACGCCTCCACCGTTGGGGAAGTGGTTATCAGCGACGAACCCCTGGCGGATTACCTGCAAGGCGTCAAGCGGAATACGGGAATTATCGTGGCGCGACCCCAGGCCATACGCTAACTTCAGGCCAACGACATCAGGTATTTTTTTGGCGTGGTATTGTACTTTTTCTTGAAAGCCGAAATAAAGTGGCTGGCTGTGCTATAGCCCACCTTCAGGCCTACCTCGTTGACGTTGTAGTTCCCGCTTTCCAGCATTTTCCGGGCGGTTTCCATCTTGTAGTCGAATAGGAAACTGTAAACCGTGTCCCCGTAGATCTGCTTAAAGCCCTCTTTCAGTTTTTTCAGGCTGAGCCCCGTTTCCTCGGCGAGTTCCGGGAGGGTGGGCGGTTCGGCCATCCGGTCGATGACGATCTCTTTGGCCAGCCGGATCTTTCGCAGGTTCTCCTCGTCCAGCAGGAATGGGCACTGTTCCTCCTGGGGGTCCGCGGTCCGGTTGAAGTAGAGCGAAAGCAGTTCGTAGACTTTCGCCTTGTAATAGAGCGGGCGCACGGACGGGTGGGTGGTCTGGCCCCAGAGCTGGCTGAGCACCACGGAGATGGAGGGCCCTACCGGGTTTTGCTGGTAGTATTTCCGGTCCTGGTATTCGGGGTTCAGAAATGGGATGTAATCCGCCTCCGAAGTAAACAACCCGTGAAATGTGCGGATGCTCATCAGTACGGAAACCACCCAGGTATGCGGCGAGAGCGTGGCTTTAACAGGCAGTTCGGTCTGGGGGTTGTAGAGCAGCAGCGACTGGTCCCCCGGCAGGTCCAGGTGATACCGGCCCTCATTGTAGGCAAACCGGGCCTGCCCCTTGAGGCAAAAGTGGAATTGCAGGTAACGCCGCCCGGAATTGCGCTGCACCCCGGAGGGCTGGTCCGAATCGTTCCGGCAGAGCAGCAGCAGGATATCCGGGTCGATCCGGATTTCGGACAGGGAACCGCTAGCGGTATTTTCAATCATGGCGTCATCGGCTTGGGGGATTCGTTTTATTTAGAATTGTTCTAAATTAGTGTGCTCAAAACCCCCGGTTTCCGGGTAAAATTACGATAATTCGCGGATATTGGCCCCAAGGGGCCCCCGGGAAACCCGAATCGGTATTAAAAGTACCTCCAGCGTTATTTTTGGACTGGGAATCCCGTTATTTTTGTGGGCATCCTTGAGAGGGCATGAAGAAGTACCATATTTCCAGACATCACCGGTTTATTACCGTCGGGCTGAATTACGAGAAGGCAGATGCAGCAACCCGCGGGCTCTTTGCCCTGGACGATGCCAGTACGGCAACCCTCCTGGACCGGGCGCTGGAAGAGGGCATCGACGGCTTGCTGGTAACCAGTACCTGCAACCGGACGGAACTCCACGGTTTTGCCCAGGCCCCCCAGCACCTTATCCGGCTGTTGTGCGATTACTCCAACGGCACCGAGGCCGACTTTGACCGGGTGGGCTACGTCTACCAGAACCAGGAAGCCATCGGCCACCTGTTCCGCGTAGGGACCGGCCTGGACAGCCAGATCCTCGGGGACTTCGAGATTATCAGCCAGCTGAAAAAATCCTTCAAGCTTTCGCGGAAGCACCGCCTGGCAAACCCTTTTATGGAGCGGTTGGTCAACGCGGTGATCCAGGCGAGCAAGCGGATCAAGAACGAAACGGGGATTTCCTCCGGGGCCACCTCGGTGGCATTCGCCTCCGTCCAGTACCTGCTGGCCCGGGTGCCGGACATTGCCAACAAGAAAATCCTGTTGTTCGGGACCGGGAAGATCGGGCGGAATACCTGCGAGAACCTGGTGAAGCACACCGGGCACGACCAGATTACGCTGATCAACAGAACCCAGGACCGGGCAGATGCCCTGGGCAAAAAATTCCAGGTACGCGTCCAGCCGGTGGAAACCCTCCGGGAAGAAATTGCCGCCAGCGACGTGCTCATCGTCGCCACGGGTTCCACCCGCCCCACCGTGACCGCCCCTATGGTGCCGGCAGACAAGCCCCGGTGGATCCTGGACCTGACCATCCCCTTCAACGTAGCCCGGGAGGTGGGCGTTAAAAACGGGATCACCCTGGTAGATTTGGACCAACTCTCCCGCATTACAGACCATACGCTCCAACAGCGCCGCAGCTACATCCCAAAAGCGGAATCCATCATCGCTGAGGTACACGGCGAATTCAACCAATGGCTGGAAAGCCGCCGGTTTGCCCCGGTAATCCGAGCCTTGAAGGCAAAGCTTAAAACGATGAAGGAGGAGGAACTCGACAACCAGGCGCGGAAGATCGACGGCTTCGATGCCTCCCAGGCCGATGTGGTCACCGAACGGATCATCCAGAAAATCACCCGACACTTCGCCAACCACCTCAAGGATTCCGATATCGATACGGATGATAGCCTGGAGCTGATCCAAAAGGTATTCCAACTCGAAATCCCCCAACGATGAGCAGGACGCTTCGCATCGGGACCCGCGACAGCGAATTGGCGCTGTGGCAGGCCAAGACCGTCAGGGACCGGCTGGAAGCCGCCGGGCACCGGGCCGAACTCGTCCCCGTAAAATCCACCGGAGACCTCGTCCTGGACAAGCCGCTTTACGAATTGGGTATTACCGGGATTTTTACCAAGACGCTCGATGTGGCCCTGCTCCGGGAAGACATCGACCTGGCCGTACACTCGATGAAGGATGTGCCCACGGCCCTGCCGGAAGGCATCTGCCAGGCCGCCGTACTGGAGCGCGCGAGTGCACGGGACGTGCTCGTGCATAAGGGGCTCGGCTTTCTGGACGGCCCGGGTACCATCGCCACCGGCAGCCTCCGCCGCAAAGCCCAATGGCTGAACCGATATCCGGCCCACCAGGTAACCGGCCTGAGGGGAAATGTAAATACCCGCTTGAAATTGCTCCGGGAAAATTCCTGGAACGGGGCGATATTTGCCCAGGCCGGCCTGGAGCGAATCGGGCTGCTGCCCGAAAACGCCGAACCCCTGGACTGGATGCTCCCGGCCCCGGCACAGGGGGCCATGTTGGTAGTGGCCCGGACGTCGGATTCCGCTGCCCGGGAGGCGGCCCGGCCGCTCCACGACGAGCTATCTGCCCTGGAGGTAACCGTGGAACGCGAATTCCTGCGGACCCTGGAAGGGGGTTGTTCCGCGCCTATCGGAGCCCGCGCCCATGTAAAGGACAAACAGTTGCACCTGGAGGGCGGGTTGTTTTCCCTGGACGGGAAAAAGGCCTACCGGGTTACGCGGCAAACCAAAAGCCCTGAGGCTGGCGAAGCAGATAATACCCGGTTGCACGAGGGCAGGGATTTCGGCGCGGCCTGTGCCCGGGAAATATTGGATTCCGGGGGTGCCGGGCTCATGGAATCCATCCGAAAAACGCTTGCGCAATGATTCAGGTACTTTCCACCAAAAAACTAACGGAAGCCCAACGGGCCCTGTTGCCGGAAACCGATTTTTTCCTGGAGGACTACGACGCCCTGGAGGTCACCTACCTGGAGGCCAACCTCCACTCGGACGACGAGGCCCTCTTTATCTTTACAAGCACCCACGCCATTGAAGCCTGTTTCCCGCAGGGCCGGTTGCCGGACCGGATGCTCAATTGTTGCTGCGTAGGCCGGAAAACCGCGGCGCGCCTGGAGAAAATGGGCCACCGCATCCTGGCAGTGGAAGACCGGGCCGATACCCTGGCAGAGCGCATCATCGATAAATATTCCAGTCGGTCTTTTATTTATTTCTGCAGCAGCCGTCGGCTGGATACGCTGCCCGACCGGCTGTCAGAAGCCGGGGTACGCCTGGAAGAACGGGTGGTATACCGGACGGGTTTCAACCAGCGGATTCTCGAAAAGCAGTTTGATGCGATCCTGTTTTTCAGCCCGAGCGGCGTGGAGAGTTTCCTGGGCTCCAACCAGCTGCAAGGGGCCACGGCCATTTGCATCGGCCCGACTACGGCACAGGCAGTAAAGAAACATACCGATAAGTTTTTAATAGCGGAATCCCCGAGTGCCGAAGCGGTGCTGCAGGCGGCCCGCCAACTCCTGGTAAACAGACATGACGGATAACACGACGCACAACCAAGCCGGAATCACAACCGGAAACACAACTGAGAAGATGACGGAAAACAGGGTGCAACCGGCCAACGATTTATTCCTCAAGGCCCTACGAGGGGAAACCGTGGAGCGACCCCCGGTATGGATGATGCGGCAAGCCGGTCGGTACCTGCCGGAGTTTATGGAGATCAAGAAAAAGTACGATTTCTTTACCCGCTGCCAGACCCCTGAGCTCGCCTCCGAAATCACCGTGCAGCCTATACGCCGGTACGGGATGGATGCCGCCATCCTCTTCAGCGACATCCTGGTAGTCCCCCAGGCCATGGACATCGAGGTGGAGATGAAGCCCGGCATCGGCCCCTGGCTGCCCAATCCGGTGCGCTCGGTTGCCGATGTGGAAAGGGCTGTGGTCCCAAATGCGGAAGATGCCCTGGGCTATGTGATGGATGCCATCCGCATGACCAATGAAAAACTGGGGGGCCAGGTGCCGCTGATCGGATTTGCCGGGTCGCCCTGGACCATTTTCTGCTATTGTGTGCAGGGGCAGGGGAGTAAAAGCTTCGACAAGGCCAAGGCGTTTTGCTTTTCCCAGCCGGAAGCTGCCCATGCCCTGCTTGAAAAAATTACGCAGACCACCATCGATTACCTGAAGGCCAAGGTGGCCGCAGGGGTCCACGCCGTGCAGTTGTTCGACTCCTGGGGAGGGATGCTCTCCCCGGCCGATTACCAGGAATTCTCCTGGCAATACCTGCAGCGCATTGTGGATGCCCTGAAAGGCCTGGCCCCGGTCATTGTTTTCGGGAAAGGCTGCTGGTTTGCCCTGGACACCATGGCGCAGAGCGGGGCTTCCGCCCTGGGCGTGGACTGGACGCTGACGCCGCAGAAGGCGCGGGAACTCTCCGGGGGCAATATCACGCTGCAGGGGAATTTTGACCCGGCCCGATTGTTGTCCCCGCCGGAAACCATCCGCCGGATGGTCCGGGAGATGATCCGGGGCTTCGGCAAGGACAAGTACATCGTCAACCTGGGCCACGGTATCCTCCCGGAGGTTCCCGTGGAGCACGCCGGGGCGTTTATCGATGCGGTGAAGTCCTATCGGGAGGAAGGATAGGCATCGAACGATTACGGACCGGAATAGCATCCCGGTCTTTTCCAGGGACTCGCCTGAAGGGGTGGGTCCGGTTTAAATCTCGGTTGTGAAGGAACAATTCTACGCATATATCGAAGCCCTGCAGGATCGCATTACGAGTGCCCTGGAGGCAGCAGACGGCGCCGCACGGTTTCGACAGGATATTTGGGAGCGCCCGGAAGGCGGGGGCGGCCGCACACGGGTGATCGAAAACGGGGACGTGTTTGAAAAAGGGGGCGTAAACATCTCGGCGGTGCACGGGCCGTTGCCGGAGAGCATGCAAAAGTATTTCGGGGTGGAGGAGGCGGACTTCTTTGCCTGCGGCCTGAGCCTGGTACTCCACCCGAAAAGCCCGATGGTGCCCACCGTACATGCCAATTGGCGGTATTTTGAGATGTACGGGCCGGATGGTCAAGTGGCCGACAGCTGGTTCGGGGGCGGACAGGACCTGACGCCCTATTACTTGTTTGAGGAAGACGCCCGCCATTTCCACAGGGTGTGCCGGCTAGCCTGCGATGCCCACGACCCGGCGTTTTACCCGGAATTCAAGGAGAAGTGCGATGGGTATTTCTGGAACGCCCACCGGGGGGAGGCCCGCGGGGTGGGCGGCCTGTTTTTCGACTACCTGAAACCGGGCCCCGACCGGTCCGCTTCCGATTGGTACGACTTTGTCACCGGGGTGGGGGATTCTTTCCTGGAGGCCTACCTCCCCATTGTACAGCGCCGCAAGGCGGCAGCCTGGGGGGAAGCGGAACGCCAGTGGCAGGAAATCCGGCGCGGTCGCTATGTGGAATTCAACCTGGTCCACGACAAGGGGACCCTCTTTGGGTTGCGCACCAACGGGCGGATCGAGAGTATCCTGATGAGCCTGCCCCCGGTGGTCCGGTGGGCGTATGACCACCACCCGGATCCGGGCACCCCGGAAGCCGAGCTCCTCGAGGTACTTAAAAACCCGAGGGAGTGGGCCTGAGGCAAGAAGAGGCAGGGCTCGCTGATTTAATCGTAAATTTGGGTTGGAATGAAACAGCAGATTTTTCAAGTAGACGCCTTTGCAGGTGAATTGTTCCGGGGCAACCCGGCGGCCGTATGCATCCTGGAGGAATGGCTGCCGGACAGCCTGATGCAGGCAATTGCAGCCGAAAACAACCTGTCAGAAACCGCCTTTGCCGTACCTGAGGGGAAGGGGTATGAAATCCGGTGGTTTACCCCGGTTACCGAGGTGGCCCTTTGCGGGCATGCCACCCTGGCCACGGCCCATGTACTCTTCCACGAACAACCCGCAGTGGGGAATGAAGCCCATCCGACGGAAGGGGACCGCATCGAATTTTACAGCCGGGAGCGGGGTACGCTCACCGTCACCCGCCACGGCGACTGGCTGGAACTGGATTTTCCTGCCGACGTGCCTGCCGAGGCAAAGCTGCCCATCGGGATGGTCGAGGCGATGGGGGCCGAGCCCATGGAATGCCTCCGGGGCACAACGGATTACCTGTTGGTGTACGAGGACCAGGCAGCTATTGAAGATTTGAATCCGGATTTTGGCCTGCTCAAACAAATCAAAGCCCGGGGGGTGATTGTCACTGCCCAGGGGGATGCCGTGGATTTTGTCTCCCGGTTTTTTGCCCCCCAATCCGGGGTGGACGAGGACCCGGTAACCGGCTCGGCTCACACGATGCTGGTACCTTATTGGTCCGAACGGCTAAAAAAACAGCAACTGGAAGCCCTGCAGTTATCCGCACGGGGCGGGCAACTGCGGTGCGAGTCCCGGGGCGACCGCGTTGGGATCGCCGGCAGGGCCGTGACATACCTGGCG
>CAXQQM010000158.1:0-25598 GCA_964226055.1 Robiginitalea sp. | reverse complement strand
CGGCAAAGATGATTGCGGCAATCGGGGCCTGGAACACCGAAGCAATGGCCCCGGCAGAAGCGCAGGCAATCAGCAGGGAGCGTTCCTGGGAACTGATATGCAGCATCCGGGAAATGTTGGAACTGATAGCGGCCCCGCTGGCCACGGCCGGGCCGAGCAAACCCACGGACCCCCCGAAACCAACCGTCAGTGGGGCGGTGATCAGGGGGGTGACGATTTTTTTCGCCTGGATGAGCCCTTTCTTCCGGGAGAGGGCAAAGAGGATGGACGAGATGGCGTGTTCCAGTTTCGCCTTGTGGACGTATTTCACGTAGAGGTAGACCAGGGTCAGCCCGACAATGGGCAGGATAAAGTAGATTTCCTCGCTCAGGAACAGCACGCCCCGGTCCAGGGCCGATTCGATGAAATAGGTGGCGTTCTTCAGGGTGACCGCAGCCAGCCCGGCCAGAAAACCCAGGACCACGCTCATCAGGTGGGTAAAGGTTTTATGGGAAATATGCTTATACCGCCACTTGAGGAACCGGGTCAGCAGGCTATGTGGTTGGTTGCCCATATACCGATCGATCGTCCTAAAAGTACAAAAATACCCGGGCCCCGTGCCCCGGCTGATGTGTTTTCAACAGGCGCCCCCCGAATCCGGGGCATGCATCAGGATTCGAGCAGGCCCAGGTGCAATTCCCGCAGCTGCTCCGCGTCCAGGGGGGCGGGGGCGTCGATCATTACGTCCCGGCCGCTGTTGTTTTTCGGGAATGCGATAAAATCCCGGATGGATTCCTGCCCGCCCAAAATGGCGACCAGCCGGTCCAGGCCAAAGGCAATCCCCCCGTGCGGGGGAGCCCCGAACTGGAAGGCGTCCATCAGGAAACCGAATTGTTCCCGGGCCTCTGTTTCGGTAAAGCCCAGGTGCCGGAACATGACCGCCTGGGTCTTTTTATCGTGGATCCGGATGGAACCGCCCCCAATCTCGTTCCCGTTAAGCACCAGGTCGTAGGCATTGGCGCGTACGGCTCCCGGGTCCGAATCCAGCAATTCCAGCTGGCCGGGTTTCGGGGCCGTAAACGGGTGGTGCATGGCGTGGTAGCGCCCGGACTCCTCGTCGAATTCCAGGAGGGGGAAATCCGTTACCCACAGGGGGGCAAATTCGGCCGGGTTCCGCAGGCCCAGGCGCCCGGCCAATTCCATCCGCAGCATACTGAGTTGGCTGCGCGTTGCGCCGGCCTCCCCGCTCAGGACACAGATCAGGTCGCCGGGTGCGGCTCCTGTGGCTTCCGCCCAGCGGGCCAGGTCCTCCTGGGAATAAAATTTATCCACCGAGGATTTAAAGCTGCCATCCTCGTTGCATTTTACATAGACCATGCCCCTGGCGCCCACCTGGGGACGCTTGACCCAGTCTACCAGGGCATCGATTTCCTTCCGGGTGTAAGAGGCAGCGCCGGGAACGGCAATCCCCACCACCAGCTCGGCCTGGTTAAAAACATTAAAATCCTTGTGCTGCGCCATTTCATTCAGCTCCCCGAACTCCATGCCGAAACGGATATCGGGTTTGTCCGAGCCGTACCGCCGGATCGCCTCGTCGTAGGTCATGCGCGGGAACTCTCCCGTATCCACCCCGTTGACTGCTTTGAGCAGGTGACGCGTCAGGCCCTCGAAAGCCCGGAGGATATCTTCCTGTTCCACGAAGGCCATTTCACAGTCAATCTGGGTGAATTCCGGCTGCCGGTCGGCGCGCAGGTCTTCGTCCCGGAAGCATTTGACGATCTGGAAGTATTTGTCCAAACCGCCAACCATCAGCAGCTGCTTAAAGGTCTGGGGCGATTGGGGCAGGGCGTAGAATTCCCCGGCATTCATCCGGCTCGGGACCACGAAATCCCGGGCCCCCTCCGGGGTGGATTTGATCAGGTAGGGGGTTTCCACCTCGATAAAACCCTGGTCCGAGAGGTACTTGCGCACCTCCATGGTCACCGTGTGCCGGAATATCAACTTGTTCTTGACCGGGTTGCGACGGATATCCAGATACCGGTACTTCATCCGGAGCTCATCCCCGCCATCCGTTTGGTCCTCGATGGTAAACGGGGGCGTCTCGGCCGGGTTCAGGAGGGTCATTTCCTCCACGAGCACCTCGATGCCGCCCGTGGGGAGTTTCGGGTTCTTGGAGGCGCGTTCGATCACTTTCCCTTGAACCTGCAGGACGTATTCCCTTCCGGTTTCCCGGGCCTGATCCAGCAATTCCCCCGGGGTGCGGTCCTGGTCAAAAACCAATTGGGTGATCCCGTATCGGTCGCGCAGGTCGATCCAGACGACAAACCCCTTGTCGCGGACTTTCCCGGCCCAGCCGGCCAGGGTAACCTCCCGGCCGATATGTTCTTCCCTGAGTTCCCCGCAGGTATGTGATCGGTACATATGTGGTGATTTTGTGCTGGCAAAGGTACAGCAGAAAGGGGGAAGCCCGCAAGCCTTTTGCGAACTTCCCCCTTGGGTCATACTCCTTTTATTCCGGGACTAGGCGGCTTCTTTCAGTCGCCGGGCCTCTTCTTCCGTTTTGGGCCGCCGTTTTCGCACGGCCAGCTTGATCCGATAGGTGATGTTGAAGAGCACCGGTACGATGATCAGCGTCAGGAAGGTCGCGACAATCAGGCCAAAGATCACGGTCCATGCCAACGGCCCCCAGAAAATTACGTTGTCCCCGCCCATATAGATGTCCGGCTCAAAGCTGCTGAAAAGCCCGAAGAAATTGATGTTCAGGCCAATGGCCAGCGGGATGAGCCCCAGCACCGTGGTAATGGCCGTCAGCAGCACAGGCCGCAGACGGGCCTTCCCGCCCCTGACGATGGCCTCGGTCACCTCGGGCAGGGTCAGTAGTTCCCGGTCGTCCAGGCCGAGCTTCACCTTTTTCCGGTCGATCAGGATCTGGGTGTAATCCAGCAGGACCACCCCGTTGTTCACCACGATCCCGGCCAGGGAAATGATCCCCATCATGGTCATCATGATCACAAAGGACCAGCCCGTGATGATCAGCCCGCCGAATACGCCGATAAAACTCAGGAAGATGGCGGTCATGATGATGGCCGGCTTGGAAATCCCGCCAAACTGGAAGACCAGCAGCAGCATGATCAACCCGAGGCCGGAGAAGAACGCCCCCACCAGGAATTGCATCTGTTTATTTTGTTCCTCAAGCTGGCCCGTATAGTCGATGCTGACATTTGGCGGGACGCCTTCGAATTCCTCCATGGCGTCCTGGATTTGGGAAACGATCGCCCCGGCATCCGTAAACCCGGGTGTGAGCCCCGAGTAGACAGTCACCACCCGCTTGGCATCGATATGCTTGATGGCGCTGAACCCGGAGGTATTCCGGTGGCTGGCAACGGCCGAGATCGGGATTTCCTTGATCTGGCCCGTGGCCGGGTCGCGGAAGATGATATTCTGGTTAAACAGGGCACTCGTATTGTAGCGGAGGTCTTCGTTAAAACGGACATTGATGTCGTAATCCTCCCCGTCCTCCTTGTAGATACCCGCCTTGTCCCCGAAGATGGAGCGCCGGAGCTGGTTGCCCACTTGGCCGACGGCCACGCCGAGCTCCCCGGCTTTCTCCCGGTCCACGATCACCTCCATGGAGGGCTTGCTTTTGTTCACATCGATCTTCAGTTCCTCGATGCCCTCGATGTTCTTGCCGTTGATAAAGTTCCGCATCCGCTCGGCCAGGTTGATCAGCGTGTCGTAATTCTGGCCTTCCAGCTCCACATTGATCGGGTAGCCGGCGGGCGGGCCGACAGCGTCTTTTTCCACGGAGATCTCCACCCCGGGATATACCCCTTCCAGGGCCTGCTGGATTTTGAGCCGTAATTCCTCAGTATCCTTGCCTTCGCGGTACTTGTACTCCCGCATGGAAAGCGTGATTTTCCCCCGGTGCGGCATTTCGGCGGCCGTTCCCCCTTCCGTAAACGGGTTCTCGGCCCCGCGTCCCACCTGGGAAACCGTCGATTCGAGCAGCACGTTCCGATCGCCCATCATATAGGCGTCGCTGTCCACCACCGCGTACACCCGATCCTCGATGGCCTTGGTGATTTCGTTGGTCTTTTCGATGGAGGTACCCTGGGGATATTCGATATAGACATAGATCTCGTTGGGCGTATTGTCCGGGAAAAATTCCACCTTGGTCCGCTGGCTCGCCAGGGAAGCCCCGAAGGCCATAAAGGCCGCGATCAAAAGGACGAACATCGTCCCGGCATACCAGTAGACGTTCCGGCCCCGCAAGGCGCGTTTGAGCTGGCCCTCATAGAAATTTTCCAGGCGGCGCAGGGTGACCCGCTGGAAGCGGTTTGCGCGTTTTTTGATCACGTACCGGTAAAGCCAGAACAAGCCTGCCGTGACGATCATCAGGGAGCCGAGCCCGCGCATGTCCCCCCCCACGATCAGGATGAAAATCCCCAGCGGGATCATGATCAGCGACAGCCTTACGAGCTGTTTCCGGGTCAGTTCCTTTTCCCCCGTTTCCATGAAGTTCGATACGAGCATCGAGTTCATAAAGATGGCCACGAACAGGGATGAGCCGAGCACGACGGAAAGCGTGATCGGGAAGAAAATCATAAATTCCCCCATGATCCCGGGCCAGAGGCCCAGGGGGACAAAGGCAGCTACCGTGGTAGCCGTGGAGATGATGATCGGGATGGCGATTTCGCCGATCCCTTTTTTGGCGGCTTCCAGTCGGGACATGCCCTCTTCATCCATCAGGCGGTAGACATTTTCCACGACCACCACCCCGTTGTCCACAAGCATTCCCAGGCCCATGATGAGGCCAAAGAGGATCATCGTGTTCAGGGAATAGCCGAGCCAGGAGAGGATCATAAAGGACATAAACATGGACATCGGAATGGCAAAGCCCACAAAGAGGGCGTTGCGGAACCCGAGGAAGAACATGAGTACGGTGACCACCAGCAGGATCCCGAAGATGATATTGTTCACCAGGTCGTCCACCTGGTTCAGGGTCCGGCTCGAGGAATCATTGGCGATGGTGACATTCAGGTCTCGCGGGAAATAGTTATCCCGGGACGCCTGCACCAGGTCGCGGATCTTATTTGCAGCTTCGATGGTATTCTTGCCCGACCGTTTTTTGATATCGAGCATCACGACGCTCTCGCCTTTTTCCCGGGCATAGGTAGTCTTGTCTTCTTCGTGGAAGGTCACTGTGGCCACGTCCTTGATGTACACGGCGTCCCCGTTTTCGGATTTTACCACGAAATTCCGGAGTTCGTCCGGGTCTTCCACCTCCCCGAGGATGCGCACCGTCCGGCGTTGGCCGTTGGTCTGCAGGTTTCCGGCGGACATGGTCATGTTCCCGTTGCGGATGGCGTTCAGCACGTCGTCAAAACTCACCTTGGCAGCCATCATCTTGTAGATGTCCACGGCTACTTCCACTTCTTTGTCCTGGGCCCCGCGGATATCCACCTCCTTGATTTCATCGAGGTCTTCGATCTCGTCCTGCAGGTACTCGGCAAACTCCTTGAGCTGCTCCACCGGGTAATCCCCCGTCAGGTTGACGTTCATGATCGGGAAGGATTCCGCCAGGTTCAGGTCAAACACGTTCGGCTCCACCTTGGCGCCGTTGAATATCGGCCAGTCCTCCCCGGCCTTTTCCGCATCTACCTCGTCTTCTACTTTGAGCTTGGCATCCTGTACGCTGATGTTTTCGTCAAACTCCACCACGATCATCGAATAGTCTTCCTGAGATGTGGAGGTCAGTTCCACCAGGTTGCTCACATTCTTCAGCCGGTCTTCCAGGGGGTCGGTGATCAGCCGTTCGATATCCTCGGCCGTGTTCCCCGGGTAGGGGGTGCTGATATACACCTTGGTTTCCTCCACTTCCGGGAAATCCTCCCGGGGCATGTTCTGGTAGGCGGAAATCCCCATGACCAGGAAGATGCCGATCATCACGTAGATCACCGACGGGTTGTCGATGGCCCAGGACGAGAGCCAGAATTCCTTATCTGCGTTCTTTTTCTGTCTGCTCATGCTTTGTTAAGAATTTGGATTTTCTGCCCTTCGCGAACGCGGCGGGCACCCTCCGTAATTATCTGATCACCGGCTTCGACGCCCCTGAGGATCTCCACCTGGTCGCCCTGCGAAAGGCCGGTTTCCACCAGGCGTTTAACCGCCGTGCCCACGCCCTCGGCATCGATGTCCTCTGCGAGGTACACGTACTGCTGGCCGTCGGCGTTCTCCGAGATCACCGAGGGGGGCACCAGGATAGCCGCCTCGGCTGAATAGTCGTTGATGCTGACGCGGGCCGTCAGGTTTGGCTTGATTTTACCATCCCGGTTGGGTACGGGGATCTCAACGTTGAAGGACCGGTTGGTCGGGTTGATGTAATTCCCGGTTTGCCGGACTTTTGTCTGGATGCTGTCGCCCAAAACCGGCAGGAAAATCATCACGTCCTTCCCCGGGCGGACGCTCGGCAGGTAGCTTTCCGGGACGTCCACCTCCACGTACATATCCGAGAGGTTTACCAACCGGATTACCGGCATCCCGGCTGCCGGGTTGACGGTGCTTCCCGCTTCCTGGAGCACGTCGTCCACAATGCCGCTGAACGGGGCCCGGATCACCGATTTGGCCAGTTGGGCCTCGGCCTGCCGGATCTGGTTGGTCAGGGATTCAAACTGGGTTTTGGCCTGCAGGTACTGGATCTCCGAGCCGATATTCTGGTCCCAGAGGCGTTTCTGCCGCTCATAGGTGGTTTCCGCCAGGGCCGCCTGGGTACGAAGCTGTTCCAGGCCGCTCGACAGGCCGCCGTCGTCGATGCGCGCCAGGACCTGTCCTTTGCGCACCTGGTCCCCGTCTTCGACCAGGACGCTTTCCAGGGTACCCGCCATTTCCGGGTAGAGCAGGACGTTCTTTTTGGTCTGGACATCGCCCTGGAGTTCCAGGTAATGGTCAAACCGCGCGGGCTGCAGTTCCATGGTGGATACCAGAGGCCGGTTGGCATTTCCTTCCCGGGAGGCGATGACCGAATCGATCTGCCGCAGGGAAGCCTTCAGGTTTTTTTCCGTTTCGGACAATTCCTGCCGCCGGGCCTTGATGGCTTCCAGGTCCCCGCTGGCGAGCAGGGTATCCAGGTCGCTGTCCGGGCTGCCGCCGCAACCCGCCAGGGCCAGCAGGGCAAAGGTCAATAGGAGAATCTTTTTCATGGGTGTATGATTGATGGTTGTGGGAATGAGGATTCTGGTTTGTATCGGTAGCATGCTGGTCATCACGGGTTAAGTATATTTTCAAGGGCTGTTTTCCGGTTGATCACGTCCACCATCGACTGCAGGTATTCCCGCTGGGCCGAATAGAGCTGGGTTTGTGCCTGGCGCAGTTCAAAACTGGATGCCAGGCCTTCGGAGTATTTGATCGTGTTTTTGCGTTCAATGCGCTCGGCCAGGGCCAGGTTGGCCTTGCTCGTCTGGAAGGTTTCGATGGCCAGGGTGTAATCGCTCCGGGCCTGTTTTAACTGGAGTTCCAGCTGCTGTTCGGTTTCCTCCAGCTGGGTCTTGGCTTTTTCAAGCGCAATTTTGGCCCGTTGGGTGGAGGCGCTCCGGCCCAGGGAACTGAAAATCGGGATCGATAAATCAAAGCCCAGGATGGATGACTGGAAGCTCTGGGTGTCCCCGTCAAAATAGGCCAGCGGATCGCCGAAGCCCGTCCTTCCGTAGTTGATAAACGCATTGAGGGTTGGCAATGCCCGGCTCCGGGCGAGTTTGAGTTCGTAGAAGCGTTGTTCGTTGAGGTTCCGGGCGAGTTTATAATCGACGTTGTTTTCCATGACGAAACCGGACTCCAGCAGTTCGGGCCGCGTTTCCTGCTCAACGAGTTCATCCAGGTCCTGGGTAAGGCGCGTCGGGTGTTCCAGCGGAAGCCCCATGGTGACGTTGAGCATCTGCAGGGTGATTTCCGCCAGTCGCTGGTTGCTGCTCAGGTTGTTGTGAAGCGTAGCCGATGTAATTTGGAGTTGTTCGACATCTTCCTCTTCAGCCAGGCCGTTCTCGTAGAGTTTTTCGGTTTCATACAGGTTTTTGTCTACGGCGGCAATGTCTTTTTCCAGCAATTCCACGCTTTCGCGGGCCAGGAGTACATTCCCGTAGGATTCCACCACGGCACGCCTTACTTCCTGTTCGGTTTTTTCCCGGTTGTTTTGGCTGTAGCTCAAAAATGCCCGGGTTGCCTGGATCCCGACAATATAGGAGCCGTCAAAAATCTGCTGGCGCAGGGTGGCTGTGGCACTCATGGTCCGGGGTGGTCCGAAGACGATTTCCTCGAAGGTGCCGGGTTCGCCGCCGAAGAACTCGGCAGGGATCAGGGAAATAGGCTGCTTGAGCTGGTCCTGGTAGCTTACCGCCCCGCTGATCTGCGGCAGGCCCGATGCAATGGTCTCCCACTTCTGCTTCTCGGCATCCTCGATATCGCGGTTTGCATTGATGGCGCTGTAATTGTGCTCCAGGGCATAGGCAACCGCTTCCTCCAGGCTGAAGGCCACAGGGGCCTCCGTTTCCTGACCCTCGGATTGCATCGTCAGGGGGGTTGTGCCTGCCTCGGCGGCAGGGGGCGTTGTGTTTTGGGAGTAACCTGCCGGGGCAATCAGCAAGGCAAGGATTCCGATACGAATCAATCGCATTTATTCCAGGTTTGAGTTGATGATTTTATTGAGGACTTTCCTACCGTCGGGGGTAACGATGCCCCGCAAGTGGTACTCCAGGTAGTGGTCCATCAGGCCGGGCATGGGAAAGTCGGATTTCGGGAAAAGGTCTTCGTTATTCAGGCTGGTCACCCCGGCAAAATAGATGCGGGCGACAAAGCCGGCATCCAGGTTGGAACGGTAGATCCCCATCGCCATCCCCCGGTTGATATTCTCCAGCACACACTCCTTCATCATGGCAAATTTCTTGTCGTTGAGGGATTCAAAAATCCGCGGATAGTATTTCCGGAGCTGGTACTGGGGGGAGGATTTCTCGTCCTTCAGGTGGGTCAGCGCAAATTTCTTGATCTCGTAAAGCTCTTCGATGGGATTAAGCCCTTGTTCGTTAATGCAGTCGATACCCTGGGAGATTTTATCGAACAAACTGCAGGTACATTCGTGGATGAGTTCCGTTTTGTTCTTAAAGTGCAGGTAGATGGTTTTTTTGGAAATCCCCATCCGCTCGGCCAGGTCGTCCATGGTGACGCTTTTAAAGCCGAGTTGCAGGAACATCTCGCAGGCAGTATCGATGATTTGTTCTTTCATAGGGGTGGCAAATGTCGGTTGGAAACTTTAAAAACAAAAAAAGTTTCCGAGGTTTTGCGATTATTTAACAATTGCTTAACCCAATCGTTTGGCCGATGCATCCGGCCGGGCAGGAAGCGTGAACAACGCCAGGCCAAAAGCCCTATCGATCCGTTCCCGGATGCTCCTCGGCCGTGGCATTTCCCGCTTCATTATTCAACCTTTCGATGTAGTTGTTAAAGGCGGCTTCCCCCTCTTCGTTCCAGAAACGGTCGTAGTGGGCCCATTTGTCCTTCATATGTGAATCCCGGTGCCGGCAGACGGATCGCTCCCCGCTTTTCCCGGATTTCTTTTTGCTTCCCCCCGAACTGTGGCCGCCAAACCCAAACAGCAATTTGGCCAGGACCAGGATGCCGAAGGCTTTCCAGTAACCCACCGTGGGGAGTCCGAACAACTCGGGCATCAGCCAGTTCCAAAGCAGCATGAATGCATAGCCTACCAAAAGGAAGACCCCGATTCCCAACAGGATGAAAAAGAATATTTTAACCCCCTTGGTAACCCCCCGCCTGACGCGGGCCTCCATCCGTTTTTCCATATGTTTTCCGTAATCCATGACTTTTTATTTTTATTTATTTACCGTATTGATGTCCCTCGTTTTGGTTGCCGGGGCTTTGTCCGACATGAAATTTTTCTGCAGGATCGATAGCGCCCGGTGTCGCCTTGACATAAGCGTTCCCGGGGAGATTCCCGTCAGCCTGGCATACTCCCGGTAGGTATAGCCCTCGAAATCCACAGCCAGGATCACCTCCCGATAATCGGGCTTCAGACTTTCAATCCCCTCTTTCAATTTCCGCATCGCCGACTCCGGGTACTGCTGGGCCGGCCCCCCGTAAAACAATTCGGCAAATTCGGTCCAACGTTCCTCCAACCGGTCGTTATCGCTCTGTTTCCCTTTTCGAGTCCGCATGACGTCGATGATCTTGTTCCGGACCGCGTGGTAGACAAACCCGGCGATATTGTTGATCTGCGAGAGGTCGTCTGCCCTGGAGAACAGCCGGAGCGCCACGTCCTGGATGATATCCTCGGCATCCCGTTCGGCTGTGTCGTCGATGCGGGAACGCACATAACCGCTGAGGGACTGGTATTCATCCCGGAAGAATCGGTTCAGGTTGTTGTAATTGTCCTTGCCTGGGGCCATCAGGTTGATTTAGTTGCCGGCTTGCACCTATATAGACGAAGACTTCCGATTCTATTGCATATTTTTCGGAAAAATTCGGAGGCTATGATTGAATCCATTGAGCAGTACCGCCAGACATTTGACGATTATCTGCAGGAAATATTACAATTCGGGGAACCGGCCGGTCTCTACAAACCCATCGGGTACATCATGGATTTGGGGGGGAAACGGATGCGGCCGGTCCTGGTCCTGCTGAGCGCAGAACTGTTCGGGGCCCCTGCGGATAATGCGTTGCCCGCTGCGGCCGCCGTGGAGATATTCCACAATTTTTCCCTGGTGCACGACGATATTATGGATGCCGCCCCGCTCAGGCGTGGCCGGCCCACGGTACACCGCAAATGGGACCCGAATACCGCGATCCTATCCGGCGATGCGATGCTCATCCGCGCCTACCAGCAGCTGGACGGCTACCCCCCGGAACTGTTCCGGCCGCTCACCCGGCTGTTTTCCCGGACCGCCCTTGAAGTTTGCGAGGGGCAGCAATACGATATGGATTTTGAGTCGCGGGACGACGTGGGTATCCCGGAATACCTGCGGATGATCGAATTCAAGACGGCTGTGCTCCTGGGCTGTGCCCTGCAAATGGGGGCGATCATCGGCGGCGCTGAGGTAGCGGAACAGGAGGCTGTCTACGATTTCGGGATCCGGCTCGGCCTGGCCTTCCAATTGCAGGACGACTACCTGGACGTCTTTGGAAACCCGGAGACGTTTGGCAAGCAGGTGGGGGGCGATATCATTGAAAACAAAAAGACTTACCTCTACCTGCAGGCCCTGGAGCGATGCGGGGCAGACGATGCCCGGGAGCTCCGGGACCTCTATTCGGTCCGACCCACCAACCCGCAGTCCAAGGTAGACCGGGTACGCCAGATTTTTGAGTCCTGTGGTGCGGACCGGCAGACCCGCGATCAGATTGGCAGTTACACCCGCGAGGCATTCGCACGGCTCGATACGCTTACCGGGAACCCCCGGGCCAAGGCGGCGCTGCGCGATTTTGGGGAGTGGCTGCTCAGCCGAGACTTTTAAGGAAGCAGCGCCACAGGGCACGGATAAACAACCGTTTCGGGCAGGCGGCAATAATCCGGAGGTCCTCGCCCAGGGAAGTTTGCTGGTGCAGGAAACGCAGGATCCGGGTTGGGGGGACGCGCCGGAAGAGGGCGGAGAACACCTCGCCCCCGCGGGCATTGTCGCCGGCCAGGACCTCCAGCAAGACCATGTCGTAGAACCAGAACCGGTCCCGCCGCGCCATTTGCAGGCGGTTCCCGGATTTAAGGGCCTCTATCAGCCGGGGCACCTGTTGCGTACTGTTCCAGAAGGTGTATCCCGTGCTCGGACGCGCCCAGCCCCCGGCGATCCCGATATGGGTGATATGCCCGCTGTCCCGGGCCGTAAAATCGTTGCAGGTCATCGGGATGCTCCCGCGTTCTTTTTCCAGGATTTCGTATTCGCCGATCCCGTATTCCTCCAGTAGGTACGTTTCAATGGCGGCCTCGTATTCCGCAGGTTCCAGCAGGTCTTTTGAAAACAGGGTGTATTCCAACAGGGCCTCGGTCGGGGAGTCCGGGAGCACATACATAAAGCGCGTATTCCCCCGCTGCGGGATGCCAAAATCCATAAAAGTAGGGGTGTCCGGGTCAAAAACCGGCCGGGGGACCCGGACGCGCCAGCCGATAAAATGTTGGCGGATCAACGGATAGGGGCGATCGGGCAGGGACTGTTGGGAAAACGAAACACTGCTGAAAACCCGGGAGGCGGTAAAGGAGGATTTTGACGTCTCCACCAGGGCGCCATCGAGGCGCTCCGCTACCTGTTCTACTGCTTGCCGTATAACCCGGATATTCGGGAAGGCCGCGAGCTTTTCGTAGTAGGCGGCGTAAAACGCTTCCCCCCGGAGCATCTTATAAGACAGGGGCCGGAGGGAAAGTACCCGGTCGATCCTCGTCCCCCGGAATCGCATCCGGTCCCAACGCGTTTCGATCAATTCGTCAAAAGTACCCTCGCCGGGTTCCCAGAAGCACCAGGTGCGGTCGTTGCCGTTTTGCGTTTGTTTATCAAAAAGGGCAATACGCTTCCCCTCAAACCAGGGGTCGCGACCCATGGCCTCGGCGAGCAGGAGGCCGGAGGCCCCGCCCCCGATGATGATAAAGTCAAAATGTTCCATAGCGGCATAAAGGCCCGGGGCCAAAAGTACGAATTCGGCCGTGAAATGCCTGCCGCTGCGGGAGGGCGGAAAACCGCCGGCAAGAAGAATGCCCTGGTAAGCGGAATGCCGGCTATTGCAGGCGTTCCTCAGAGCTGGTACCGCAAACCGGCAAACCCGCGGATTCCCTGGTTGGGTCCGTAGACGTAGGCGGGGTCAAAAGTCAGGCCGTAGGGGTTGCCCGGGGAGGGAACCGGGTCCCCGGACGCGTCGTACTGTACCTGTTTATCAAAAGGATCTCCGGACCGGGCAATGAGGAAGGGCGTGCCCCGGTTGGGGGTCCAGTTGAGCAGGTTCTTGACCCCTGCATAGATCTCGATATGTTCGAGTCCCTTAAAGGTAAACTGGATGTTCTGGATGCTCCAGGCAGGGGAATACTCGGGGCGCGGGTCCAGGTCCCCGGCCAGGGGAAGGCGCATGGGCCCGTACAGGTTGCCCGTGTAATCGGCTGTGAGTTGCAGCGGGCGGATGGGGAAGGAGACGCTCCAGGTGGCCGAATAGCGCTCGGTAAGCACGGGACGGCTGTTGGTACCTTCCGCATCGACGCGTACATCCTGCAACGTGGTCCCGGCAGCAATGCGCAAACCATTGGCAAAGGCCGCGTCCAGGTTGGCGCTGAAGCCGCGGGAAACGGACCGGCCGTCCAGGTTCCGGTAGAAGATCCGGTTGGGGTCCGAATCGTAATCGGGCAGGATCTGGTTCGAGAAATCCGTGTAGAAAGCCGAGGCGTCCACACTAAAAAAGTGCCCGTCGGACGTGTAGAATTTCCTGAGGTAATTCAGGTTGAGGTTCCAGGATTGTTCCGGGAGCAGGTCCTCGGCAATTACTACGTCCCGGGCGCCGGTAAGGGCCGCGTGGTCTTCCGTGAACAGGTTGACTACCCGGAAGCCGGTCCCGAAGTTCAGCCGGAGGAGTTCGTGTTCCCCGAGCTGGAGCTTTACGGCCCCCCGTGGGGTCCAGATACTCCCGTGCCGGGGATCCTGGTCGTACCGCAGGCCCGCCAGCAGCGTATGTTTTCCAGAGAAACGGTACTCGTCCTGGGCAAATAGGCTCGGGATCCAGACCCGGTCCGGGTCGTTGCCCTCAGGGGAACCCGTGGCCGGGGTATTGTCGTCGTAGTAGTTGTACCTCAGTGCTGCCCCCACCAGCAGGTCGTGGTTCCCCGCGGTCTTGTCCCAGCTCAGCTGGCCGAAGCCGATCCGCTGGTCGGCCAGGTAGGGGAGGTCGCCGTACCAGGACTCCTGGCGGGGGTCGTTGTAGGAAACCGACAGCAGGAGTTTTTCGGGCAGGGGCAATTGATACCGGCCCAGGAGTTCCCACCGCCGCGTATAGATGCTCTCCCCGTAAATGGAATCGGTTCCGCGGAAGTCCGGGGTCCATTGCATTTCGCCCCCCCATCGGTCTTCATAAAAAAATCGCCCCGCCAGCGAGAACTCCCGGGAGGATGCCCGGGTGAAATTCCATTTCTGGAAAACCGAGATCCGGTCCTGGAGCGTAACGTCCGTAAAATTGTCCCCGTTGTTGTCCACCGGCATGTCGTAGTTGAAATAATTTACCCCGGTAAGTACCCGGGTGTTTTCCCCTAGCCGCAGCGTGCCCCCTGCATCCAGGTTGTATTCTCCCCAGCCTGTGGCAAAGCCGTCGGCAAAAAATTCCGGGGCGGTAAGGGCGTTCTTGGTAATAATGTTGATCAGCCCGCCTACCGCCTCACTGCCGTACAGGGAGGAGGCCGGGCCTTTGACGATCTCGATCTGTTCGATCAGCGCATTGGGGATCCCGGATAAGCCGTATACGGTGCCCAGGCCGCTGACAATCGGCATGCCGTCTATCAGCACCAGGGTGTAGGGCCCCTCCAGTCCGTTGATGTGGATATCGCCGGTGTTGCACACATTGCAATTGATCTGCGGGCGTACCCCGTTTACCGCCTGCAGTGCTTCAAATACATTGGCGGTGGGGTTTCTCCGGATAAATGCGGGGGAGTACACCTCCACGGGTACCGGGCTCTCGAAACGGCGGACGGCCTTGAGGGTCCCGGTGACCACGGTTTCGTTTAATTGTTCCGCCCGGGGTTGCAAGCTGATTTCCAGGAGGGAACTGCCAGGCCCTACGCGGACGGATTGGCGATGCGTCCGATACCCCACGGCGGAGACCACCAGCGTGTAGCTGCCGTCGGGGAGGCCTTCCAGGAGGAACCGCCCGTCGACATCCGTGGCCGTACCCCTGTCCAAATCGCGGAGGTAGACATTCGCCAGGGGGACCGGGCCATCCGGGTCGGTAACCATCCCCTGCAATTCCCGCTCCTGGGCCAGGGCCGGCACCAGGCTGAGCAGGAAGCTGATAATCGGGAAGATACAACGGACATTCATGCTTGCTAAAATAAAATTTAGACAAATCTAAAAATTTGTTTTTATAAATAAAAATGTATTTTTGTTTAATCTTAAATTGGAACGTTAGCGGCAGATGACCCACTCCGAAGAGAATTACCTGAAAGGCATTTACCACCTGAGCAAGGGCGGCTCCGTAGCCGTGGCTACCAATGCGATTGCCGCCCAGATGGATACCAAGCCCTCTTCGGTAACCGATATGGTAAAGCGGTTGTCCGAAAAAGGCCTGGTGGACTACCGGAAATACCAGGGGGTTTCCCTGACCGAATCGGGAAACCGGCAGGCGTTGAAGATTATCCGGAAGCACCGGTTATGGGAGTTGTTCCTGGTGGAAAAACTCGATTTTAAATGGGACCAGGTCCACGAAATTGCCGAACAGCTGGAGCATATTGAAAGCGAGGTGCTGATCGACCGCCTGGATGCCCTGCTCGAATACCCGGACTACGACCCCCATGGCGACCCGATCCCCGATAAGAACGGGGTGTTCAAGACCCGGGAGAAAAAACTCCTTTCGGCCATGCCGGTACCTTCCGAAGGGCAATTTGTGGGGGTGAAGGATTCCTCTGCTACCTTCCTGAGGTTCCTGGACCGGCATCGCATCGCACTGGGGAAAAAGGTATCCATCCTGGAGAAAGAGGAATTCGACAAGAGCATGCGTATCCGGCTGGACGGGGAGGCGTTCCGCATTTCCCACCAGATCGCATCCAACCTGTATATCAAACCCAATAATGCCTCATGAAAGCAGTAGTAGATTACATGCAATCAATCGACCCGATCCTGGCGGCTTTCTACGCCACCCTCTTTACGTGGGGGCTCACCGCCCTGGGTGCGGCACTCGTTTTTTTCTTCAAGACGATGAACCGGGCCGTCCTGGACGGTATGCTCGGGTTTACGGGAGGGGTGATGGTGGCTGCGAGTTTCTGGAGCCTCCTGGCACCCGGGATTGAAATGAGCCCGGGCCAAGGCTTTGAAAAAGTCATGCCCGCAGCCGTCGGGTTCCTCCTCGGCGCCCTGTTTATTTTCGGGCTCGATAAAATCCTGCCCCACCTGCATATCAACTTCAAGGAAAGCGAAGCGGAGGGAATCGATACGGGTTGGCGGCGCACCACGCTGCTCACCCTGGCCATTACGCTCCACAACATCCCGGAAGGGCTGGCCGTGGGGGTTTTGTTCGGCGGGGTGGCCGCCGGGTTTGAAGGGGCTTCCATCGGGGGTGCCGTGGCCCTTGCCCTGGGGATCGGCTTGCAGAATTTCCCGGAAGGCTTTGCCGTGGCCATGCCGCTGCGCCGCTACGGCCTGAGCCGAAAGAAGAGTTGGCTGTACGGACAGGCTTCGGCTATGGTGGAACCCGTTGCGGCCGTACTCGGTGCCTGGGCGGTACTCACATTTCAGCCAATCCTGCCTTACGCCCTATCCTTTGCTGCCGGGGCGATGATCTTTGTGGTAGTGGAAGAGGTGATCCCGGAAACCCAGTTGGATAAATACACAGATATTGCCACCATGGGCTTTATCGGCGGGTTTATCATCATGATGGCCCTGGACGTGGGCCTGGGATAAACGCGGCCCTGGCTATTGCCCGAGTCCGACAGGCTATTGCCCGCCTTCGCTCCAGGGGGGTACCACCCCGTTCGACCGGGCGTATGCAATCAGCTGGCCTTTGTGTTCCCCGTTGTGTTCCAAAACCACCAACAGGCCCGAGAGCTTGTTCATCTTGGCAAAGCCGAAATCGACTTCTTCCCCGAAACTCGCCGGATCTACCATTTGCAGCTTTTCATTGATGAATGCGGAAGACTTCTTGTAGGTTTCGATGATGTTGTCTTTGCCTTCAATGGCCTCCATATTCATGATGTCCACGCCTTCTGGCGGCGGGTAGCCCATGCGCATGGCGATGTAGTAATTGGCTGCCGCCGTGTGCAGGATGGTCTCGCCCGTGGAGCGAACCCCTTCCGAGGGCCTCCATCCCATTTGCTCTTCGCTGAACGCCCCGGCCAGATCCACCATCTGTCCCTGAACCCGCTCGAGCATCCCCGAAATCCCCGGGACGACTACTTCGTCCTGGGCCGTTGCGCCGAAGCAGACAAGGCCCATGAGTAAAACGATAATTTTTTTCATCTTCAATAGGTTTTGTTTTCGTTAGATCCCCGCAGCCTCCTAAGCGGCAGGGTAGTTCAATATACGAAATTATCGCGTGGGCCGGGCGCCTTTTGCCTGCGGGGCCTCCCCGACAAAACGCAGGGAAACCCCACGGGTGAAAATTTCGGTTGCCGGCGGTAATTTTTTCGACGGATTCTCCGTTAGAGCTATAGCGCCCCCGGCGAGTGTCCGTCGGACCGGTTGGCGCATTTGACGAAACAACAAGGTATAATGGCCCGAACAAAGCGATCGGTTTTCTGGAACTTGCTCCTGGCAGTCTGCCTGGTGGTCTGTGCCCTGGCTTTTACCGCCCATTACCGGAACTGGACCCGGCTGGAACCGCACCGCATGCAGCTCCTCTCCGGGATTTATTACGTGGATTTGCCCTATGCCGAGATCAACAGCGTGGGCTGGGTGCCAAAACTGCCGCAGCTGGAGCGCCAGAGCGGATTTTCGGCTGGTGCCCTGGAGAAGGGGGTCTTCAGGGATTCATTGTTGCCGGACCGGCCCGTCTACATTTTGGTAGATGACCTGAGGCAGGAAAAAATAGCGGTGCAGTACCGCGACAGCCTGACGCTCTACCTGAATTTTGCCGACTCTACCGAAACCCGCTCCGTATATAACCTGCTAAAGGCCAAACACGAGGAGTACCAGACCCAATAGGCACGGGAAACAAATGCGATCAGGCTTTCGGGATATGCCGGATAGCTGTATTTTTGGCGGTCAGAACGCAACGGTCATGAAAAAATTCATCGGGTTATTCGCCATGCTGGCAACCTGGGCCCTGCCGGCCCAGAACCGCTTGCAGATCGATGTGGAAGGGGTGGAAGCCTCAGAAGGCGAAATCCAGGTAGCCCTCTATACGCACGAGAAGGGCTTCCTGTCCATGGAGGGGGTGTTTCGGGCAGATAGCGTAAAGGCTACCAAAGGCACTACGCGCATATCCATGGATGACCTGCCCACAGGGACCTACGCCCTGGCTATTTTCCACGACCGCAACAGCAACAAAAGGCTGGATACAAACTGGATTGGCGTCCCCAGGGAGCCCCTGGGATTCTCCAATGCCCGCATGCGGACCTTCGGCCCGCCAACCTTTGAGGATTGCATGATGCACCTACGGGAAGACGCGCATATTACGATCCGTCTCGAGTAGCTAGCCCCCGGACTTGGTGGTGATGACGATGACTCCGTTGGCCCCGCGGGAACCGTAGAACGAAGCGTCGGACGACCTGAGCACCTTAATGGATTTCACATCCACAGGTTGGACCACATTTTCAATTTGCCTGAACGAATTCCCCATGGCCAGGCCGTCAAGGACATACAGGGGTTCGGTCTGGGACCCCGACATGGAATTGGCACTTTTGGAAAGGACGGGCACCCCGTTCTGTATGGAGATCCCGGGTAACCTGCGGATGCGGGTGATCAGCGGGATCACGGCGCTGTTCCGCTCGTCCATCTCGGATTGAATATCTGTGGCAGTTCCATTGGATGTGCCGGATTTTGAACTGCCGCAGGAAGCCCCTAACAGGGCGGCCAGCAACAGCAGGGCAGTAATTTTTTTCATATTGTGAATCGATTTAATGGCAGCCGCAATCCCCGTCCCCGCAGTCCCCTGATTTCTTAGCTGCAGGCCAGAGGAACTTGCGCACCAGCCAGGCAATGGCCAGGGCAACGGTGAGGTAGGCGAGTATAGTCTGCAAATTCCATTCCATTATGCGAGTATTTGATAGGCCGCGAAAGCAATAATATAGGCAAATGCGCTCATAAATACCAATTGGAGGACCGGCCATTTCCAACTATTCGTCTCCCGCTTGACGATGGCCAGGGTACTCATACACTGCATGGCAAAGGCGTAAAAGAGCAGCAGGGAAATCCCCGAAGCCAGGTTAAAGAGCGGTTCTCCCGTATCCTCCTTCACCTCGGCAGCCATCCGGTTCTTGATGGTTTCCTCCTCATCGCTGCCCACGCTGTAAATCGTCGCCAGCGTACCGACAAAGACCTCCCTGGCGGCGAATGAAGTGAGCACCGCAATACCGATCTTCCAGTCGTAGCCAAGCGGTTCCACGACGGGCTCGATAGACTTGCCCATCCGGCCGATCAGGGAATGCTCCAGTTTGTAACCGGCTATTTCCTGGTTCACCGCCCGGACCTGCAGCAGTGAACGGAATTTCGCAATCGAATCCTGAACGCTGCCTACAGGCACCCGACCCGCCCCGGGGGTTGTCCCCGTGCGCAGTGTACTGCGGTATTCCTGCATTTTCTGGTCCATATACGCCTTGCTGTACTCGCTGAACCCCTGGTTTTGTACCCGTTCGGTAACAATCTCGTCGGCATTCCGGAATTCCTCGGAGAATCCGGTGGATCCCAGGAACCATAGCACGATGGAAATGGCCAGGATGATCTTCCCCGCCCCGTAGACAAAACTTTTGGTTTTTTCCACCACCGTGTAAAAGACATTCTTCCACAAGGGCCACTTGTAATTGGGCATTTCCACCACAAAGAAGGTCCGGTTGGGGATCTTCAGGATGCGGTTGAGCCCCATGGCGGAGAGGATGGCGGCCAAAAAGCCGACCAGGTAGAGCAACATAAGCGTTAGGGCCTGGTAGCTCAGCCCTATAAAACGGCCTTCCGGGATGACCAGGGCGATGATAATCAGGTAAACCGGCAGGCGTGCGGAACAGGTCATAAACGGGGTCACCAGGATGGTGATCAGCCGTTCCTTCCAGCTTTCGATATTCCGGGTGGCCATCACGGCCGGGATGGCGCAGGCCGTCCCCGACATGAGCGGGACCACGCTTTTGCCACTCAGGCCAAAGGGCCGCATCACCCGGTCCATCAAAAAGACCACGCGGCTCATATAGCCGGATTCCTCCAACAGGGCGATAAAGAAGAAGAGGAAGGCGATTTGGGGGATGAAGATGACAATTCCCCCGATCCCGGCCACGACCCCTTCGGCGATCAGGTCGGTGAACATGCCCGGCGGCAGCGTGTTTTTGATCCACTCGCTGGCGGAGGCAAAGCCCGCGTCGATAAAGTCCATGGGTACCTCACTCCAATCGTAGATGGCCTGGAAGATGGTCAGCAGGATCAGGAAAAAGATCAGGTAGCCAAAGACCTTATGGGTCAGGATTTTGTCGAAGGTGGCGCGCAAGCCTTTGGCAGCGGCCCAATCCACCTTGTAGGTCTCTTTCAGGACCCCGTTGATAAACTGGTACCTCAGGATGGTTTCCTTGTGCTGCAACCGCTTGAGTTCCCCCCGCGATTTGATGTCGTAGGTTGGGGCCTCGCCCCGCAGGTTTTTTTGCAGGGGTGTAAAATTCACGTCCTGGGTAATGACTACCCAGAGTTTGTAGAGTTCTTCCCCCGGGAAGGTTTTTTTGAGCCGCCCGAAATACTCAGGGTCGATCACGGATACGTCCACACAGGGGGAAGCCGGGATTTCCCGATAGCGCTCAATGTGCTTTTTCAGGGTTTCAATCCCCGTGTTTTTCCGGGTACTGACCAGGGCAATGCGCGTATTGAGGCGTTTTTCCAGGGCCTCCACGTCCAGGCTGATCCCCTTGCGGCGCATCCGGTCGGCCATGTTGATCACCAGGATGGCCGGAATGCTCAGGTCGCGGATCTGGGTAAAGAGCAACAGGTTGCGTTTGAGGTTCTCGACGTCGCTGATTACCACGGCCACGTCGGGAAAATCCGGGGCGTTCCGGTTGAGCAATAATTCCACCACGACGCTTTCGTCCAGGGAGGTGGTATTCAGGCTGTAGGTGCCGGGCAAATCCAGGATATGCGCCCTGATCCCGCGGGAGAGCTTGCACACCCCCTGTTTTTTCTCCACGGTGATCCCCGGGTAATTGCCGACTTTCTGGTTCAGGCCCGTAAGCCGGTTGAAAACGGAGGTCTTCCCTGTATTCGGGTTGCCGATAAGAGCGACCTTGATATCCTTACTCATTGGAAGGGAGGGGTTCCAACGCAATTTGGCGGGCCACTTCGCGACGGATGGCAATGTGGGAGCCGTTGACGTTTATGTAGATGGGGTCGCGCAGCGGGGCCACCTGGACCATTTCGATGATGTTCCCGGGCAGGCAACCCAGTTCCAGGAGTTTTATGGGCAGTACATCTTCGGTAAATTCCTTGATGACACCGCGCTCCCCGCGCCGTAAGTCCGCTACGTTCAAACCCAATTTTTATTTAGATTGATTATAAGCAAGAACAAAAATACGTGATTTTACGGATATCGGCGCCTCCCCGGCCAAAAAGTTTCCCGCCGGGATACCGGGGCATTTAGTCCCCTGCAATATAGGAGGCCTGCAGGATCTGCAACTCCTCCAGCAGGCGCGCCATCTCCTCCCGCCGGGTCCCGTCGTAGGTCCCCCGGATGCGCCCTTCCTTGTCCACCAGGATGAAGTTCTCGGTGTGGATCATATCGAAGGGGCCGCCGTCCCCGTCGGTTTTTACGGCCATATATGATTTTCGCGCCAGCTCGTAAATCTGTTTTTTCTCGCCGGTTACCAGGTTCCACTTGGCGTCGATCACCCCCTTTTCCAGGGCGTATTCCTTGAGGCGGGGAACCGAATCGATTTCCGGTGTCACCGAGTGGGACAGGAGCAGCACTTCCGGCTCATCCAGGAGTTCGTCCTGGAGGTAGGCCATATTCTCGGTCATGATCGGACAGATGGTCGGGCAGGTGGTGAAGAAGAAATCCGCTATGTAGATGTGCCCGTCGTAATCGCTGCGTGTAATGGTATCCCCGTTCTGGTTGACCAGGCTGAAGTCCGCCACCCGGTGGTATTTCTTGACGTGGCTGATCTCCGCGTCCACGAGTTCCGGGTTGAAGTCGGCCGGCTGGTAGACCGGCAGGACTTCCCGGGGCTCCAGGGCGTTGTACATCAGGTAGATGATGACGCCCGACACCACCACCAGGGTAATCCAGAAATACTTGTAGCGGAAGAGCAGGGAGCGCATGGCGTGCTTTTTTGCAAAGGTACGCATCCGGCGCATCCCTGTCAATGCGGCGTAGACCCCCGGGGTGCTAATTCTTTCTTAAAGGTACAGGGCCCCGGCGGGAATTCTTTTTTAAGCGCATCTAAAAGTGTACTTTTGTGCGTTTTTAATCGCGAGAAGCCTATGTCTCCCATCCTGATACAAGCCCTGCAATTCCTCCTCAGCCTGTCGCTCCTGATCGTGCTGCACGAAATGGGGCATTTCCTGCCCGCCAAGGCATTCAAGACACGGGTCGAGAAATTCTACCTGTTTTTCGACATCAAGTTTTCGCTATTCAAGAAAAAGATCGGCGAAACGGTTTACGGCATTGGCTGGCTGCCGCTCGGGGGGTATGTGAAAATTGCCGGGATGATCGACGAGAGCATGGATTCCGAGCAGATGAACGAGCCGCCCAAACCCTGGGAGTTCCGTTCCAAGCCGGCCTGGCAGCGGCTGATCATCATGCTGGGCGGGGTGACGGTGAATTTCCTGGTGGCCTGGGTCATTTATATCGGGACCTCCTTTGCATACGGGGACGCCTATATCGCCGCGGACAGCATTGAAGACGGTTACCACGTGACCAACCCGGTGCTCCTGGAACTCGGCGTCCAGACTGGCGACAAGCTGGTGGCCATCGACGGGCAGCGCTATGAAAAGTACGACGACCTCCGCCGCAATATGATCACCGCAGACCGGATCACCATTGAGCGGGACGGGGCGGAGCGCGAAATCGAGCTGCCGGAGGACTTCCTCGGCCAGCTTTCCACCGGGGAGGACCTGAGTTTATTCAATCTGCGCTTCCCTTTTATGATCGGGGAAGTCTCCGACAGTTCCCTGAATAAAAACGCCGACCTGCAGCCCGGCGACCTGGTACTGTCCCTCGCCGGGGAACCCGTCAAGTACTACGACCAGGTGGCACCCATCATGGATACCCTGGCCAACCGGACCATCCCGGTAAGTATTGAACGGGACGGGGAAACCCGCACCCTGCAACTGCAGACGGACGAAAACGGGAAACTGGGCATCTACCCCGGGGGCAGCATGAAGCGCTTCTCGGAGATGGGCTACTTCGATACGGTAACCGAGGAGTACAGTTTCGGGGAAAGTATTGCGGTGGGCGGCCGAAAATTCGTGGACCAGATTGGCGGCTACTGGCTGCAATTGAAAAAGATTTTTACCCCAAGCACCGGAGCCTATAAGGGCGTGGGCGGCTTTAAGGCCATCTTCGACATCTTCCCGGACTTCTGGAGCTGGCAGGGCTTTTGGGAAATCACCGCTTTCCTCTCCATCATGCTGGCCGTGCTGAACCTGTTGCCCATCCCGGCCCTGGACGGGGGGCACGTGATGTTCCTGCTCTACGAGATGGTGTCGGGCCGCAAGCCCAGCGACAGATTCATGGAGTACGCCCAGATGGTGGGCTTCTTCCTGCTGATCGCGCTCATCCTGTTTGCCAACGGGAATGACGTGTACAAGGCATTGTTCAAGTAAGCGGCCTGCCGGATCCTGAATCCAGCGCCTGAAAACCTTTGGCACGCCCCCGGTTGCGCAAGCCGCCGGGCGATGAAATTCTGGGCATCTTTGATTGCCTGTAAATAAAAATAATTTATATTTGCACCCGCTTAACAAGCAAAAAATATTCCTCCTTAGCTCAGTTGGTTAGAGCATCTGACTGTTAATCAGAGGGTCCTTGGTTCGAGCCCAAGAGGGGGAGCTTAAAAGTCAAAGGGTTACATCCATTTTTGGAATGTAGCCCTTTTTTTGTGCAGAAAATTTGCAGAATTTCTCTTCTTTTTAATTAAGGACTTTACCTAAATCTCACTTATCTTACTATTTTTCTTACAAACTGAATTCATTACTAATTCAACTTATGGCCAAAGGGAATAGAGATGCAACAGCATCTTGGTCTGGATACATTTTCCAAGGTGAGGTGGCATTATGCCGGGCAATTCAAAAAATGGTTGAATTGGATATTTGTCCTGAATATTGTTTAAGGCTCGAAGAAAATGAAGACTTTTCAATCCATACGGAAACTATCGAAGTTTTTCAAGTAAAGGCTAATACTAAACATAATTATCCTTCATATGCTGAAGCCTGGGACAAAATGATGCTTCAAAATCCTGACACAGAGGAACAAAACTATTTAGTTATACAACAGGCTGATTTTGAAAGTGAGAGAATAAATGTTGAACAAAGAGCAGACCTGATCTCATCAAATGTAAAATCAGGAGTATATACATTATCTAACATATCTGAAAAATTGAACGTTGCCATTACAGCATTGTGCGATGTATTTGCTATCCCAACTGACGTAGAGAATATACAGTTTAAGAGGGCTTTTTGTTCAGAGAAAATATCCAGTTATGTTAAAGAGAGACATTTAACGGGCAAAGTTCGAGAAATAAGAATGTTTGAAATTCTCGAATGGATTCGAGAAGCACCATTAATACTTACCGAACCGCTAGCAAAACACGAACTAAGTAAAAGATTTTTGGATTTTATAGCCCGACGACTCTCAGAATTTGATTTATCAATAGGTGAAGAATTTCAAATGTTCGAAAATCTGAAAATTTGCTACGACAACTTAGAAAGATTGCCCTGTCCAGAACTACATGATATTGTTGTTAAGAGCATTTCTCCACACCGAGATCTTCGACCATCTCGAATTTTAGAAGATTTCGCAATTTTTATAGATGAGAATGCTGTTTTGAGCACAGTTCTGAACGTCGTGGAGAACATAAATATTTCGAATCTACATGATAAACTGCAACTAATAAATGTTGGTGGCGATAAAGTAGAATTCAATCAACTCACAACTGATAATTTAAAATATAATCCCAATCTAAATGCTGATAGGATTAGATTACAATCACATCTTGAAAAGATAAAAAACAATTGGTTGGGTGATGTTGACTTCTTCATAACCGAACATATAAGTATTTCCAAGTTGGACATACAAAATGAACATCTTACGGATTTTATGAGTGTTTCAGAAAGTGGCGATAGTTCATTCGGGCTCAAAAAAGTAGATGATACAATTCAAGAATTTTCCTGATGAAAAATTTAATTCGTGATATTATACGAGAAAATGAATTATCTCTAATAGAGTTTGAGCAGGATGACTTTTTTTATTTCCTAGCATACTTCGAAAAAGGAAAGGATGATTTCTATCTTTTTCTATTTACTACTTATAGTTCTATTCTGGAATTATCAGAAAGTGTGCTGGGTATTGAGTATACCCTTAACGCGGCGATAGGGCATCTAAAGAAAAACGAACTGAAAAGATTTAATGATCGGTCAATTGCAAGAAATATTTCTTTGATAGCGGTAGTTGATGATGAGGGGAATGAGGTCGATCAAAATATTTTCCGTGTAGAAGAAAATTATAATAATGGAAAGAAATATGTCCTAAACTACAATCAAGATAATTTAAGAATCTTG
>CAXQQM010000157.1:0-5136 GCA_964226055.1 Robiginitalea sp. | reverse complement strand
GCGGGTATTCCGCTCGTCAATGCGGAATTCCACCCGCTCAAAGCCCAACGGTCCAAACGCGGCATCCAGCATCAGGGATTTTACGGCGGAATTCAAACCGGTGCCCTGGAATTTGCGGCCTATCCAGGTTGCACCGATTTCCAGGACCCGGTTGCTCGCATCCATCCGCATAAAACGGGAGGTCCCGGCCCATTGACCAGCTTCCCTGTCATAGATCAGGAAGACCTGGCTCGACCCCTCCTGCGTCTCCCTTAATGCCTTGTGGAAATAAGCCTCAAACCCTTCCGTGGTGGTCAGTACCCCAGGCGAATAACGGATCAGGCCAGGCTCCCGGGCAATTTCCCCAAGACACTGGTAATTCTCCGGGGTCAGCAAGTCAAGCCGCGCCCGGTCGTTCTGCAAAACTATTTTTCCCTGATCCATTTGCGCTGAATTTCATGCCCGCCGCGGTAATTGACGATTTCCAACCGGCTACCGAATACTGCCCGGGCATGGTCGGCGAGTTCCGTCCGGCCCCATTTGTCGGCCATGGGGTCGGAGTCCCCGTGGTATAGCTCCACCCGGCAGCTTTCCGGCAGGTGTTCAAAATCCCCTGAGCATAGTTCAGACGGGACTCTGCCAGCGTAGAGGATGATCCGCTTGCAAGTTATTCGCCTGCGCGCCACCCAGCGGCACAGGACGGAAACGCCCTGGGAGTAGCCAAAAGCGATGAGGTTGTTGCAGTCCTTCAACCCTTCCTCAGCAGCCATCCCGTCCAGATAAGCCAACAGGTTTTCCATTTGTGACGCGGTGTTCTCACGGGTCAGCCAACTGGCCCCAACGCGGTCATAGGTATCCGAGGTATAATATAGGGACGGGGCCTGGGGGGCCAGGACGTAGTTCCGGGTAAGGTCCAGGTGGGTGAAATTCCTTAAAAAATAGCGGGCCAACTGGCCGATTCCGTGGAAAACGACCCAGGTATTGCCGGACCCCTGGCGGGGAGAGCCGAGGGTAAAATAAGGTTCCCGCGTCGTGTAGGAAACCGATTTCTCAGTTGGGTATTCGGGTTCGTGGTTCGACATGGGAGTGGAAGGGAATGTTTACCTTTACAAAAATGGAAAATGCATGGAGCAATACAAAGAAAAAATACTGAAGGTTTGTAACGGTGTATGTAAAAATACGCTGATGGAAACCCTGGAAATCGAGTTTACCGATGTGGGGGAAAATTTCCTGACCGCCCGTATGCCCGTAACTCCCAGGGTGCACCAGCCAGACGGAATCCTCCACGGGGGGGCCACGGTTGCCCTGGCCGAAAGCGTGGCCAGCGCAGCTTCCTACGTATTTCTGGATGCCCAGAAGTTCTTTGTACGCGGTATTGAAATCTCCGCAAACCACCTCAGGAGTATTTCCGAGGGGTATGTCGAGGCGCACGCATCCATGATGCATCGGGGCCGAACCACGCAATTGTGGGAAATCCGGATCCTCGGGCCGCAGGACGAATTGATATCGCACTGCAAACTCACCACCATTGCCCTCCCCAAAGAAAATTAAATTCAGCAGACTCGGGCGTCTCTTAGGGGATCAGCACGGGAAATCGCTGCCCTATGTCCTTTTCCGGAACCCCGGGGAGGAGGAGATTCATTCGTTATTGCAAAACGACCGGGAGAACCCCGGTTTTTCGGGTGTAGACCAGGAGGGCTTTGTATTTGCACCTTTCCACCCGGGGTCCTCCCCGACACTGTTCCTGCGTCCGGACCTGGCGTACCGCACCCCGGTTTCCGGGGGGGCACCCTGTGCGATGGACATCGGACCCCGGCCGGACCCGGAAGCCCGTGAAATCCATATGGGCATGGTGGTGGAGGCTGTGCGGGCTATCCGGGCTACTCCCCTGGAAAAGGTGGTATTGGCCAGGCGATTTTCACTACCCTGCACCCTTTCGCCCGTCGAAATCTTTCTCCGCCTGTGCCAAACCTATCCAAAGGCATTTTGCTATTTGTGGAGCCACCCGGATTCCGGTATTTGGCTGGGTGCCAGCCCGGAACAACTCATGGCCTTCGACGGCGCCCGGGGCCATACGGATGCCCTGGCCGGGACACAGCCGGCAGCGGGGCTTGCAACGCCGTCCTGGACGGCAAAGGAGTACCGGGAACAACAGCTCGTCACCGATTATATCGTGGAAAAACTCCGGGAGGCCGGCCTGGAACCCGAAGTAGGGCCTACCCGGGATGAACGGGCCGGTGCGCTCTGGCACCTCAGGACGCGGGTGAGTTTCCAGGCGGATGCTGACGCCGCGGCCAGCCTCGTCAATGCCCTGCATCCGACACCGGCCGTCTGCGGACAACCCAGGGGGCTTGCCCGCGACTATATTCTGGAACACGAAAATTTTGACCGGGAGTATTATTGCGGGTACCTGGGAGAAGTGGGCCGGTCCGGCCCGAGCTCCTCCCGGTTGTTTGTAAACCTTCGATGCCTGCAACTCCGTGATAACAGCGCGTATATCTACACCGGAGGGGGGATCACGGCCGATTCCGACCCGGCTGCGGAATGGGATGAAATCCAGCAGAAGAGCCTGACAGTTCTGCGTACCCTGCAGAATTCCCCGGATTGACTGGCAGGAGCCGCGATCGCTTTGTATTTTTGCAGGGCCTATGAGATATACCGACATCCCGGCCGCACATCTGGTGGTGGCCTACTGCAAATCGGCGGGGATCCGACAGGTCGTCCTGTCGCCAGGATCGCGAAACGCACCCCTGGTTCTCGGCTTTACATCCGATACGTTTTTTGACTGTTTCAGCGTGGTGGATGAGCGCAGCGCCGCATTTTTCGCCCTGGGCCTGAGCCAGCAATCCGGAAATCCCACCGCTTTGGTGTGTACTTCGGGCAGCGCCCTGCTCAACTATTACCCCGCTGTGGCTGAGGCGTATTACAGCCGTATTCCGCTGCTTGTGCTTTCCGCCGACCGCCCTGCCTACAAAATCGACATCGGGGACGGGCAGACGATCCGTCAGGCCGGCGTATACGGCAACCATATCGGTTTCCAAGGCAACCTGTTACAGGACGCCACCCACGCTACTCCAAGTATTCGGTGGGAGGGGGGAAGCGCCCCCGTCGATCCCCGTGCCCTGAAAGAAATGCAGGCCCGGATCCAGGATAAAAACGAAGCCATCGTACAGGAGGCCCTGCAAACAGCGATGGCGGAGCACTTGCCCGTCCACCTGAACATTCCTTTCGAAGAACCCCTCTACGGTACCGCCGCCAACCCGCCGGTTGAATTACGCCCGAACCTAGAGCCCCGGCAGCCTGAGGCTGACGGGGAAGGGGAGGAGCTGCTCGGGCACTGGCAACGGGCCGGCCGCAAGATGGTATTGATCGGGAGCCTGCCCCCGGGCAGCCTTTCGGATGCCGTCGTGGAAAAGTTGGCCGCCGATCCATCACTACTGGTCTTCACCGAAACCACCTCCAACCTGCATCACCCGGAATTTTTCCCAAGTATTGACAGCGTACTGGCGCCGATTGAGCGTTCCCGTCAACCGGAGTCTTCCTTTGAGGCCCTCCGACCGGATTTGCTTTTAACCCTTGGCGGGATGGTCGTGTCAAAAAAAGTCAAGCAATTCCTCAGGACCTATCCGCCGGCCGGGCACTGGCATGTGGGCCCCCACATCGCCCGCGATACATTTTTTTCCCTCACCGGGCACGTCCGCTCGGACGCTGACACCTTTTTAAAGGGCTTCCTGCCGCACACCCAACCCGATCCGGAAAACGGATACCGGGCGCGATGGTCGTCGGTACGGGACGGATACAGAAAACGAAGGTCGGCATACCTCGGGCAAATCCCCTTTTCGGATTTTACCGCTTTCGACACCGTGATGAAAGCTATCCCGGAGGGGTATATGGTACAACTCGCAAACAGTTCCACCGTGCGCTATGCCCAGTTGTTCGATATGCGACCCGGCAACCCGGTTTTTTGCAACCGGGGCACCAGCGGCATCGAGGGCAGCACCTCGACAGCCGTGGGGGCGGCCCATAATTACCAGGGGCCAACCCTCCTGCTGAGCGGGGACCTGAGCTTCCTGTACGACATCAATGGGTTGTGGAACGACACGCTCCGCGAAGATTTCAGGATAATCGTCATCAACAACGGCGGGGGAGGGATTTTCAGGATCCTTCCGGGAAAGGAAGAGAGCCACACCTTCACCACCTTTTTTGAAACGGCTCACAACCGGAAAATGGAACCGGTTTGCCGCATGTTTGGCCTGGGTTACCGACGGGCTGCCTCTGCCGGGGAGTTACAAAAAGCCCTCGAAGGATTCTGGGAACCTTCAGACTACCCAATCCTCCTGGAGGTTTGTACGCCCCGGGAAATCAACGATCGTATTTTGCTCGACTATTTCGATTTTCTAACTTAGGCCTCGGATTTCCCCCCAGCCTTTTTGAACTAAAGCCGCTATATACCATGAGCCGTCGCGACCAACTCATCCCTCTTTACGCTGCCGATATCCGTGAGAAATTTGGCCAGGAACCAGATATGGAATTACTCCGGGCCGTTGCCATCGGCCTGGGTCCTGCCATATACAATCACGATTCCGACTCTTTAATTGGTTGTAATATTAAAGGTACCTCTATACCTTTTAATTCATGTTTACGTTTAGAAAAATAATTTCTTCTACCACGTTTATGTTTTTTAAACCAATCCAAGATACCCTCACCATCTAAATAAAATTCTTGTAATTCTTCTGGTGTAGTAAAATGTCCATGTTTTTTCTTGTACTTATTATATTCTTCAATCATTTTATCTTTGAAGAACCTATTTAAATCCATCTCATCAGCAACTTTAGCTGATTCATCAAACATGGTTTGTAAATAATGTTGTAATGCCTCATGCATAGCGGTTCCAAAAACGAAATGCATGTTTGGCTTAACGTCTTTATAACCTTTTACATACTGCAAATACCACTTATGAGGACAAGACTTAAAAGTAGAATATTGCGAGAAGGATACAACTTTATCTTTAGCGTAATTTATCTCCAACTTCGGATTTTAATCGTTCAATATACAATGTAGCATCCATTAACTCTTCTTGTAAATGGTTTAACCACTCTTGTAAATTTAAATCTTCACGTTCTAATGTAGTATTATATTTTTTAATACCAGTTTGTG
>CAXQQM010000156.1:0-8787 GCA_964226055.1 Robiginitalea sp. | reverse complement strand
GTCCTCAAATAGGAGGCATAGTCAAATTGGTGCGGGTTACCGGCAGGAGGGACAGCTTCCGGCTTCCCATAGGCCAGCAGGGTGGCCGCCGGTTCCCACTCTGTCAGCGTGTCGGTAACCGGGACCTGCAACAGGATCCGGCCCTGGCAGGGCTTCCCGTCCCGGGCCAGCACAGACGCTTCCCAGCGCTGGTAAAACGCGGTGGGCCGGAGGGGTTCCCCCAGGCGGATTTGCCATAAGGCGGGGGTATCCCAATCAGTGTGTAGATAGTGGCCGGGCTGGTTTTCCGGCATCCGGCCGGTCGCCACCCACCCACCCAAGCAGTAAAAGGCCAGGATGGCCAGGCCCGGAAAGGCCAGCGGCGGCCAACGGTGTTTCAACAGCAAAGCGACAGATAGCAGGATGAGGGAGGTACCCAGGAGGGTCGTGAAATCCGGGATGCTGCCCGGCTGAAAATTCCAAGCAGTGGCGATTCCCCCGCACATCCCCAGGGCCAGAGTGACCGATGGGGTGCGCCAGGCGTTCATTTCAGAAGACGCGGGTTGCCTTTACAAAGGCGTAATTCCAGAACCCTTCCCGGAGGGAGGATACAATGACCCCCCTGGAGGTGGTGGAGTGGATAAATTTCACATCGTCCCCAGCCACTTCCACGACAAGGCCCACGTGGTTGATCTTCCCTCCCCGGCGGGTCGTTTTGAAAAAGAGCAGGTCTCCCTTTCGCAATTGGGGCACCCGGACGCGACGGCCCTGGTCGGCCATGTCTTTGGAAACCCGGGGTAGCGGGACATTGTGTTGCTGAAAAGCGACGTAGAGCAGGCCGGAGCAGTCCATGCCTTTGCGGGTAGTGCCCCCATACCGGTACCGGGTTCCCGTATAGGTGAGCGCCGTTTGCACGACGGCCTCGGCAGGTCCCGCCTCCGACAGGCCAGGTTCCGATTCCGCAGGGAAATCCCCCGTGGGTTCCTCCGCATGGGTTGTCCGGGGGGCATTATCCGCGGCGGATACGGAGACGAAGGGCCGGTCTTCGGCGTAGGTCGTCTTCTTTTTGACCACGCCGCAACTCCCGAGCAAAAAGGCCAACAGGCCTGCGGTAACGAATTGCTTCATGCGAAAATAACGGGGTTTGGTGCCACTAAATTATACAAAACCGCGGAATGCTTCCATTCCCCGGGGGGAAGCCACCGCCGAATCTAGGCTTCCCGGCTGAAATTAACAATCAGTTCGGCAGCCTGTGCACTGGCACCCGGCCCGCCCAGTTTCTCCCTCAGTTGCCGGTAGGACTGCAATTGGTTTTCCCGGCCCGGGCCCGCCAGGATGTCCCTGAGGGCCGCGGCCAGTTTCCGAGGCTTAAGATCGCCCTGGATGAGTTCCGGGACCACCTCCCGGCCCATGATCAGGTTGACCAGGGAGATATATTCCAACCGGATCAGTCGCCGGGCGATCTGGTAGGATACCCATCCGCCTTTGTAGCAAACCACCTGGGGGACCCCCAGCAAGGCGGTCTCCAGGGTAGCTGTCCCGCTGGTGACCAGGGCGGCATGGGCGTGTTGGAGGAGCGGGTAGGTCTGATCGCGGATCAGGGTCACGCCCGCGTTCAGGTAGGGCTCGTACTGTTCCGTATCCAGGCTCGGGGCACCGGCAATTACGCACTGGTACTCCGGGAATCCAGGGACCACGGCCATCATCACCGGGAGGATTTTTTCGATTTCCTGTTTCCGGCTGCCCGGGAGCAACGCCAGGATCGGTCGTCCGGCATCCAGGCCGTTTCGGGTCCGGAAAGCGGCCGGGTCGGGGTCGGGCAGCCCCTCCATCGCATCGATGAGCGGGTGGCCCACAAAATGTACGGGGATCCCGTGTTTTTCCTCGTAAAAGGCTTTTTCAAAAGGCAGGATGGTGTAGATGTGGTCGATGTCCCTGCGAATCTTTTTTACCCGGCCTTCCCGGGAAGCCCACACCTGGGGGGAGATGTAGTAGTGCGTCCGGAAGCCGTTTTCTTTGGCCCAGCGGGCGATCCGGAGGTTAAAACCGGAGAAGTCGATGAAGATCAGCGCGTCGGGCTCGAATTGGGCAATGTCCTTTTTGCAAAAGGCGATGTTCCGGAAAATCGCCGGCAGGTGGCGGAGTACTTCCAAAAAGCCCATAAAGGAGAGTTCCCGGTAATGGCGAACCAGTGTGCCGCCGGCCTGTTCCATGCGGTCGCCACCCCAGCAGCGGATTTCCGCGTTGGGGTCCCTGCCGCGGATACCGCGGATGAGGTTGGAGCCGTGCAGGTCCCCGGAAGCTTCGCCTGCAATGATATAGTATTTCACGCCTAAGAAATCTTGTAATAGAGGATCACCAGGGCGGTGATTACCGTTGCCATCAGCACGCCACGGGCGCGGTAATCGCGCCTCAGGCGCAGGAAGCCGAAAAATGCGGCCAGGTTCAGGATGGCGCCCAGGGCCAGTAAGCTGCCCACGTGTCCCTGCTGCACGGCGGCCTCATAGGTCTCCGTAATCCCGAGGTCCGAGAAGAGCAATATATAGAGCAGGACCCCCAGTACATTGGCGATGATCCCGACGGCGAATCCGATAACTGTTTCCTTGCGTTTATTCATAGTGCTTCCGGTTGTTGGTGGGTTGAACGGCATGGTAGGACGCCTGTGATTGCCGGGATATTCATTCTGAGGCCCACCCCGTCCGGGGCCGTGTTTCCATCGTCATTGGCAACTAAAATAAGCGGTTTGGGCATGGACTATACTTTATCTGGCAAAAATACGTTTTTCAAACATAGAACTCCCAGCACCCCCGTTAACAAAATATTAGCGGCGCGCACCCTTACTGGCATGGTTTTTTCTGTATCTTAGGGAGTTCAATGACCGAATAAGCGGGGGATTGTGCATTTTTTATGCCTTTTTCCCGGAAAAAAAATGACATAGATGAAAAGGAATTTCCTGCTTGCTTTCCTGGTTCCCCTGATTGCAGTTGCATCCTGTAGTTTTACCAGTAAATCTTTTGAATCGGACGACAAGGACAAACTGCTCCTTGACCTGATTACCTACGTACTCGAGAAAGGGCATTACGAGCCCAAAGACATCAACGACGACTTTTCCGTAAGCGTCTATGAGGATTTTATCGATGTGCTCGACCCCACCAAACGATACTTTCTGGAGTCGGACATCGCGGAATTCGAACAGTATAAATTCCAGATCGACGACCAGATAAAGAATACGGACATCAGCTTTTTCAACCTGGTGTACGAGCGGCTTATGGAACGCATGCAGGATGCCCGCAGCTTGTACGGGGACCTGTTGAACGAGCCCTTCGATTTTTCGGCGGACGAGGCCATAGAAATCGATTACGACAAGCAGGAATACGCCGCTTCGATAGAGGAAATGCGCGAGCGTTGGAGGAAGCAGCTGAAGTACGCGGCCATCGGCACCTACGATTCCAAGATCAGCCTGAGCGCCGAGGCGGGTGACGGTGAAAGTGCGGTTTCGCCCGAGCAGGCCGAAAAGGAAGCCCGGGAATCCACTCGCCAGACCCTGGACGAGTATTTCGACTTTGTCGAAGACCTGGAACGCAAAGACTGGTTTGTGCAGTACCTCAATACGATTGTGGACGAATTTGACCCGCACACCTATTACTTCGCCCCGGAAGACAAGGAGCGTTTCGACGTCAGCATGTCCGGGAAGTTCGAGGGGATCGGGGCCCGGTTGCAGCAAAAGCCCGAGGGGGCCAAGATTGTGGAGATCATCTCCGGCGGGCCGGTCTGGAGGGACCAGCGCCTGGAAGTGGGGGATGAAATCCTCAAGGTAGGCCAGAAAGACGAACCCCCGGTGAATATCGTCGGGATGCGCCTGGACGATGCGATCAAACTCATCAAGGGCCCGAAAGGGACCGAAGTGGTGCTTACCGTCCGGAAAGTGGACGGCACCGTGGAAGAAGTGACCCTGGTGCGGGATGTGGTGGAACTGGAAGAATCCTTCGCCAAATCCTCTACCGTTATCAAGGACAACCGGAAATACGGCCTGATCAACCTGCCGAAGTTCTATGTGGATTTTGAGGACTACAACGAGCGGAACGCGGCCACCGATGTCGCCCGTGAAATTGAGCGGCTCAAGGAAGAAGGGGTGGAAGGCCTCGTGCTGGACCTCCGCGACAATGGCGGGGGATCCCTGAAGACCGTTGTGGAAATGGCCGGCCTGTTTATCAAGGATGGCCCCATTGTACAGGTGCGCTCTTCCGCCCGCGACAAAGAAATTTATGAAGACCGGGACGAACGGATCCAGTGGGACGGCCCCCTGGTAATCCTGGTGAACGAGTTATCGGCCTCGGCTTCTGAAATCCTTGCAGCTGCCATGCAGGATTATAAGCGGGCCGTGGTGATCGGCAGCAAGCAGACCTTCGGCAAGGGGACCGTACAGAATGTGATCCCCCTGGAAAACATCGTGCGTAGCAATGAGCACGGCGACCTGGGGGCCATCAAGCTGACCACCCAGAAATTCTACCGCATCAACGGCGGTTCCACCCAGTTGGAAGGCGTCAAGAGCGACGTGGTGGTCCCGGACCGCTACAGCTACATCGACCTGGGCGAACGCGACCAGCAGAACCCGCTGAAGTGGGATAAGATCAGCCCGGCCAATTACGAGCCCTGGGAGGGATATATCGACTACGAGGAAACCATCGCCCGTTCTGCGGCGCGTATGGCATCCCACCCGCAGATCGCGCTCATAGAGGAGAACGCCCGCTGGCTGAAAGAACAGCAGGAGGAAACCGTGGTACCCCTCAGTATCGGGGAGTACCGCATGCGGGAAGAGAAGAACAAGGAGCGTTCCCAGTATTTCCGCAATAAGATGAAATACGATTCCAAGCTCACCTTCAGTTCCCTGAAATACGAGCAGGAGTTGTTTACACAGGATTCCGTGCTGCGCGAGAAGCGCGACCGCTGGCACCAGAACCTGGCCAAGGACGTATATGTGGAGGAGGCCATCAATGTGCTGGAAGACCTGAAACTGAATAATTTCAAAAAGGATAAACTGGCCAGTCGCCTGGACGACTGATGCAGTTGACCCTTGAAAAAAAAAGCCCCGGCGTATCGCGCCGGGGCTTTTTTTATACCGGGTTTTTTAATCGGGAGGCAAAGTGATCCCGCAACTTCTTCATTTTCGGGTCGATGATTACCCGGCAATACCCCAATTCGGGGTTCCGCCGGTAGAAATCCTGGTGTTCCGGGTCTGCCACGTAGAAATTGGCCAGGGGGGAGACTTCCGTGACGATAGGGTCGTCAAAGTGCACCTGCATGTCGGCAATGACCTCCCGGGCCACTTGTTCCTGTTCGGCGTTGTGGAAGAAGACCACGGACCGGTACTGGGTTCCCCGGTCGGCCCCCTGCCGGTTCAGGGTTGTCGGGTCGTGGGTGCTGAGGAAGACCACCAGCAGGTCCCGGAAGGAAATCTCTTCCGGGTCAAACCGAACCCGGACGACTTCGGCATGCCCGGTCAGGCCGGAACATACTTCCCTGTAAGTTGGTTTTCCGGGCACCGTCCCGCCGCTATACCCGGATACCACCGATTCCACCCCGCGCAATTCCTGGAAAACCGCCTCGATACACCAGAAACACCCGGCCCCCAGCGTAGCCTCCTGCATGTTATCAGTTGGCATCTTTAGCCGTTTTATCCAGCTCCAGGGCCAGGGAATTGATACAATAGCGCAGGCCGCTGGGTGGCGGCCCGTCCGGGAACACGTGCCCCAGGTGTGCCTCGCAGGTGTTGCAGCGGGCCTCCACCCGGACCATGCCAAAGGAGGTGTCCCGGATGTACCGCACCGCATTTTCCTGGACAGGCTGGGTAAAACTCGGCCATCCCGTCCCGGATTCAAATTTGATCGTGGAGTCGAACAGCGGGGTGCCGCAACAGATGCAGCGGTACATGCCCGGGTCGTGGGCCGTGCAGAGTTCCCCGGAATGGGGCGCCTCGGTACCGTGTGCCCGGGTAATCCGGTACTGTTCCGGCGTCAGTTGTTCTTTCCACTCGGCATCTGTTTTCACGACGCTGCGGTCGGGTTCCGGGTTGCCTTTGGTGGCGTAATGGATGATGTCTTTCCAGGTAAGTGCCATGTGTGCTTCGAATTTAATGGTTGCAGGTGCCCGGTTTGGTCGGGATCGGACGGATTCCCTTACGCCAGGTGGGCCTGACGCTGCAAATTACCCTAAATTTGGGGTATGTCCCTGACCCAAAGGCAAAAAAACCGATTGATCTATGCCGGGTTGATGTTCCTGTGCCTGGTGGGCTTCTGGTGGTTTGAAAATTTCTACACGGAAGACCCGTATCCATCCCCCGCGGGGAGTACCCCGGCCCCGGCTTTTCGGGAAGCCTGGCTCCCGGCGGGGGCGAACGGGGAGCGCATCCGCCACGACCATTACCTGCTGGAATACGCGGAAAGCTACGAACAGGCGGCCTGGGTGGCCTATGTCCTGGATCCGGCCCACCTGACGGACGATGACCGGGACCGGCCGTATTTCGTGGAGGATCCCGAGGTTTCCACCTATTCGGCCGACTGGCGGAATTACCGGGGCTCCGGGTACGACCGCGGCCACCTTTGCCCGGCCGGCGACCGTCGCTACTCCCTGGCAGCATACAACCAAACCTTTTATACGAGCAACATCAGCCCGCAGAACCGGGAATTCAATGCGGGGGCCTGGAACGAACTCGAAATGCAGGTCCGCCGCTGGTGCCGCCGCTATGGCCGGTTATATATCCTGACGGCCGGCGTGCTGGAACCCGGGCTGTCCCGTATCGGGGAGGAAGGGGGGGCTGTGCCCCGGAGTTTCTATAAAATTGTGGCACGGGAAGGAGAAAACGGCCCGGAGGTGGTAGCGTTTTTAATGCCGAACCAGCCCCTTGAGGGACCGTTGTGGGAATTTTCGGTTTCGGTAGACCGCATCGAAGCGGTCACCGGGCTCGATTTTTTCCACGGGCTCCCGGCGGAATTACAGGAAAAATTCGAATCGCATTCGGGGGCAGAGTCCTGGGAATTCCGGTAAGAGCTGTACTTCACGTGGCCAACTGCGCTGGCCACTCAGGACCATTCCTTGAGCCGGTTGACGTCGAGGCGGAGGAAAATAAACAACAAGATGGTAAATCCGATGAGCCCGGAACCGCCGTAGCTGAAAAACGGCAGGGGGATCCCAATGGTAGGCAGCACCCCGATGACCATGCCGATATTGATGAAGTAGTGGATCAGCAGGATGGAGATGACCCCGTAACCGTACATCCGGCTGAAGGGGTTTTTTTGTCGTTCCGACAGGTAGACGAGCCGCAACAGGAGGATAGTGAACAGCACCACTACGGTTGCCGTGCCGATAAAGCCCCACTCCTCACCAACTGTGGTGAAAATATAATCTGTATGCTGTTCCGGGACAAAATCGCCCTTGGTCCGGGTGCCTTCCAGGAAGCCTTTCCCGAAAAACCCGCCGGATTCAATGGCTTTTTCGGACTGGTAGGTATTGTACCCGATGGTTTTCCGGATTTCCTCGAGTTTGGCGGGATCCTTTTCCAGGCGCAGCCAAAGGCTGAAACGGTCGCGGTGCCGCTGCTCGAACACGTTTTCAAAAACGAAGTTCACCGAGAGGGAGAGGACGATGGCGGCAACGTAGACGATTATCAGCGGGAAGACCGGCACCTTGATTGAAGGCTTCTTGATCATAAAGAACAGGATAATCAGCAGCGCCAGGCCGATGGCCACCCATACGGTGCCGAACATGAGCGTGCAGATAAAAACCAGGATGGCCGCCAGGGCCAGGCCCAGGTAGCCGAGTGGCAGGCCTTCCCGAAACAGGACAAAGACCAGGGAGAAGAACACCAGGGCACTCCCCGGGTCGGGCTGCGGGATGATTAGCAGGGCGGGGATGGCGATGATCAGCAGGGCGAACAATTGGTGCCTGCGCTGTTTGATGTCCGTCTGGATGTCGCTCAGGTATTTGGCCAGGGCCAGGGCGGTTGCGGCCTTGGCAAGTTCGGAAGGCTGCAGGTTGAAGAAACCCAGGTTGTACCAGGAAGTGGCTCCGGCAATGTTTTTCCCAAACACGAACAGGCCCAGGAGCAGTACCAGGGTTACCACGTAGAATACGCTGGAAAACCGTTCGTAGAAATTGGCTTCCAGGGCCATGATCACGGGGATGATCCCCAATGAGAGGAGGATAAAGACCATTTGTTTGCCGTACAACTGGCCCATGTCGAATATCGAGCTCGCGGATTCGTCAAACGTGCTGGAATAGATATTCACCCAGCCGATGGCCACCAGGAGCAGGAACAGGAACACCGTCAGCCAGTCTACCCGCCTGAGGACCCCGCTACCAGACATATTCGTTGATCTCAAATTCCTCCCCGCTGTAAGGCTTCGCATATTCGTGCTCCAGCGTCTTTTCGAGCATCCGTTTTTCCAGGTCGGTACGGGTAATCTCGCCTTTGAGGTATTTTTCGATCAGCAAGGAGGCGATGTGGCCGGCATAGCGAGCCCCGTAGTACCCGTGTTCAATATAGACGGCCAATGCGATTTTCGGGTTGTCCACCGGGGCAAATGCGACGAAAATCGAATGGTCGGTGAGTTGGGTCCGTACCCCGTCGATTTTTGTGTAATTCTCCACGGTCCCGGTTTTCCCGGCGATGTCCACCCCGGGGACCCTCAGCCATTTGGCCGTGCCTTTTTCGTACACGTCGGCCATCCCCCGGATCACCGGCTCAAAATGCTGGGGGTCGATTGTCGTATATTGCTTTTCGGTGAATTCCGGGATGTCGATGGACTGGCC
>CAXQQM010000155.1:0-5346 GCA_964226055.1 Robiginitalea sp. | reverse complement strand
TGCATACCCGATGGGCACGGACCTGGGGAATTTTGAACGCTACTACGAAATGGGGGCCCGGTATATCTCCCTTTCCCACAACGGCCACAGCCAATTCTCGGATTCAAACACAGGGGAAGCCGATGGCGTATGGTTACACAATGGTTTAAGTGACCTTGGCAAAGAAGCTGTAAGAGAAATGAATAGACTTGGGATCATGATTGACATTTCCCATCCTTCCAAGGAAGCCTCCCTGCAGATGTTTGAGTTGTCGAAGGCCCCGCTCATTGCCTCTCATTCTTCGGCCAGGGCGCTTTGTGACCACAGCAGGAACCTGGATGACCAGCAACTCAGGAAATTAAAGGAGAATGGCGGGGTGGTTCAGACGGTGGCCTTTGCCTCCTACCTGGATGCCGCCAAAAGTGCAGCGCGGACCGAATACCTCCGGGGCCTGCAACGACAGGTGGCAGATTCCCTGGGCCTCGAATGGTACGACCGCTCCCAGTTCCGCAACTTGACAGACGAGCAGCGCAATGCCTTTTTTGGCTATTATTCCCGTGTGCGCAACCTGGCCGACAGTATTGCCACAACCCAACCGGATGCTCCGCCAGCCGTGAACGTATCGGATTTCGTGGATCATATCGACTATATGGTAGACCTGATCGGGATCGACCATGTGGGGATCAGTTCGGATTTTGATGGCGGCGGCGGGATCGAAGGCTGGTCGGATGCCTCCGAAACCTTCAATGTTACCCTCGAACTTGTAAAGAGGGGGTATACCGAAGAAGAAATTCGCAAGCTCTGGGGCGGCAATCTGCTACGGGTCATGGAGGAAGTCCGGGCCGTAGCGGAAAACTGGGATCAGGAAGACTGATGCTCACGGGCCAGCCGGTCCTTCACGTATTCCACCTTGGTTTTTCCGTGAGGCAGGGGCTTCCCGTTTTCGTCCAGGTTGACCACAATTAACTGGTCGACGGTCACAATCGTCTCGTGATTCATCTTGTTCCTGGCTTCGCAACGCAGGGTCAGGGAGGATTGCCCGAATTTGACCACCTCGATGCCTATTTCGACGATGTCACCGGATTCCGCCGTACACATGAAGTTGATTTCGGACATGAATTTGGTGACGACTTTTTTGTTTTCCAGCTGGATAATGCTGTAGAGGATAGCCTCCTCATCGATCCAGGAAAGCAGGCGTCCCCCGAACAACGTGCCGTTGGCATTTAAATCACCGGGTTTCACCCATTTTCTCGTATGGAATCGCATGGTTGATCAGTATTTGCCACAAAGATATTTGAAGCCTGAACGGAGCTGTGTTGGGTTTATGTTAATTCTCTACAGAATTCGGGAATCACAAATTTTGTTAACCTCAAAATAAATTTTTCATAAATCCGATGGCCGTACGCTATGTACTTCATACTTTGTGGGAAACCAAAACTGAACGAGCTGTGTATACACTGGTCAAAATTGCCATTTTCCTGGCACTCTCAATCCTTTCTTGGGTAATCTGACCCCTCTGATGCCGCGATATAAACGGTCTTTGCATTCACAAATTCCCGAATGCCCATGGCTGAGAGTTCTCGTCCATAACCGGATGCTTTGACCCCCCCGAAAGGTAACCTGGGATCACTTTTGACCAATTCATTGACAAATACTGCCCCCTCCTCGATTTCCGGGATCAGGCGTTCCGCCCGCCCGGTATTGCGGGTAAACAGTGAGGCCCCCAATCCGAATTCAGAATTCCCCAACAACTCCATAGCTTCAGCTTCGTTTTCAAATTCCGTAACTGACAGCAAAGGCCCGAATGTCTCCTGGTCAAACGCCGGCATGCCCGGACGAACCCCCGTCAGGACCGTGGGCTCAAAATAAGCTCCCCTGCGCTGGCCGCCGCAAGCGGTATGCGCACCCATATCTGAGGTTTCCCGGTATTGCTTCTCCAGGTCTTTTGCGAGATCTTCCCGGGCCAGGACTCCGACAAATGTATCCGGATCCCGGGGGTCCCCGGATTTAAGTGCTTTCACCCGCTCCACGAGGGATTCTACAAAGCCGTCCGCAATTTTCCGATGGACCAGCAGCCGTTTCCCGGCGATACAACTCTGGCCCGTGTTTTGGAAACGCGCCTGTATACAGGTTTCCAGCGTCTTCTCCAGGTCTGCGTCGTCAAAAACCACCAGGGCATTGTTCCCTCCCAGTTCCAGTACGGATTTTTTGATCCGGGAGCCCGCCGCCCGGGCCACTGCACTGCCTGCACCCCCACTCCCCGTCAGGCTGACAGCCTTGACGGCGGGATGGTCCAGGAGGCCTTCCACCTGGTCACTCCCTATTTGCAGGTGGCGGAATACCCCTTCCGGGTAACCCGCCTCCCTGAATACAGATTCTATGGCCTCCCCGCATTGCCAAACATTGGATGCGTGTTTTAACAGGGCGGTATTGCCGGCAGTGAGGGTGGGCGCGGCAAACCGGAAAACCTGCCAGAAAGGGTAATTCCATGGCATTACCGCCAGGACAACCCCCAGGGGGTCGTAGCGCACGTAACTGCGGTCTGCATCTGTTTCAATTGGCGTGCGCGCTAACTGGGAAGGGGCCTCGGCGGCGTAGTACCGGCACACCCAGGCGCATTTTTCGATTTCCGCAAGGGATTGCGAAACGGGCTTCCCCATTTCGGCCGTAATGGTTTGCGCCAGTTCGGATTTCCTGCTGAGCAGGACTTCAGATGCGCGCTCCAACAGGCGGCACCGATCTGCAATCGGCACGTTGCGCCATGCACGAAACGCATTTTGGGCGCGAGCCGCCGATGTGGCTACCTCTTCCTCCGTTAGCGGTTGGAAGCTTTGGATGACCTCCCCGGTATAGGGATTGATAGATTGGACGGTATGATCGCTCATTGGGTTTTCTTTATTTGGATTTTCTCAATTGTGATTTTTTGCGGGTGCTTTCCGATCCAGGGTTCAGAGGTCTGGATTTCAACCTGACGGCCCGCGCAGTTTACCGGATATAATTTACGGCATCCATCTGCAGGTACCAACCCCTATTGGCAGAGTTGCGTGTCCGATCCTCCGCCGGCCCGAAAATTCCGGCGGGTGTTCATAAAGCGGTTAACAACTCTGGCCGACCGGACGGCAATGGCCCGGGAGAATGCCTAATTTTAAAAAAACTTCTCGTCATGAGCACCCGATCGTCCGAATTAATCGGGATCCGGCCGCACATTTCCCAAGCCGTCCTGCATCCCGAGATGACCCAAGACGAAGAATTCCAGAATGCCACTTTGCGTCCCGTTATCAAACTGCAGAACGACCTGTTTCTTGCCGCCTTTCGGAATTACGCCGTAAAGCACAAAGGGTATTTTTATGAATTGGGCCTGGAAAAGAAACTCCATTACATTGAAAATGCCATCCAGAAAGACATCAAATTCAGGAATTCCCTGAAAGGCATGGTCATTGGGCAGTTTACCCTGGAGGAATACGAGCGGTACATCACCAATTCATCCAGCCTGAACAAGCGGATGATGCAAATGGTGGTCGAACGGCTCAAGGATCAGGTCCAGTTGCTGGAAACCCCTTCACTGGTCGAGTAGCGATTCCCCGTTCAGGTTTGTAGTCAGCACCTGGCTCATCAGGTCGAACCAGGGCCTTACAGCCAGGTAACTCGTATCCAGCTCTTTGATAAATCCCGGGGATACGACCTGTGAATCGGTGAATTCCCGGACAAAGATGAATTGTTTGTGCCGGATCAGGTCAATGGCCTCGTGGTCCCGTCGGAAACCTTTCGGGGCCGTCTTGACGGCATCCCCCTGAAGTTCCCCCCAAATGCCCTTGAAACCGGTGTCGCCTATACATGCCCGAAATTCCGATGCGTCCAATTCCAGTTCCTTCCGGATCCGCAGCAAATCCGGGGGGCGTGGGTCCCAGAATCCTACGGCAGCGAAGGTTTCGCCCGGGCGGATCCTCAGGTAGTAGCCGCCATGCAGATGGGCACCCGCCCGGGAAAACGAACCTGCAAAATGCGGTTTGTAGGGGGTTTTGTCCGGGGAAAACCGCACGTCCCGGTAAATCCGAAACATCTTCACACGTTCGATTTCATCGTGCTTGCGGAGGTTTTCCGCCACCTCGTCAAAAAATTGCCTGACATGACCCTGGATTTTTCGGAACCGGGGCTTATGGGCTTCAAACCATTCCCTGTTGTTGTTGGCTTTTAAATCCCCGAGGAATTCCAGTACCCCGGGTGTAATACCTGGTTGATCCATACTACAAAAGTCTTGAAGCTGCGTCCGACAAAGCGCAACTGCCGGGCCGTTTTGCTAAAGTTAAGCAAATATGGCCGGGTCCGTTAATATTAATACCTACATTTGAGAAGCATAGCGATAGGGATAATGGACAAAAAAGAAATCATCCGATCAATCGAATCACACAAGGACAATCCGGCCTTGAAATTCAGATTGAAACGACGAAGCGAAGAATTTACGGATCGGCTCTTCCTCACCTTGTTCGACCAGGAAACCCCGGTGAAGGAAAACCTGGAACAGTTGGAAAAGTCTTTTGAAGAGCTGGTGGAACTGGCCTGTTGGGAAAAGGACAAACCCTGTAGTGAAGTCTGGGCGGAATATGTAGGGCTCCTTCCGGAAATCCTCGAAAAGCTGAATCTGGATGCGCGGGCGATCTCGGCCTGCGACCCGGCATCCCTTTCGCTGGAAGAAGTTTACATGGCCTATCCGGGCTTTTATGCGATTGCCATCTACCGCCTGGCCCACGAGCTATACAGGATGGGTTTTCCGCTCTTGCCGAGGCTGATGACCGAGTATGCCCACAGCCGGACGGGGGTCGACATCAACCCTGGGGCCCAAATCGGACGCTCCTTCTTCATAGACCATGCCACCGGGGTGGTCATAGGCGAAACGGCTGTGATCCACGACCATGTAAAAATCTACCAGGGGGTAACCCTCGGGGCCCTGTATGTGGCCAAAGATCTCCAGCAAACCAAACGCCACCCCACCATTGAAGACCATGTCACTATTTACGCGAATGCCACCATTCTGGGGGGAGACACGGTTATCGGGGCCAATTCCGTGATTGGGGGAAATGCCTGGCTGACGGCATCCGTCCCGGCCAATTCCACGGTGTTCCATACCCCGGAGATACGCATTAAGACCGAAAAGCATGCCGGATAGTCTGGAAGAGCTTATTGGGAATACGCCACTGGTCCGCAGCAGGACGCTCGTGGACAACCCGGATGTGGCACTGTATTTCAAACTGGAAGGTCAAAACCCGGGGGGAAGTGTCAAGGACCGGGCTGCCCTGAATATGATCCGCAGCATGCTCAGCCGGGGGGAAATCGGCCCTGAAACCAGGCTCATCGAGGCTACCAGCGGGA
>CAXQQM010000154.1:0-5211 GCA_964226055.1 Robiginitalea sp. | reverse complement strand
AGTGCTCCTTTTTCCTGAGTAGGGGGCTCTCGATCAGCGTATGCCCGTAGAGCAGGCCGGTATCGATCAGGGGGTTGCGAAATGGGCCCAGTCCGCATCGCTGGCAGGCGGCCTGGATCATCGCCAGGTCAAAAGAGATGTGGTGTCCCACCACGGGAGACTCCCATGCAAAATCCAGCAGTTCGGCCAAAGCCTGCTTTTCGCTGATTCGTTCCGAACTGCCTGTGCGTAGGATGCCGTGGATCGGGACAGAGGTGCGGTCAAAACGCTCTTGTTTCAGGTATCGTTCCAGGCTTTCCTTCACGCGGATGCGCCCCTGGCTTACGCGCAGCGCACCGATACTCAGGATCCGGTCGCGTTGCGGGCTGAAACCCGTGGTTTCCGTATCCAGCACTACAAAGTCTACCTCCCCCGGGTCTTCAGGATATTCCGGAAAGGCCTTTGAGGAACCGGGCAACAGGCCGCGGATTTTCTCTAGAATATCATCCCATTTATTCATCGGTTCCCGGGTTTTTCAGCGACGACTTTGGTCTGGGACCTCATACCAACAGATTGGATACTTTGAAGCGCACGGCAATTAATTCCTGTACCTCCTTAATGGTCTTAAAAGTGCGCTTCAACTTTATTTTTTCTTCCTTGCTCAGGCTGTCCAGGGCGATAAACCGCCCATTGTCTCCATGCTGCAGTCCCTGCCTGGCCCTGAATTTTAAAAGGGCTTTGGTGGCATAGCTGCAGGAGAGGAACAGATCCCGGTTGTTGGATTCGAGTTCGGCAAGCTGTTCAAAACGCTCTGCCGTGTTGTTGATCGATTTGATTTCATGTGACAGGATCAGTACCCTGGCGGCATCGGTAAGGGGCATCAGGGCGCGCTGTTTCAAATCAAAAAAATCCTTGTGCTTCCCGTCCTGCTCTACCAGGAATTGCCTGAAAAACCCGGTTGGAGAGGGATTCTGCAGGGCTCCTGCGGCCAGGTGGTAATAAAAGATAGGGTACTTCCTGATGCTCTCGAAAATATGAGAGGAAAGTTCGGTCACCAGGTCCCGGGTACCATAGGTTAGGTTGTAATCGAAGAAAATAGAAGACAACAGCACCTCGTTTTTCCCCGGGTTGATGATCCATTGGGAAACCCGGTGCTTCCATTCGCTCAGGCTCAGGCACCAGTCGGGGCTGGATGCCATCATTTCGGCCGGGCAATAGGCGTAGCCAATCCGTTTGAGGTTTCGGGTTATGTGCCCGGCAAGGTCCTGGAAATACGCCGAGGTTTGCGGGAGGTATTCTTCAGGGACATCTGTAAACACGAGTGCATTGTCCTGGTCGGTCTGAAGGAGCTGCTCGCCCCGGCCCTGGCTCCCCATTGCCATCCAGGCAAACGGAACCGGCGGCTCCCCGGCCTTTTTTATGGCCAGTTGCACGATGCGTTTCACACAGGCATCGTTGAGTTCGGCGATCAGGCGCATGATGATGGACATCGGGATATTCGCTTGCAGGTAGCCCCGGAGCAACTCCTGTATTTGGGCCCGTATGGCCCGGAGCCTTTTAATCTTGCGGGTCCTCTTGATGGCGCGCATAAGCACTTCCGGGTTATTTCCCATGGCCAGGACCAGGTCGTATTTGGAAAGCATCCCGACAACCTGGCTGTCCGGGGTGCCGTCTTCCGTGAGGCAGAGGTGGCTGATATCGTTTTTCATCATGGCCAGTTGTGCCTGGGTCAGGCTCAGCTTCGGCGGGTAGGTGATGACCGGGGCGGACATAATGGACCGGGCCGGGGCCGAAATAGGGAATTTTCCGGTGGCTACCTGGTTCCGAAGGTCTTTATCGGTAATTATTCCCAAGGGAAGGCCCTCGTCGAGCACCAGTACCGAACCCACTTTTTTGGACGACATCAGGCTGGCGATTTCACTTGCCGGGGTGTCCGGGGAGCAACTGACGACATTTTTACGGGGGCTTACAGGGAGCACCTCGTTGTACCGCAACCCGCTCCCGGAGGAAGGGGTATCGCTGCGGGAACCGGAAAATAGTTTGCCACTAGGTGCTTTTGTATATGGATTCCGCGTGTTTGAGGCAAAACTTTCGAGCAGGAAATTACCCACTGCCGTATACGATTGAACCAGGGGACGGAATTCCGCAAGGGGGATGGCATAGAGCAGGGATTCTTCTCGCGTCTGTGCTTCCAGCTGGTACTTTTCCCCGGCCATCAGGGGGCGGAGGCCAAAAATATCCCCTTCATCGCAGATGTCGACGAGTTCATCCCGCGCAGCTGCCCGCAGGTCAACAGCCCCTTTATGTACCACGTAAAAGCTGCTATGGGTTTCTTCCCCTTCCCGGAAAACATAACTTCCCTTCTCCCTGTAGAAGATATCGACTTCCAGGGCCAGGGCCTGGAGGTCCTTGGCATCCAGGGCGTCAAAAGGCGGGTAACGCCGGAGGAAATCGGCCACCCGTTCGGAAATCCGGTTGCTCATGTCAGTTCGTTTACCCCTTAAAAGTACTATTTAAGGGGCAATGGCAGGCAATCTCCTGTCAGCTTCCTTCCGGCATGGCCTGCAACCAGGAATCCAGGTAGCGTCTGAAGTAGCGCGATCCCACCCAACAGGTGCCCCCGGTAGCCAGGGCGACAAGCCCGTAAAAATAGAAGAGTATATCCTTTTCAACCCCTATCAGAAAAGGCAGACGCGTCAACACCTCGGCAAAGAAGGCAGCATACAGGCCAATGACGCTCCAATACATAAAAGCTACATGATAGTGGAAATAGTTTTTTGCCGGCCACCGAATCCACATGGGGACAATACCCCCCAACAGGGTTGCGGAACTGATCAGGGCCATTATGTGGAACAGGCCGAACCGTCCATACAGGTTGTAAATCATAAAGGCTGTGCCGAGCAGGATCACCATCGCTGCAAAGTACCCGTAACCGAGCAACGTGTGCCGGCGGGTCCCTTTTGGGAGGTAAAGAACCAGGGTGCCGAGGCCCAGGGCCAAAAGGGAGGCTGCCAGATGGACGTAACCGATAAGTGAAAGGGACATGCGTTAATTTTTTTAGCAATATATTTTGCGCAGGGGTGTCTCTAAAATCTCAAATACCGAATTGTTGAAAGTGAAAGATGGGTTGTAAAAGGTGAGCTGCACTGGTCTTCGAAACAGTATCTTTGAAGGGCTGAAACGACCTAACGATGACCATTACTATTGAAAATATCTTGCTGATTGGCTCCTTGCTGTTGCTTATCAGCGTGATCGTCGGGAAGCCATCTTATAAATTCGGCGTCCCCACCCTGTTGATATTCCTGGCCATAGGGATGCTGGCCGGTTCCGAAGGTATCGGGGGAATCTATTTTGACGATCCGAAAATCGCCCAGTTTATCGGGATTGTTTCGCTCAACTTTATCCTCTTTTCCGGGGGGCTCGACACGAATTTCGATGCGGTCAGGCCCGTATTGAAGGAAGGGCTTTCCCTTTCCACCCTTGGGGTGTTGCTCACCGCGGGCACCCTGGGGACTTTTGTCTGGCTCATTACGGATTTTACCATTTACGAGAGTATGCTGCTGGGGTCCATCGTCTCCTCTACGGATGCGGCCGCAGTTTTCTCAATCCTCAGGTCCAAGAACCTGGCGCTCCGCGAAAACCTGCGACCGACCCTGGAACTCGAAAGTGGAAGCAACGACCCGATGGCCTATGTTTTGACCATCGCCTGCCTGACCCTGGTGATGAACCAGGACCAGAACGTCCTTTCCATCCTCCCCTTCTTTTTCCTGCAGATGATACTGGGTGGGCTCGCCGGATGGGGGTTCGGCCGGCTGAGCAAGATGGTGGTAAACCGGATCCGCCTCGATTTTGAGGGATTGTACCCCGTCCTGGTGATCGCCCTGATGTTTATCACCTTTTCCGCCACGGACTTCGTGGGGGGAAACGGGTTTCTGGCCATCTATATCTGCGCGGTCTATTTGGGGAACCAGGACCTGATCCATAAGAAGACGATTATGCGCATGTACGATGGGCTGGCGTGGCTGATGCAGATTGTCTTATTCCTGACCCTGGGCCTGCTGGTCTTCCCCAGCCAGATCGTTCCCGTACTCGGTGTGGGCCTGCTCGTATCGCTCTTCCTGATCCTGGTTGCCCGCCCGATAGGGGTGATGATCAGCCTGAGTTTTTTCAGGATGAAAATGAGGCGGAGGCTCTACATTTCATGGGTGGGACTTCGCGGTGCAGCCCCCATTGTTTTTGCCACCTACCCGCTACTTGCCGGGATGGATAAAGCGAATATGATTTTCAATATCGTATTTTTTATCTCGGTCACCTCCGTGATGATCCAGGGGACAACCATCAGCACCTTTGCCAAGTGGCTGAATGTGGCCCTGCCGGATGGATCCAAGATCCTCGCGCCCACGGACGCTTTTCTGGCCGACAATCCCAAGGCGGCGATGAAGGAAATCGAGATTACCCCGTCGTGCCGGTCGGTCGACAGGAAGATCGTGGACCTGCATTTCCCCAGCAATGCGATTATCGCCATGATCCATCGGGACGGGACGTACCTGGTCCCCAACGGATCGACGGAAATCCGGGCAGGGGATACGCTTATCGTGCTCTCCGATACCCAGGACGGCCTCGACCAGGTTGACGCCTGCCTGCTTCGCAGTGAACCTGCCGGATAGGCGTTGACATGCTCCAGGGATACCCGATTCACATCCCCGGGAACAGTGTGGATATCAACAGCGGCCTCGCATTTGGCTGATCTCGCCCAAAACCATTAATTTACCAATCTAAACACAACAATAACGATGAAAAAGGTAGTGACGTTTGGGGAAATCATGCTCCGTTTGGCGCCTCCGGATTTCCTCAGGTTTTCGCAGGCCAATAGTTTTGACATTGTCTATGGGGGAGGGGAGTCCAACGTAGCCGTTTCCCTGGCCAATTACGGCGTGCCCGTCGATTTTGTTACCCGGCTCCCGGACAACGATATCGGGCACTGTGCCCTGATGGAAATGCGGAAGCGGGGGGTTGGAACGGATAAAATTATCTTTGGCGGGGATCGCCTGGGCATTTATTTCCTGGAGACCGGTGCGGTAAGCCGCGGCAGTAAAGTGATTTACGACCGGGCGCATTCCGCCATGGCCGAGATCCAAAAGGGGATGGTAGACTGGAAAGAGGTATTTGACGGGGTGGAATGGTTCCACTGGACGGGGATTACACCGGCCATTTCCCAGGGGGCGGCAAATG
>CAXQQM010000153.1:0-20513 GCA_964226055.1 Robiginitalea sp. | reverse complement strand
CATGAAGCAAGACGAAGGCTTTTCGGGCGGGACTCACCGAGCCGACAGGCGAGGTAATTCCCGCAAGAAGAAAGACTTTGGCCTTTTGGGGCGGGACTCACGAGGCTTTGCCGAGCAATTCCCGCATGAAGCAAGTCGAAGGCTTTCGGGCGGGACTCGCGAAGTTCCGAAGGAACGAGCAATTCCCGCTAGAAGGAAGGCGAAGGCTTTTGGGGCGGGACTCACCGAACCGCCACTCCCTACCCCTCCTTAATCGGCGGGGTGGCCGCCTTGGTTTCCCGGATCCATTCATTCACGCGACGCTCCAGGAGTTCAAGCGGCATGGCGCCCCCGCCCAGGATCGTATCGTGGAAGGCGCGGATATCAAACTGGTCCCCGAGTTCCGTCTCGGCCTTTTGGCGTAATTCCTGGATCTTCAGCATCCCGATCTTATAGGCAGTTGCCTGCCCGGGCATTACCATATACCGTTGCACCTCCGCCTTGATGGCCCCGGGTGCAATCGAGGAATTCTCCTCAAAATACCGGATGCCGTCGGCCTCCGTCCAGCCCTTGGAGTGCAGGCCGGTATCCACCACCAGGCGGATGGCCCGCCAGATTTCATTTACCAACCGGCCAAAATCGTAATAGGGGTTCTCATAACCGCCCATTTCCCCAGCCAGGGTCTCCGAATACAGGCCCCAACCTTCGCTGTAGGCCGTAAAACCGGCCTGGGTGCGGAACTTGGGCACGGACTCCAGTTCCTGGGCGATGGAAATCTGCATGTGGTGTCCCGGCACGCCTTCGTGGTAGGCCACCCCTTCCATGGTGGATTTCGGCATGGCTGTCATATCCGACAGATGGGCGTAGTACGTACCGTTTCGGGAACCGTCCGGGGTGCCCGGGTAGTAGTGCTGGGGGGCGCCGTCCTGTTCGCGGAAGGCCTCTACGCGCTTTACGTCCAGGCCCGCCTTGGGCAGGATCCCGAAATAGTCCGGCAGCTTGGCGTACATGGCATCCAGGTAGGCGGTAGATTCGTCCAGGTAGGCCTGCCGGCCTTCATCGGTATTCGGGAAGAAAAACTGCTCGTCCTTGTTGACGAATTCAAAGAATGCCTTTAAATCGCCCTCAAACCCGACCTCTTCCATAATGGCCCGCATCTCTTCCTGGATCCGGGCTACCTCGTCCAGGCCAATCTGATGCACCTCGTCGGCGGTCAGGTCGGTAGTGGTCGATGCCTTCAGCCGGTGGTTATAGTACGCCTCACCGTTCGGGTGGCGGCTCACGCCTGTGGGGCTTTCCGGTGCCTTCGGCATCTCGGCCTCCAACCAGGCCACCAAATCGCGGTACGCCGGTTCAAAGGAGGTTGTCAGGGCTTCCGCCGCTGCCTGGCCCAGGGAATCGGCCTGCTCCTGCGTAATTTCCTCTTTCTCCTGCAAGGCGGCGATTTTCCGTTCCATATCGGCCAGTAGCGGGGCGCTGTCGCCCGAATCGGTAAAAGGCTTCCCCTCCAGCAGGGCCCGGGTTTGTTTCAGTACGGTTTCAAACGCGAATTTCGGCGGCAATATGCTGTCCGCAGTCTGGGCTTTAGCCCGGTCGGTCAGCTGCCCCATAGCGCGGCCGGTTTCCCCGATCCGGGAAATATAAGCCTCCATATCCGGCAGGCTGTCCACCCGGTGGAAGTTGATCAGAAAATTCGGAAGGGTGGTATGCATGCCTCGCATCTGGTCGAACACGTAATTCATCCCCCAGAAAGGTTCGCCCGCTTTCTCCATTTCGTACTGGTAGATCCAGAGGTCGTAGGAGGTCTTGTCCGTTTCGTCCAGGCTTTCGTAATCAAATTTCGAGCGGAGTTCCTCCACGGTGGCCTCCTTCCAGGCCAGGTGTTCCGCCTGGGCCTCCAGGCTCATATCGTCTATCTGGTCGTAGAGTTCCTTGCGGCCCATGACGGTGAGCTGCAGGGGGCTCATCATGAGTTCCTCTTCGAATTTTTCGTCAAACCAGGCGTTCAGGGCTTCTTTCTGGTCGGGCTGCGACTCGGTTTCCTCCCCGCAGGAGGCGAGGAGCACAAAGGCAAAGAGCACGGCCGTCAGGCGCAGTGGATATTCGGTGGGCAGTATACGGGAAAGCATGTCTAGGATTTTAGATTATTTCCCCGAGAATGTAGATTGAAAAAGGCAAGAATGCAAATTATATTTCGGCATGCCCCTGAACGGTATGCCAATACGGAGAAACGGGCGTTGTCCCGCCGGTTCTGTCCGTCAGCAATCCTATTCCTCCTTTTTAAAAAATTCCGCCCCTTCGGGCTTCTGGTAAAACCCATCCGGGCGGGCCGTTTCCTGCAAGGAAACCTGTTCAAAGGGCACGGTATTCCGACGATCCCCGATCTGGCGCCCCTCGTAATCGTACCAGGAAATTGAAGCGGGCAACAGTACCCCCTCTACCGGTTGCCAGTTGTCGTAGCGGATCCACTTGACATTGTCCGAAGGCTCCCCGGTCCGGTAGGTCACCGTGTACCCCAGCCAGGCCATTTGCCCGGTGTCCGGGTCGTAGTGCAAATAGTATTCATCCTCCGGGGTGATCCCCACACCTTCCCCGTAGCTGATCCGGATGCCCGGGTAGGCCTTCCCCTCGAACTCCAGGTCCGGGGCGGAGCCATAGATGATCCCCGGGTCGGCCAAAACGAAGGGCATGGCGTAGAAATAGAACATCAGGTTGTGGTAGAATTCCGGGTTGCCATCATAGGTGCCATCCGGATCCAGGATCCAGGTACGTTCCCCGTCAAAGCCCATGGAATAGGCGTCCGTGTCGATGCGGTCCTCCCGGGTCTTCAGGTCGATGGTATGGGTTTCCGACAGGGATTCTTTTGGCATCACATAGGTCAGCGTGCGTTGGGCCTTCCAGGCATCCAGGCCGCCGTGGGCTTCGAAGACGCGGTTCAGGGCCTCCGGGTATTGGTTTCCGGAATTGGCGCCCTCCCCCGATCGCATCTGATCCCCACCGTCGCTTTCGGCCCCCTGGGCAGCATCCGATGCGGCGGTATTGTTTTTAGACGGTTGTTCCCCACAGGAGGTGAGCAGGAATACGGAAATGGCAATTAGTGCGAATGGTTTCATCAGGTGAAGGTAGGGTTTGCAAATTAGAAATCGGTTCGGGGGTTTGGTCGTCCTGTTTGGCCAACCATTACATTCTCCCCAAATATGTACCTTTAATCCAACAAAACCCGGTATGAAGAAAAAATGGCTCCGGCGGCTTCTGCCCGTGCTATTGGCACCCCTGGTGCTGATTGTGGTCTGCAATGCCGTTATCGAGGTGGCGACCGCCGACCGCCTCTACTCGGACCCCGAAGCCATCCCCTACTCCCGGGTGGGCCTGGTACTCGGCACAGCGCGCCACCGGGCCGAAGGGGGCATGAACCCCTTTTATGAGAACAGGATCCAGGCGACCCTGGCCCTTTACCAGGCCGGCAAGATAGCCTTTGTGCTGGTGAGCGGGGACAACGGGACCATCTACTACAACGAGCCGGACACCATCAAAAAAGACCTGATAGCCGGCGGGATTCCGGAGGAGCGGATCTTCCTGGACTACGCGGGTTTCCGGACCCTGGATTCTATGGTACGGGCCAAGATTGTCTTCGGGCTGGATACGGTGACGGTCATCTCCCAGGAATTCCACAACGAACGCGCCCTATACATCGCCGGGAAAAAGGACTTGTATGCCCGGGGGTTCAATGCAGGTGGCGTAGATGGTAGTGCGGGAACCAAATTGCAGGTGCGGGAATACTTTGCCCGCGTCAAGGTGTTCCTGGACCTGCTCTTCAATACACAGCCCCGGTTTTACGGAAACCGGATCGACATTGAATAATTAGCCCATGGCAAAACGAGCCGAATTCGTACATTAGGGCCAACCGACAAGGGCGTATGAACACGCCATAAACACAAACCATGTCCCGATTCCGAACGCTGCTGAGAAACCTGGGGCCCGGCCTGCTTTTTGCCAGCATGGCCATCGGCACCTCCCACCTGGTCCTGTCCACCAAGGCAGGTGCCACCTACGGCTGGTTAATGGTTATCCCGATCCTCCTGGCCAATTTGCTGAAATATCCCTTTTTTGAATACGGCATCCGGTATACGAACGTGACAGGCCGCAGCCTGGTGGAGGGCTATTCCCGCCTGGGCCGCGGCTGGATGTGGCTCTACGCTTTTATCACCCTGGTGACCACATTTACAATCCTCGCCGCACTTTATGTGGTTACCGCCGGGTTGCTGGCGAACCTCTTCGGGATATCGGGCGTGTCCGTCTCCCTGATTGCCCTCGGGCTCTTTGCCTTTATCAGCGCAGCCCTGATTATCGGCCGCTACAGCCTGCTGGAGACCACCTTGAAATTCGTGGTCACCATCCTCTTTGCCGCCTTGCTCGTAACCACAGTGATGGTGCTATACAAAGCGCCCGTGGAAGCCGTGGAAGGATTCCGGCGCCCTGCGCTGATGGACAGCGTCGGGGTCCTCTTCCTGATCAGCCTGATCGGGTGGATGCCCACGGCGGTAGAGGCCAGCAGCTGGATCAGCCTCTGGAGCCTCGAAAAGTATAAGGGGAAACACGGGAAGCCGAGTCTGAAGGACTCCCTGCAGGAATTCAATACCGGATATGTTACCACTGCCCTGCTGGCCGTATTTTTCCTGGTCATCGGACACCGGACCCTCTACGGCACAGGCACGGAGCTCAGCGGGAATGCCGTGGTTTTTGCAGACCAGGTAGTGCAGCTCTTTACCACACATATCGGGGACTGGGCGTATATTTTTATCGCTGTATCCGCCTTTGCCACCATGTTCAGTACCTGTATGACTGCCCACGACGCGATTGCCCGGGTCAGTATCGACGTGTTGGAATACCTCCGGCCCAAGCGCAGGCAGTATGGGAAAAGATGGCACTACGCCATGGCTATTTTGGTGCTTACCGGGGTAAATTTCCTGGTACTGACGGCATTTGGCGCCAACATGGGGAACCTGGTGGCCCTGGCTACATTTATCTCCTTTGTGATGGCCCCGCTGGTGGGGTATATGAACCTGAAAAATGTGACGGGGGCAGATATGCCTGCCACAGCCAAACCCGGGAGGGCGCTCCGGGTCCTCACCTATGCGGGCATCCTTTTCCTGAGTCTTTTTGCAGCCTACTATTGCTGGCTGCTCCTTTAGTTTTACCCTGTTTGTCGCAGGGTGCTCATCTGGAGGAACAGCTACGCATCAGGCCTGGAATCCTTCCTCTCTAAGCCCTTTTACCATGGGGGATCCGGGGGTTTTCGACAAACGGATTTGACATGAATGCCTGATTTGCCGATATTTGCATCTGAAAATTCCATTACTATGAAACTCTTCAGCGTTGCCCGCAAAACGCGCAACGAATTGCGATTCACCCCCCGGATGGGTCGCCTCGACACCAAAGTCACCTATATCCGCAAACACATATTCGGCATCCCGTACCGCACATTGCACAAATACCGCCAGACCTATTACGGGGAAGTAAAGGCCTGTACGGACTGTCAGCTCGAACGCTGATTCAGAGGTTTTCGTAGTTGGTAACCACGAGCGGGTACCGCTCGTTTTGGCGATGCAGGATTTCCAGGCAGTAGACCCCGTCCTCGCAGTGGTTTTGCAGCTGGGATTCCCCAAAACCTTCAATCCCTTCGATACGACCGGCATCCACGCCGTTTTCCACCAGGTAGTCCCGGATGGCCTCCGCCCGCTGACGGGATAGCGCCAGGTTGGCCTGTGTGCTCCCACGGCTGTCCGTATGTGCCTCGATCCGGATGTGCAGCCCAGGGAAATCCAGGAGGGCTTGCAGCGGCTCCTGTAGCGATGTACGAATTTCATCCGTGAGGCGGCTGCTCCCCCTGCCGAAATAAAACTTTTCCGCTTTCAGCTCCTGCCGCTCCCGCACGGACCGGACCACCTCATCCACAGACTTCAGTGTGATGCGTGCCGGAACCCCGCTGATAATGGTATCCTGTCCGGGGCCGCCCAGGGAGGCCGAAGTGTACCGGGGTTTGTCGATACTCAGGCGCGTATCCTCCTGCCAGGGTACTTCGATACGAAAGGCGCCATTATCACGGGTGTAGGTTTCCCGGACCACCTGGTTTGCCGTATCGAGCAACCGGACGCGGGCCTGCTCTACGCCGGTATCCTGCGTACCTACTACCTGTCCGCTTACCACAAGTGTTTTCAATCCGGGTTTCTGGGAGGCGGTAAACCCGTAAATATCATCACTGCCCCGACCCCCTGGACGGTTGGAGGCAAAGTACCCTTCAAACCCGGTCCCGGCCGATTTGCGGATAATAAAACCGAATTCGTCCTGTTCCGTATTGACCTCCGGGCCCAGGTTGGCCGGGATACTGTATGTGCCATCCCCCTGGATTTCCGACTTGTAGATATCCATCCCCCCGAGCCCGTAGAAGACGTCTGAGGAAAAAAACAGGCTGCCGTCTACCAGGAAGGGTGCAATTTCATTGCCAGGCGTATTGATGCGCGGCCCCAGGTTTACCGGGGCGGACATAATGAGCCCCTGGTTGGTGACCACGTAGTAAAGGTCCGTACCCCCGTATCCCTGCTGGAATTCGGCTGCAAAATACAAGCGCCCGGTCGATTCCTCATAAAATGGGTAATAGAAGGAAATACCCGGGTCGCGCAGCAGGGTCTGCAACTGGCCGTTGCGCTTGCTCAGTACAAGTGCCAGGGAATTCTTGCCGTTCGGGTTGTAGGTCAGGGCGCCGTCCTCCGAATTGGAGCGCACGTAAAAGATCCCCTGGCGCGATTCGCTGTAGTAGGGCGTGGCCTCGTGAAATTTCAGCGGGGGCAGGGAATTCAGGGGGTTGGGGTTTCCCAGCTGCCCACCGGCTTGCAATGCTGCCACGTATATATCCATAAACGCCTCGCCGGTAGGTAAATACGTATCCTTGCCATCCTGTGGACGGGACGAACTGAACAGGAGGCGGTCCTTGCCGTAAAATGCCGGGGAAAAATCTGCCTGTGGGGAATTCCCATTGGCCGGGAAGATCGTATAGGCTGTTTCGCCGGAAGCGGAATCTTCCAGCAATTCGTCATTGAAGGAGGCGTTTTCCAGCAACTCGTCGGACAATTGGGAACTCCGCGTACTGAGGAACGCCTGTACCCGTTCTTTCTCCGAGGTCTTGGACAGGGCCTGCAGCATCTTGTTGAAGTGGTGGTTGGTCATCACGCTGTCTTCCCGATAGATCTGCACATACTGGTCTGCCGCCTGTTTGTACTGGCGTTCGCGGAAATACGCTTCCGCGAGGTTGAGTGCCTGCTGAGGGGACAAATGCGATTTGCGTTTCTCCTCCAGGTATTCGGCAATGGCCGTTTTATAATCGTACTCAAAAAACGCCTGGTCCCCCCGGGAGGACTTTTGCGACATGCCGCAAGTAGCCCAGAGGGTCATAAAAATTGCTATGTAACGCTTTAATTTCATGTCAGGCATTTAGAAAAACCTCGGGCTGTCGATTTGCTTGCCCTTTTTCTTGCTTTTTCCGGAGTCCGGGTCCCGGTCCGAACCGCCTCCGCTTCCAAGATAAAATTTTACGATGATTTCGTGGGTGCCACTGTTATAACCACCCAGGCCATTGGTGTTGTAGTCGTAGCCATATCCCATAAACACATTGTCGGAAATCTGGAAACCCGCCAGGCCACTCACCGCATTGTCAAAGCGGTAGGCCGCCCCGGCCGTTACCACATCGCTGATGAGGAAATTTGCCGAAACATTGGCTGTTACCGGCGCGCCGGCCATATAATTCACCAGGAATGCCGGCTTGAATTTCAGGTTGTCCGAGAATTCAAATACATAGCCGCCGATAAAATTGAACTGCAGCTGGTCCGATACAATCTGGGCCACTTCGTTGCTGTAAAGCGCATCGGTCAGGAAATTGGGTACGGACACCCCCACATACCAAACATCCTGGTAGAGGAAAACCCCGGCCCCGATGGTCGGGTAGAATTCCTGTATATTTTGCTGGTCCAGGATAGGTTCTCCCGGATTCTCGAAAGTCCCCTTGCTGAAATCCGTATTGAGGAACGTCCCCCCCGCATCCAGGCCAAAAGACAGGAAGACGTCGTAGGTGAATTGCACCTGGAAGGAATACGAAAAGTCCACAAAAGTCTGGGAAGTAGGGCCCAACTGGTCGTTCACTGCATTGAAGCCCAGCCCGTGTTTCCTGTTGCCCAGCGGCACGTTGGCGCCAAAACGGATGGTTCGGGGCGCCCCAGGGATATCGATCCACTGGGCGCGGTAGAGCAGGGACAGGTCCGGCCGTTCCACACTGCCCACATAGGCGGGGTTAAAACTCCCGATATTGTACATATACTGGGTATAGAGCGGCTCCCGCTGCGCGTGGGCAACGGATGCCCCTGCCAGCAGCAGCGCAAGCGCCCCGAGGACGCGACAGGTATTCCAGATGGATCGGGTAGGTTGCTTCTGCATATTATCGAATCAGTTGGATCCAGCCCTTTTGGGTTACCTGAACCGGTTCCGGGTTGATCGAAGTGGTATAGGTATAGGTTAAAATATAGAAATACGTGCCTTCCGGGGCATTCTGGCTTTTATGGTTGCCATCCCATATCACGGGGGACGTCTGGTTAATCGCCTCGTGGACGAATTGTCCGTACCGGTTAAATATCTGTATGGAATACGCGTTGATGGTCTCCGTCACCCCCGGTTCCCCGCTGTCCCGCGTGAGTTGGATGGTCAGGAAATCATTTGTGCCGTCCCCATTGGGTGAAAACTGGTTGAAAATGGGTGTGCCTTCATTCCGTTGACTCACCACCACCAACACGTCATCTTCGTTGTTTGAAACGTCCGCATCGGCAGCCGGGCTGAGGATCCGGGCCGTATTCGTAAATTGGGTGGCCACCCGGACAAAGCCCGGGATGCTCAATTCGGCGGTGGCCCCCGGGTTCAGCGTACCGATATTCCAAATCCCGGTATCCCGGTTGAAACTTCCCTGGGTCGGTATGGGGGTAAGTACTTCAAAGCCCGTCTCAGCCTCCCCGGGCAGGATATCTTCAACGAGGATGTCCGCCACCGGGTCCTCGGAATTATTTGTTACAGTAATGACAAAACGGATACGGTCGTCCACCACAGGGGCAATCCGCTCGCTGTTAAAGATCCCATTCGGCGTGATCTGCGCAGATTTCTGCAAGGACAAATCCGCATCCTCCGGGAGCACGATCTCCACGGTTACCGTACTCGTATCGTTATCCGGGTTGCCGTCAAATGGGGTGGAGGCCAGCAACTCCGCTGTATTCGTGTATTCCCCGCTCGGTTGGACAGTTGCCGTGATTTCCAGGGTCTCAACCGATTGCGCGGCCATCAGGTCCACTGTCCAGATCCCTGTCTGCGAATCGTAGGCACCGGCACTGGCGGTGGACTCCACAAATTGAAACCCGGTTTCCAGCAAATCGCCCACCTGGATATCGACCACTTCAATCACGCTCAGGTTGTTGAGGGTAATCGTAAAGGTGACATCCTGGCCAATCACGGCCTGGGGATTATTGACCGTCTTGGACACCGAGAGGTCCACGTCGCAATTCCCGGCATCCGCATTCGGGATACACGGGTTGTTATTGGCCGGGTCCTGCTGGTCGTTCACGCCGTCCTGGTCGGCATCGGCCGTATTGGAATCCAGGGCGTCGATAATGCCGTCCCCGTCTTCGTCCAGCGGGTTGTCCGTGTCCGGGCCAACCTCGGTCCCGTCCCCGATCCCGTCATTGTCCGTATCCGTCTCGTTGGGGTTCGTTCCCAGATCGGCCTCCACGCCGTCCAGCAAGCCGTCCCCGTCCGTATCCACATCACAGGTGGTTACGACGATTTCAACTACCACGGTTTCTTCCGTACAGGGTGCTTCGGCTATGTTGGTTGTATAGCGGAAGGAATACGTGCCAACCGGCAGGCCTTCAAAATCCACCAGGTTACCGGGTTCGATGCTCAACTGCCCCCCGGATGGATCGGTTTCCACCGTCCAGGCCCCGGGGTCCGCACCTGTAAGCCGGTCGTCCAGGTCCCGGATGGTAGGGCCGAATTCCGCGACGCTACAGGCCGACCCGTTCGTGGCCGTCCCAGTGGTTACCAGGGGGGAAACCAGGGCAGTGACTTCTTCCCTGGGCGAACTGCAGCCGTTTGCAAACGCTTCCACGTAGAATGTGGTTGTCTGGGAGAGGCTGGGTGTAAAATTCGGACCCGTAAATACCAGGGTGCCGCCGGCGGGGGCATCGTACCAGTTCAGGTCGGGGTTGTTCCCGGATCCGCCCGGGATGCTGCCTGTGGCGGTGAGGGTTACCGCGCCCGGCCCGCAGCGCTCATCCCCTGCAAAACTGTCAATGACCGGGGTGGAATTACGGACAATGGTGATGGTGAGCAACGGACTGGCGCAGTTGTTGGCCGCGTCGTAATAAAAGGCGTAATAGGTTCCGGCTACCGGGTTGTCGATTTGTTGTTGGTTCAGGTGGTTGGACACCACGAGCGGGTCCGGGTTCTGGCTGAAGGTAAGCACCGTATTTGTCGGCGGGTTACTCACCACAAAATCGGTCAGGGGCGGGATGATATCCCCCGTACAAAAGGTGGTATCCTCGTCGGAGGAGGGCTCAGGGGCCACGTCGCCCGCATCGCACTGGTCGTCGTTCTGGATGGTGCCGATGGCCGTAACGTCCCCCGGGTCTGCGTTGTCGATATTGTCCAGCTCCACGGTGAAGGTCTCCGCGGGTTCCAGGTCTGTATCCCCGATGACCGTGACGCTGATGGTCGTACTCGTGTCACCTGCGGCAATGCTCCCATTCCCGTTATTGACGCTTACATAGTCATCACCGGGCGTGGCCGGGTTTGCGCCGCTGGGCGACGTATTGTATTCAAAGTCGATCTGTTGCAGGGCTACGGCCCCGTCGTCTACAGTCACGGTAAAAATAAAATTTGTGGTGCCGGAATTCCCTTCGTTCTGGGTGACGTCCCCGATACTGATGCGGTTTGCATCGTCATTCAGGATGGTCCCGGTCCCCGTACCCTGGGCGATAAAACCGCCCTGGGGGTTGCTGAGTACCACTGTAAATGTCTCGTTTTGCTCCGCCTTGTTATCCCCGACCACGGTTACCGGCACATTCACGCTCGACTGCCCGGCCGATAAGGTCCCGCCGAGATTGGTCAATCCCTGGTAGTCCCCGTCTGCCACCGTGGCCGTCCCGTCCTGGGTACTGTAGCTGAAGTCGATGTCCTGCAGCGCATTGCCTCCCCCGGAAATACTCACCTGGAAGGTAAAAGTGATATTGCCCGAATCTCCTTCATCCCTCGATACATTGTTGATTACCAGCCCCTGCTGGTCGTCATTCTGGATGGTCCCCACTCCGAGGTCGTTTGCGCCAATAGCCGCCCCGGCTGAAGGCTGGTCGATTTCCACTTCAAACGTTTCATCGGGTTCCGCCTGGTCATCCGCAACCACGCTCACCGGTACCGACACGCTGTTCTGTCCTGCCGGGATCGTAAACGTCTGGTTCTGGATCCGGGCGTAATCGGAGGGTTGATCGGCAGAATCATCGTTGGTATTTACCCGGAAGCTCAGGTCCTGCAGGGCGTTGCCGCCACCGACGATGGAAACGGAGAAATTAAAGGCCGTGGTGCCGCCGCCCGAGCCTTCGGCCTGGCTCACATTGTTGATTTGAAGGACCTGGTTATCGTCGTTCAGGATCGTATAGGTAGAGGACGTGGTGGACCCGAGGGTGGCATCGCCTGTAGGGGCACTCAGGCCCAGGACAATGGTTTCCGAAGGCTCCGGTGTTACGTCGTCGACTATGGATAGCGTGGGGATGGGGATATCCGTGGCTGTAGTGCCGTCGTATACCCCCGGGGGGATGTTCACCACCTGGGGGGAGGTGAAATTGTAATCGATGCCGCCGCCGTTTGCAGTACCACCTGTGGCAGTAACTGTAACCGTGGTCGATGCGGTCACCGTCCCGGTCACAAAGATCGTGGGCAGGTTGGCCCCGGTATTTTCATTTCCGGAGGAAGAAGGGGCCGAAAAGTTTACAAAAACCGTGTCGTCATCGTTGATGGTCCCGGTGGCCGAAGCCGTCCCGAGGCTTACCCCGTTGGTGGGCCCTGAGAGGGTAACGGTAAAGGTCTCATCAGCCTCCACGATCGCGTCGTTATTCAGGGGTACGCTGATGGTTTCCGTTTCCCCGGCCGTCCCGGCAAAATCCAGGGTGCCCGGGTTTCCGGTGAAATCCACCCCGCCTCCCGAGGCCGTCCCGGGCGTAAAGGAGTAATTGACCGACGTACCCCCCTGGACCGCGTTATTCAGGGTCGCGGTAAACACCATGGGGCCTGTATTTTCACCCTCCGAGGCATCGGCAATACTCACGGAGGCCGTATCGTCGTTCTGGATGGTCCCGGTTGCCGTCGGGGTGGCCCCGACCCGCCCGTTGGAGACGTTGCTGATGGAAACCGTGAAATTCTCATCGGGTTCCAGGGTCGTATCGCCGTTGACGGAAACGGTCACTGTGGTGCTGTTGGCACCCTGTAAAATCGTCCCGCCGCTCCCGCTAACGGCAGTATAGTCGCCGCTTGCCGTTGTTGCCGAACCATCTGCCGTGCTGAATGTAAATCCAATGTCTTCAAATGCCGCAGCCCCCCCGTCGACGCCGACGGTAAAAATAAAATTGGTATTCCCCGCATTGCCCTCGGCCTGAGACAGGTTGGAAATGCTGATGGCCTGGTCCGTATCGATGATGGTCCCCTGGCCCGAGCCATCCCCGATGGCCGCCCCGTTGGTCGGGGCGCTGATGGTAACGGTAAACGTTTCGGTGGGCTCTGCCACCAGGTCGGAGAGGACGGTGACATTAACCTGGGTACTGCTAAATAGCCAGGGAATCGACCCGGAGCCGTTGACAATGGCTGTATAATCGCTCCCCGCGGTGGCACTTACATCCGCGGTATTTACGGTAAAACCATAGCCGCCAAATGGGGCTGGGCTGGAGGAAGTCACCGTAAACGTCATGGTGACGCTGCCACCATCGCCCTCGGTCACCTGCGCATCGCTGATGGAGAGGCTCTGTCCAATGCCGGAAAACCCTGTAAAAAACAAGAAAGCCGCCCACAGGAAGTTCCTGCCAGGCAACCGGAAGGCGGGGGACATATCGGGAAGACATATTTTCATAGCGTCCGCTTGCGTTAAGCGTCTGGTGTTCAGGCTACAGCCTACGGCTGCAGGGACATTAAGGTTGGGGACCAATATTACTAAAAAAAGGGGTGCCCCCCCAATTTAGCGGTCGAAATCACCTATTTTCAGGTTGAATACGACCTTAGCCAGGGAGCTGGGCAGAATCCGCAGTCACTCCGGACTCGATTTTTTTGACCAGGCCCTGCAGGACCTTGCCGGGGCCTACCTCGATAAATTCGGTCGCCCCGTCGGCCACCATTTGCCGTACACTCTGGGTCCACCGCACCGGGGCGGTCAGCTGGGCTATCAGGTTGTGCCGGATGGCATCGATGTCGGTAACCGCGGACGCGGTGACATTCTGGTAGATCGGACAGGAAGGTTCAGAGAATTTGGCCTTCGTAATAGCTTGAGCAAGCTCTTCCCGGGCGGGTTCCATCAGGGGGGAGTGGAATGCACCCCCCACAGGCAGGACCAGGGCGCGGCGGGCCCCGGCTTCTTTCAGCTGCTCACAGGCAGCCTCCACAGCCGCAACTTCGCCGGAAATTACCAGTTGTCCGGGGCAGTTGTAGTTGGCTGCCACCACTGTGCCGTCCACCCTGGCGCAAACCTCCTCCACAGCCGCGTCTTCCAGCCCGAGGACCGCGGCCATCGTACTCTGCTGGGCCTCGCAGGCCTTCTGCATGGCCCGGGCGCGCTGGGAAACCAGTTTAAGCCCCTCCTCAAAGGAAAGCGTGTTGTTGGCAACCAGGGCGGAAAATTCCCCGAGGGAATGTCCGGCTACCATATCGGGCGCAAAGGTGTCTCCAAGGACCCGGCTAAGGATGACGGAATGCAGGAAGATTGCCGGTTGGGTGACCTCAGTTCTTTTCAGGTCCTCTGCCGACCCGTTGAACATCACCTCGGTGATTGAAAACCCGAGTATATCGTTGGCTTGCTCAAAAAGTACCTGGGCCTGAGGGAATTTTTCGTAAAGGTCTTTCCCCATCCCGGAAAACTGGGCGCCCTGCCCGGGAAATATATATGCTTTCATAATACTGGCTGCTTAATTGCCACAAATGTAAGCATTTTTCATACCCCGGTAGCCGCCACGCCCCATCAGGTGGCGCGGCATTCACCTACCAAAGCCCGCCATCCGGAAGGCGCCTGCCAGCACCCGGACATCCCGAAGGCGCCCGGCGGGGCCGTATGGCCGTCAGACGAAGCGGATTCCCTGTTTCGCACAGATTTCGGCCACTTTCTCCAGGTCGGGCGGGCCCTCGGGAAGGGCGGCCAGCTCGTAGAACATATCTTCGATCCCCGACGGGAAGGCGCTGGTAATCATTTTGGCCTTGGCAGTACCCACCACTTTCCATGCATGTGGGATATCCCGGAGGGCAAAGGCCATGTCCCCGGCCTTCAGAACGGTTACCTCCCCGCCTACCATGATTTCGACTTCGCCTTCAACTACCCGGAAAATCTCGTCTTCCCGCGTATGGATATGGGGTGGGATTCCCGTCCCTGGCGAGACATTGTCCACCCACTCGGTGATCTGTCCGCCGGTATCGGCCCCCACCAGTTTGTGGGTCTGGATATCCCCGATGACATTGTGTACATTCCCGTCGGCATCCCGCACCAGTTTCGGTTCCAGCTCGTTGCCCGAGGCCATAAAGGCGCGCGTCCGTGCCGCCACTCCGCTAATGGGGACCAGGGCCATCCCCAGGCCCGCCCCGGCGGTTTTCATAAAATTCTTGCGATTCATCTTGGTTGCTTTTTGGCAAGTTACCGGGCAGGCGCCTTGAAAATCCTTGAAAATCGCGGTAATTCCCCCGACAAACCGGAAGTATCAGCTCCGCCTGATCATCGTGGGGGTCATCCCGGTGTGTTTTTTCAGGAAAAAGCCGAAATAATCCGGGGAGGAGAAACCGAGTTCATAGGAGATTTCCTTGATGGCTTTATCGGAGAATTTCAGCAAATGGCGGGAACGCATGATGCGTTGTTCGTCAATCAGGCTTTTGGCATTTACCCCGAGCACTTCGTTGACGCATTCGTTCAGGTATTTATCGCTGATATTGAGCAGGTCGGCGTAATCCCCGACTTCATGGCAGGTTTCGAATCGCTGGTAAATCAGTTTCTTGAACCTGAGGACGATGGTTTTCCTGGAATTCCTTTCGGCAGCTACCGACCGGACGTTGCACTGGCCGTCCAGGTAGATAAAAAACGTATTCAGCAGGGATAAAATGGCCTCGTCCCGGTGGTTCAGTTGGGAGCCGGCCAGTTCGTCGAGCATCTCCAGCAAATCCTGGATGCGGCGGGCAATGCCCGGGGCCGGGTTTACCCGGGGGATCTCGTTCCCCGCCAGCAGCCGCACCTCGTTGATATGCAGCCGGCTCATCCGCGGGTCGTTCATCAGGTGGTGGGGGATATAGAGTACGTAGCCCGGATTGGCATTTTCCGTGCCCGGGTCCAGGGACCAGGAGGTGGTATCGCTTAAGAAAAACAGGGAGTTTCCCACCGATTCCTCCAGGTATTCCCCGATACGCAGGCTCGGGATTTCATCCTGAATCCAGCAAACGGCATAGTATCCTGCCTCCGGCCCCAGGTTCTTTCCCCCGGAGATCGGGACGATCCGGACGGATAATGTATTCGCAATTACAGATTCGGGTTTCATCACTCAGTTTGATTGGCAGGGCATTAGAGGGCAGCCTGCAGGGCCAAGATAACAAAACCTGCCCAACCCGGCCCCTAGACCCCGCTTTCCGGGCCAGCCTCCCGGAACCAACCGGAATATCGGGTATAGGCTTTTGCAATCCGTTCAATTTCCCCGGTGCGCAATTCCGGGCGGACCTCCGCGATTTTGCGGGCAGGGACCCCGGCATAGATGGACCCTTCCGGGATCACCGTGCCCTGGGGGACCACGGCTCCTGCCGCTATGATACTGTAGGATCCCACATCGCAATGGTCCATCAGGATACTGCCCATGCCGACCAGTACGTTATCCCTAACGGTACAGCCGTGGACAATTGCATTGTGGCCGATGGATACGTTATTCCCGATATGCGTGGCCGCTTTCTCAAAGGTGCAGTGGATAACGGCCCCGTCCTGCACGTTTACCTGGTCGCCCATCCGGATGGTATTCACATCGCCGCGGACCACCGCGTGAAACCAGACGCTGCAGCGGTCGCCCATGACCACGTCTCCAACAACCACGGAGGTTTCGGCCAGAAAGCAATCCGCCCCGAATGCGGGGGCCTTGCCCCTGACAGGTTTTACATAACTCATACAATTGGTTTTCCCGGGCATTTCAGTGCCCGGGGTTTGCACGTAATTTACGTTTATTCAAAAAAACCCAATAATTGTTTTTTGCGGGAAGGGGCCACAGCCACCTCCTTCCCGGAAGACAGCACGACGCTCCCCCCCTTCCCCTTCCGGTACCTGACTATTTCCGCCACGTTTACCAGGAAAGATTTATGGACGCGGGCAAAAGCGTGCTCCCGGAGGATTTCCTCAAAATACTTCAGGGTTTTGCTCACCAGGATTTTTCCGTTTTTGAGATAGATCTGCGTGTAGTTGTCGTCGGCCTGGCAATAGAGGATATCCGCAACCTCCAGGACCTGGAATCCGTCGAGCTGGGGGATGGTGATCTTACCGGACACTGCCCGGACCCCTTTCAGTACCCGGTTGTCCAAAAGTTCTTCGCGGCTTTTGATATCGCGGACGTATTCCACAGCAGCCACCAGGGCGTCGATGGATATGGGCTTCATCAGGTAATAGGCCGCGTGGCTGTTCAGCGCGTCCATGGCATATTGCTGGTAGGCGGTTACGAATACGGTTTCAAAATTGCGTTCCGGCAGCTGCTCCAGCAGGTCAAAGGCATTGCCAAAGGGCATCTCCACATCCAGGAAAACCAGGTCCGGGTTCTGGGATCGGATGAGCTCCAGGCCTGCCTGGATGTTGGCTCCTTCGCCCAGCACTTCCACATTATCACAGTATTTGGCCAGATAGGCCCGCAATATTTCGCGGCTCTGCGCCTCGTCGTCTATCAGTACAGCCCGTAATTCCATATCAGTTGCTTCTCAGGTTGAGAACCACCCGCGTCCCGCTGCCGTCCGGGTTCAGGTCGTAGACGGAGACCGAAATCCGGTCGCCGTACATCTGGTTCAATATTTCGATTCGCCGGCGGATATTCCCCATGCCCCGGGACTTTTGCCGCTGCTGGTTCTTGGTTTTCAGGGCGGCCGAGCGCCTGCGCCCCACCCCGTTATCGGAAATTGAAATGCTGATGGTCCGGGGGCCGATGGGGCGCACCTCCACCTTTAGAAAGCCTTTTTCCTCCTTGTACCTCAGCCCGTGCCAAACGGCATTTTCCAGGTAGGGCTGCAGGAGCATGGGCGGGATATGGTACGCTTCCACATCCACCTCCTGGGCTACATCGATCCGGTAGTCGAACTTATCCGGGAACCGGTCGTGTTCGAGTTTCAGGTAGAGTTCCAGCAACTCCAGTTCTTCGCTCAGGGGGATAAAGTCTTTTTCCGAATTCTCCAAAACGGTCCGCATGAGCAGGGAAAAGTCGCTCAGGTACCGATTGGCGCTCCGCTCGTCGTTCCGGGCAATGTAATTGTTAACCGAATTCAGGGCATTGAAAATAAAATGGGGGTTCATCTGCGACCGGAGGCCTTTCAGGGCCAGCAGGTGGTTGGCGAGCTCCTTTTGCCGGTTGCTGCGGTAGTAGAAAAATGCGGCCAGGCCGGTAAGCAGCAAGCCTAAGACCAGCGAGTAAATAATATACTTCTGCCGTTTATTGACCTCCCCGGTGAGGCGTTGCTCTGCCAGGGCCAGGTCGTATTTGCTCTGGGACAACTCCCGCTCCTGTTCCAGGGTACGGATCCGGCTTTGGCTGCTGGCCATTTCCCGGCTGAACCGCGCCGCCTGCTCGAGTTCCTGTTCCTTGCGCGTATAGAGGGTGTCCACCAGGGCGACATATTGCTGGTACAGCTCCAGGGCCCGTTTGTAGTCGCCGCGGTTGCGGTACACCTCGGAGAGCTTGCGGGTAGCGTCCTTTTCCACAGCCAGGTCGCCCCGGGAGCTCGCCTCGGCCATGCTCCGGGCCAGAAAGGGGATGGCCTCCTCCTGTTTGTCCTGGGCCAGATAGGCCTGGCCGATCTTGAAGTTGACACCCTGTCGGGTGATGGAATCTGCGGCAGGGGTTTCCCGTCCCTGCGGCAGGTTGCTCAGTTGCTCGAGGCTTTGCTTCCGCAGGGCAATCTCCTCGGGGTACCGGCTGCGCTTGCTGTAGAAATCGGCCACTTTCTCGCTTTCCTTTAAGGCGCGGGCCGGGTTTTGCTCCCGGGCCTGCCGCAGGGAATTCCCGTAAAATGCCTCGGCTTCCTGGGTCCGGTTGGCCTGATCGTAGGCCTCGGCAATTTTTGAATTCAGGTCGGGCACCCGGGCTGCCATCTGGTTTTTATCGGCGATCGTCAACGCATACTCATAGAACGAAACGGCGGTATTCACCTGGTCGAGCCCCCGATGGGCATCGCCCATGGTTTCGTGGAGGTCCACCAACTGATCCGGGGTCCAGCCCGGGCGGTCCCTTTCAGGATCCAGCAGGTCCAGGGCGGCCTGGTAATCCCCGTTCAGGACATACGCGCTGCCCAGCAGCAGGGTGGTCCGCATCGAAGGGGCCGTCTCCATCGCTTCCCGGTAGCTATTGACTGCCAGGTCGTATTGCCGGTGGAACTGGTAGATCTCCCCGAGCATCGTCAGGGACTGTGCGAGTTCCCTGCGGTTGCTCCTGTTGCCCAGTATTTCGATGGAACGGGTCACAAAATCCAGGCTTTTGCGAATATCCCCGGCCATGTAAGCTTCGGCGGAATCCAGCAGGCTTCGGTGCAGGGCGCCCAGGTTTTCTCCTGAGGCGTCCCGGTTTCCGGCGGCTGAGCGGCCCGCAGGTTGACCGGCCTCCTCCAGCGCCTCGTTTTGGGCGGGACGCAGGGAGTCCTGCTGCGCCGCCGCTTGCGCGGCGAGCATCAGGCAAATCGCGAAGAATAAGATCCGGCCCATGGCTTAAATACGTTAAACTTAGTCCATTTCCCCCAGTTGGAAAAACACGTCTCCCCGCAGATTCCCCCGGTGGAAGGGCTTTTTAGCGGGATGGCTAAAACGCCTGGCCCGTTACCTAATCAAAAGGCGTGCCTGGCTCATTCCCGCTGGCAGGTTTAAAAAGTTGCCCCTAGTTTGTGCGGAAAATCAATAAAACAAAACCGCTATGAAACAGCCTTTGAGAAATACCCACAGGCCCCGATTCACACATACCCAAAACCGTTTCCCCTTCCGGCTTTTATTCGTACTGGCGCTCCTGCTGTTTGCTGGCAACCTGCCGGGGGGCAACCTGCATGCCGCCTCCCCGGAAAAAGAACCCGGGACGCGCGTGCAAATAGCCTTGCTGCTCGACACCAGCAACAGCATGGACGGGTTGATCGACCAGGCGAAGGCCACCCTTTGGGACCTGGTGAACGAATTCAGTTATGTGCGTTGCCGGGAGGACCGGGTCCCGGACCTGGAGATTGCCCTCTACGAATACGGGAATGATGGCCTTTCCCCCCAGGAGGGTTTTATCCGCCAGGTCCTTCCATTCAGCAGGGATCTGGATGAAATTTCCGGAAAGCTCTTTTCCCTGCGGACAAATGGTGGGGAGGAATTCTGCGGGCAGGTCATCCAGAGCGCCGTGCGACAGCTGCGGTGGAGCCGGGATGCCCGCGACCTGAAATTTATCTTTATCGCCGGGAACGAGCCCTTCAACCAGGGGCGCACGGCCTATGAATCCGTCATCCGGGATGCGGCTGAAAAGGACGTGGTAGTCAATACGATCTTCTGCGGGGACTACCGGCTGGGGGTAAACACGCTCTGGGCCGACGGCGCCCGACTGGGGCATGGGGATTATACCGCCATCGACCACAACCGGGCCATCGTGCATGTGGCAACCCCCTTTGACGACCTGATCATCCAGCTGAACAAGCGGCTCAACAAAACGTACATTGCCTACGGAGCACTCGGGGCTTCCAAAAAACGGATCCAGGGTGAACAGGATACAAATGCCGCAGAGATGGAAGAGGCGGTTATGGTGGAGCGGGCCGTCTCCAAGAGCTCGTCCTTCTACCGGAACGAAAGCTGGGACCTGGTCGATGCCTACCAGGGCAACAATCTCAACCTGGAGGAACTCGACCGGGCATCCCTCCCCGGCCACCTCCGGGAGATGGATGCCGGCCGGCTCCGGGACTACCTGGAAAAACAACAGGCCCAACGGGCCGAAATCCAGGAGGCCATCCGCCAGGCGGACACCCGGCGAAAAGCG
>CAXQQM010000152.1:0-5303 GCA_964226055.1 Robiginitalea sp. | reverse complement strand
GCTGCAAGCATCTTCAACAGGTCCGCCACGATCATAAAGAACCCCTGGGAAAAGATTTCGCCAATTCGCTGCATGTCGGCCACCGCGCGGGTGACCAATACCCCGATGGACGACTTGTTGTAATATTCCATCCGGAAACCCAGCATCCGCTTAAACAACTTCACCCGCATATCCCGGATAACGGATTCGCCCAGCCAATTGGCGTAATAGGTGAAAAGCAGCTGGCAGACCACTTGCCCGATGAGGACGCCGAGCATGGCCAGGCAGAGGTTGAGCAGATAGGGCTGGTCCTGGACTTTAATTGCGTTGTCGATGATCTCCCGAAGCAGCATGGGGGTCACAACGGCAAAAGCGGTGAGCAGGATGGCGGCAAACGCAGTGCCGAAAAAGGTGGCCTTATAGGGACGGGTAAAAGCCATCACGCGCCTGAAGAGCGTCAGATCAAAAGCTTTACCGGTTTCCTTGGCCATGGAGAAAAAGAGTATCGGGGTACGTAATACGCGTCAAATATAGGCCTTTTGCAGGTACGGAAACGCCCGCCTCGGACCGATCCTGGCTTTTTATAATTGTCTTAACACCCTCCGGATCCAGGCGGCCCTTCCCCACTTCCAGCAGCGTCCCCACTACCGCCCGGACCATATTCCGGAGGAAACGGTCTGCCGAGATAGTGAATACCCAGACGCCCTCCCGCTCCTCCCAATAGGCTTCCCTCAGGTCGCAGTTATACGTCTTGACATCGCTGTTGGATCGGGAAAATGACTTGAAGTTCCCGTACCCGAGCATACCGGCAGCCGCGCGATTCATGGCCGTAAAATCCAGCTCACCCTGGAAATAATAGGCAAGGCCCTCCCGGAATGGGTCTTTTTCCCGTATTAGGTGGTATTCGTAGGTCCGGCCCGTGGCATCAAACCGCGCATGGGCGTCGCCAGGGACCTCGTATACGCCCCTGACCGCAATGTCGGCAGGGAGGAAGGCATTCAGGCGGTGTATAAAGTCGGAGGGCAACCCGGCAACCGGGTCGAAATGGGCAAACAACTGGCGGGCATGCACCCCGGCGTCCGTCCTACCGGCCCCGACCAGGTCGATGGTTTCACCACCCAACAATTTCCCGATACGGTCTTCGAGCACCTCCTGAATGGCCAGGGCATTGGGCTGTTTTTGCCACCCGTGGTAGGCGGTGCCGAGGTAGGAGATTTCCAGGAAAAAGCGCATGCGTCGAACCAATTTCAAATCAAAGATAGGAAGTTCCTTCATGGATCAGAGACTGCTGGGTACGTGCAGCCTCTTAGGTTACCTTGCAAATGGGGTGGGATGGGACACCCCCTACCCCCGCTTCCCGAGTTCAATCACCTCCAGGTCGCGGATCTCAGGCCCGTCGATGGCAAAGCGCAGCATGGTCCGCACCTGGTGGAACCCCGCCTTGCCGCAGGCCCCCGGGTTCATATGCAAAAGGTCCAGGTCCTTGTCGAATTGCACCTTGAGGATGTGCGAATGGCCGCTGATAAAGAGTTTGGGCGGGTCCCGCCTGATTTCCTCCCTGACGCGGGGCTCGTACCGCTTCGGGTACCCGCCGATATGGGTGATCCAGACCGGGACCTCCTCGCATACAAAACGGGCGTCCAGCGGGAATTCCCCACGCACCTCCTTGCCGTCGATATTCCCATAAACCGCCCGGACGGGATTGATCGCCTGGAGGGTGTCCGTTATCCGCAGCGAGCCGATATCCCCGGCATGCCAAACCTCATCGGCTTCCCGGGCATAGGCGCAAATGCGGTCGTCGATGTGGTTGTGCGTATCGGAAAGCAACAGGATGCGGGTCATGCGGTCAGTTTCGAAATGAAATATTCGGAGTGTAATAATAGGGGTTTGCAGCCTAACGGCCGATGGCCATGGCCCGGATTCACCGAAAGGAGTGCGTGGCGGATACGGCATTCACAGCCAGCCGGGCGCTCGGGCGGCTACAAATAAAGAAAGGAAGCAAAATTGCTTCCTTTATCTTAGCGTTTTGGACAGCGATAACCTCCCTATCCGGCAACCAGTCGCAGGCTATGCCTCAACGACGTCGGCCCCCGGAGCGTTTTTCCTGACGGATTCGATCCCGTTCTCCATGGCGCTTGCGCTGGAATACATCTGGCTGGACCCAATCACCTGGCCGTTGGCGGCCTTCAGATTGAAAAAAGGTTTTCCGCTGCTGGATTGGTCCCGCTCGAACATGGCATCGTTCTGCGAATTCTTTTTGACCGACTCGATGCCGTTCTCGCAAGCTTCCTTGGAACTGTATCCCTGGCTGCTCAGGATCACCTGCCCGTTTCCGGATTTCAGGTTAAAGCGGTATTTCCCCGCTTTGTCTGTTTTGACTTCAAATTTTCCCATTGTATAAATTTTATTGGTTCAATTTACTAAAAACTATAGTTATACTCAATTACTTTTTTCACACCAACCTCTGCAAGGGTTCCTTATGCTCAAATCTACAGCCAACGGAAGGATTGTAAGCTGATATTTATCAGGGACGTAAGAAATATTTGCCTTCGGACTTTTATCCTATCTTTCAGGTAAATCCACCATGCTTGGGCAAGCCATTTGTACTCTTAATGTTTTTATTCTCAATCGCGGCAGACCTCTTTGCGCAACCTTTACCGGGTACGTACACTTTAAAAAATGGCATGCAATTGCACCGGATCCGGATTTCCGCCGATTCCACATACGAACGCAGTTCATACCTGGAACTGGCACATGGGGTACACCGAAGCCGTGGGTTCTGGTTCCTCCATGGGGACAAGGTGATCCTTAAGCAGGTTCCCTGAAAACCTCCTTATCCGTGAAACGTCCAGAGGATACAAGTATCTTCATCAGGCAAAGGCACTTCACAAGGTTGAAAATTGGCAAGATGGGATTTATGCCTGCGGAAGTAACCCTGGATTCTTTATGGGGTTATCAAGCCCGAATCCGGGTAATTCTGCTGGATGACCGCCACGACTCCTATAGCGAAACACCGGCCACTTACAAATTCCTGTGGGACCGCAAAAACAGCACGCTAACCTATCCGGGAAGCGATTCGGTCTACAGGTTGGAAATCCCATCCCCGGAGTAGGGGGATGCCTGCACATGACCCACACGCTGCCAGGCACCAAAAGCAAGAACCCCGGCATTGCTGCCGGGGTCCATCGCACTAATACTACTAGGATAAAAGGTCTACCGCAACCGGTCCACAGATTTTACGAGGTCCTCATCCCGCTTAATTGCCCTGTTGGCCAGGACTAAAAAAACGATAGAAAAAACGGGGATGAGCATCCAAATACCCTTCTCAGAAACCTGGGTTTCTCCGGATAGATTTAGTGCCCGGATTACGAAGAATCCTAGTAAAAAAAGGTTCAGCAGCATATTGAATCGATTCAATACGAACTGTGATTTTCTATTTTTAAACCGCAGCATGGATACAACGGCCAGCAGGGCCGATGCGTAAAACGCCAGGGAGATCCACAATTCACCCTTGGCATACACCGCGGTGCCGTCGCTTTGCGTCCACAAATTCACCCAGAACGGCAGAACCCCGGTGGCCAGGGCCACCAGCAGCAAGTAAACCGATTGGATGCGTTGGATCATATCTGTTTTATATGCGCGTACGGACAGCAAAAATAAACAGAATCCTGCGAATTGGATGCAATATCCCGTTCAAATCTTCCGGGGCGAAGGTACCGGTGTGCTAACCGCTTCAGCCCCAGCCCCAAGCTTTAGGAAGAGCTGCTATTTCCACCGATAAATAACCGAGTAATTGAAAAATATTTCGTAATATTGCAAAGTTATTAGTTATAGCACCTACCAAGCGGGCATTCTGGCCCAGGCAATATCCGAATAACACTTCTTCAATCCTACTTACTTATAATAGTACTGGATCCATCGTATAACCTATTTTTATTCTTACATGTTTGAAATCTCCGAATTGAAGGCTAAGAAGCTTCCAGAGCTTCAGGACATAGCTAAAAACCTGAATGTCCCCAAATACCGCAGCCTCAAAAAACTCGATCTGGTATACCAGATCCTGGACCTCCAGGCCACCAACCCTGACGCCGTCCGCGAGCACGCCCAGGAAGCAACCGCCGAGGACAATAAAGGCACCCAAGGCGCCGATGGCGCCTCCAATGATTCCGGCAAATCCCGTCAAAGCCAACGCGGCCGATCGCCGAAGAAAGACAGTGGGTCCTCCCGCCACAAAAGCAACGGACAGGAGTCCGGGGAACAGGACGAAACCAGCGACAGCAGCGACAACAAAGATAACAAAGACAACCGCAAGGACTCCCGGGGACGACGGGGCGATAACAAAGACGATCGCCGGCGCGACAACCGCAGCAAGTCCAAAGGGGACAATACTTCCGACAACAAGGAACGCCCCAAGCGCGAGCCCCGGAAAAAAGATAATTCCGGCGGTGACAAACGCAACAACGGCAATTACGACAACAGCCAGAAAAACAAATACAAGCAGCCCGAATACGAATTCGACAGCATCATCGAAAGCGAAGGCGTACTGGATATCATGTCCGACGGCTACGGCTTCCTCCGCTCTTCGGATTACAACTACCTCTCTTCGCCTGATGACATCTACGTGTCCCAGTCGCAGATCCGGTTGTTTGGCCTGAAGACCGGGGATACGGTCCTGGGGAATGTACGCCCGCCCAAGGAAGGCGAGAAATATTTCCCCCTGATCAAGGTGAACAAAATCAACGGCCTGGACCCCCAGGTAGTGCGGGACCGGGTTTCCTTTGAACACCTGACCCCCTTGTTCCCGAAAGAAAAATTCAACCTGGCCGAGCGCCAGAGCAATATCTCCACGCGGATCATCGACCTGTTCTGCCCGATCGGAAAAGGCCAGCGGGGGATGATCGTCGCCCAGCCAAAAACGGGTAAGACGATGCTGCTCAAGGCCATCGCCAATGCGATTGCCGCCAACCACCCGGAGGTGTACCAGATCATCCTGCTGATCGACGAACGCCCGGAAGAGGTAACCGACATGCAGCGCAACGTCCGCGGGGAAGTTGTGGCGTCCACTTTTGACAAGGAAGCCACCGAACACGTGCGCGTGGCGAATATCGTCATCGACAAAGCCAAGCGGCTGGTGGAATGCGGCCACGACGTGGTAATCCTGCTCGATAGCATCACCCGCCTCGCGCGGGCTGGCTCACCGCGCGCCATCGCCGCCATCGGCAACGGGCAGGCCGAGGTCATCGAGCTCGAGGTGGGCCTGAAGGAGCCGGTGAAGCTCCGCAAGCTCGGGCTCCCGAACGGCGTCGTCCTTGGCGCCCTCGTCC
>CAXQQM010000151.1:0-25627 GCA_964226055.1 Robiginitalea sp. | reverse complement strand
CCGATCTCTTGCAACTTCAAAATAAAGGGAAATATCCGAGGCCTCAAAAGTGCCCTCAGTCCGAGTTGGTCACAAAAGCGATGTACCGGCTGTCCGGCGACCAGCTGGGTACATTGATAGTCCCCTGCCCGCCGTAGACATAGGCGATCGCCACCGGCTGCCCTCCTTCGTATGGCATGATGCGCAACATGCAATGTTTGTAAAAAGGATGGTCGCCGGACGGGACGCTCGTTGGGAAACTGATCATTACTACCTGTTTCCCGTCCGGGGATACATGGGGGAACCAGTCGTTGAACCGGTCGTGGGTCAGTTGGATTTGTTCGGAGCCGTCGGGCCGCATCCGCCAGATCTGCATGGTGCCCGTGCGGTTGGAATTAAAATAGATCCACTGGCCGTCCGGGCTGTACTCCGAGCCGTCGTCCAGGGTTTCCTGGTTGGTAAGTTGGGTTTCCTTCCCCGAGGCCACATCCACGGCATAGATGTCGTATTGCCCGTTCCTGTTGCCCGTAAACAGCATCGTTTTCCCATCCGCCGACCACCCGTGCAGGTAGGAAGCGCCCAGGCCTTCCCCGGTTACTTTTTCCGGATGGTCGCTGCCTTCAATGGGCAGGTGGTAGATGGACGAAACCCCTCCGTCGTCCGGGTTGTGGTGGCTGATGGCAATTCGGCTTCCGTCGGGGAGGAGTACGTGATCGTTGTTGTTGGAATCCGCAAACCCGGTATTCAGTACCCCGATGCGCCCGGATTCCAGGTCGTAGGTATAGAGATAGCCGTTGGAATTATAGATCAGTGTTTTTCCGTCGGGGGTCCAGTTGGGAGCCTGGATGCTATGGGCCGAATAAAACAGGACGTTCCGCAACCCCGTCTTCAGGTCCAGGACCTCGAGCCGGCTTCCCAGGTAATCCCGATAGGGCGTATCCCGGGGGCCTTCGGGTTTGATAATGCGCACGTTGCGGAATGTCGCGGTCTCCGATACACCCGGGTTGTGGGAGCAAACGTACAGCCCTGCAAACAGCTCCGGATCGAGCGACAGCACCTGGCTAACCGATTCAAAAGGTTCCCCCATCCGGGCTACGGAGAGTGTCAGGGTGTCTCCCCGGCGTTCCAGCTGCACCACGTCGGGGGCGTGGGTTTCCATGGGGTTTTCCAGGGTTTCCGCCCCGGTGGCCGCACGGTATTGCAGCGCGGTTGTTCCATCCCCGTGGACGCAGGCATTTGCATGGGCCGCATCGGGGCGGAGGGATTCCCGGACCATCCACCCGATTTTACGGTGCGGGTCTGCCCCATCCCCTTCAAAGGCCATTTCGGCCCGCAGGATAAAATCGCCGTTCACGCTGGTCCAGGCGTAGCGGAAGGAATCGCTGCCAAACCACATGTTCGCACCGGCTCCGGTAATCCAGTAGGTGCCGGTTTCAGCTTCGAATTCAGCCGACCCGGGTACCTGTACCTCGCCAATATCCTGGGTTCTGTCAAAGATGCCCAGGCCGGATTGGGCGTTTCCGAAAAGTGCTGCCATCAGGCAGGCTGCCGGCAAAAGATACCGGAGGAGGTTGGATTGGGCTGGTCGCATGCTGTTTGTGTTTAGTGGCCGGCGTGACGGGACTATTTCCCGCCGGGCAGCCGGGTAGTCAAGATATGAAAAATTGCGGCTGCTTCCTTAGTCCCAGCCTACCATCAGGTATTTAACAGGCGCCGTATCCGGGATCTGCACGGCTTCGACAGGGTCCTGGGAATAGCGCAGGGAAGCCGGGAGCGATTCTTTGGAAATCGTCAGGTAGACGTCCGTACCTTTCAACAGGACGAGCACATTGTTCAGGGAGGTGATGATCTTTCGGATTTCGTATTGCGCCTTGACTTCCCCAAAGGTACTGCCCAGGTTGATGTCCCGATCGGTGGTAAAACGTTTGTCGTGGATCCGGATATTGCCTATCCGGCCCAGGCTGTCGCCGGTGGGGCTGAGGGTCAGCAAATGTTTCCCTCCTTTTTCAAAGACCTCAATCCTTCCCGCATTTCCCAGTTGGGTCCGGGTGGTGTCCCGTACCAGGGAATCGGCCTGGTATACGCTGTCGAGTTGGGCCAGGCTGTGCGAACGACGGAGTTTGCCGACCTGTCCGGTGGTAATCAGGAAGGGGTCCCCGGCCGGGTCGTTCTGGCACCCTGTCAAAAAGATACACAAGGCTGAAAACAGCAAGCCTAAAAGGTATGGAGCAGAATGTTTCATGCGATTCGGGAATTCGTTGATTGCCATTGCGTGTGGGGAGTTAGCAAACAGGGATTTAGCGGATCACTTTTTTCAACACGCCGAGCACCCCGCGAATAAACGTGGCGCTGGTCAATACCTTGACGACCGGGTTCATGCGCGTTGAGCGACGGGAAGATGACGACCTGCGACTGCCGGAAGCTTTCGCCCGGGCCTCAGCTTTTTCTTCCCGGGCGGCTTCGGCCTCGGCTTTTTCAATTTTCTCATTCAACATTTCATAGGCGCTTTCCCGGTCGATGGCCTCGTTGTATTTTTCCCGTAGCCCCGAGGCGGCAACCAGGTCGGCGAGTTCCGGGTCCGTCAGGATATCCATCCGGCTCATGGGTGCCCGCATGAGCGTGGCTGCCAGGGGGGTGGGCCGGCCTTTTTCGTCCAGGGCGGAAACCAGTGCCTCCCCGATTCCCAGGGATGTCAGGACCTCCTTGGTGTCGTAAAATTCCGAAATCGGGTAGTTTTCCGCGGTCAGTTTAATCGCCTTGCGGTCGCGGGCGGTAAAGGCCCGGAGGGCGTGCTGGACTTTCAGCCCGAGTTGCGCAAGTACTTCATTGGGGATGTCCGTCGGGTTTTGGGTGACGAAATACAGGCCAATCCCCTTGGAACGGATGAGTTTGACGATTCCTTCGATCTGTTCGAGCAACGCCTTGGAGGCCTGGTCGAAGATCAGGTGGGCTTCGTCGATAAAAAGGACGAGTTCGGGTCTTTCGCTGTCGCCCTGTTCCGGGAAGGTGCTGTAGATTTCCGCCAGCAAACTCAGCATAAAAGTGGAAAACAGCTTCGGCCGGTCCTGTATATCCGTCAGGCGGATGATATTGATATACCCGCGGCCCTGGTCGTCAATCCGGGTCAGGTCGTTGACGTCAAAGGACTTTTCACCAAAAAACAAATCGGCCCCCTGCTGTTCGAGTTCGATGATTTTCCTGAGGATCGTCCCTGTGGAACTCGTGCTGATCCGTCCGTAATTTTTCTTGAATTCTTCCTTGCCTTCGCCCGTGGCGTACTGCAGGACCTTCTTAAAATCCTTCAGGTCCAGGAGCGGGAGCTTGTTGTCGTCGCAATATTTGAAGATCACCGCCACAATTCCTTCCTGTACGGTAGAAAGGTCGAGTATCCGGGACAATAGTACAGGCCCGAATTCCGAAACGGTGGCCCGAAGTTTCACCCCGTCCTGTTCGGAAAGGGTCAGGATTTCCACCGGGAAGGACGAAGGCTCAAAACCGAGGCCGATCTGCGCCATGCGCTCGTCGATTTTCGGGTGCCCGGGGCTCGGTTGAGCCAGGCCGCTGAGGTCGCCTTTCAGGTCCATGAGCAGTACGGGCACCCCCTTGAGCGAAAGGTTTTCCGCAAGGACTTGCAGGGATTTGGTTTTTCCCGTCCCGGTGGCCCCGGCGATGAGGCCGTGCCGGTTCATTGTCTCCAGGGGGATTTTTACATGTGCCCCGGTCAGGGCCTCCCCGCCGAGCATGGCGGCGCCGACAGTTATGAAGTCGCCCTTGCAGCGATATCCGTTCTCGATGTGTTCCCGGAAGGCTTCCGCGTTGGACATAGGTTGGATTTTGTGATAAAAATAGGGGAATTACCCAGAATACTAAAACAATTCGGTACCGGGGGGAGGACCCGGTGCGGGAACCCCGGAATCCCTATCTTTGCGGCATGGAAAAAGATGCGGTACTGGCGCAGGTGGACAAGGGGCTGATGCTCCCGTTGATGGAGGCGTTCTACACGATTCAGGGGGAGGGCTTCCACAAGGGGACGGCAGCCTACTTTGTACGGGTAGGTGGTTGCGATGTGGGATGCCACTGGTGCGATGTCAAGGAGAGCTGGAATGCCGACCTGCATCCCCCCACGGCCGTCGATACGATCGTCCGGGATGCGGCTGCTGCATCGGATACCATTGTGGTGACGGGCGGGGAACCGCTTATGTGGGATATGGCCCCGCTGACTTCCGGTTTGAAATCCCGCGGGATGAACATCCATATCGAGACCTCGGGGGCCTACCCGCTCACCGGTACCTGGGACTGGATCTGCCTTTCCCCGAAGAAGAACAAGGCCCCGGTGGGGGATATCCATCAGCGGGCCCACGAACTCAAGGTGATCGTTTATAACCGGCACGATTTGAAATTTGCCGAAGAGCACGCGGATCAGGTCTCACCGGACTGCCTGCTATACCTGCAGCCTGAATGGAGTGTGCGGGAGAAGGTCACCCCGCTCATCGTGGAGTATGTGATGGCGAACCCCCGGTGGCGGGTGTCGCTGCAGACCCATAAATACCTGAATATCCCCTAATTCGGCCGGCCGCCTGCCTGTACCAGGTCCAGGATGCACTCCGGGCCCAGGGCGGGGACGGCTGCCATCCCTTTGGCGGTCCGCTTTTCCAGCATGCTGGTCATCCCGGGCCCGAATTCCAGTTGGGCCCGCATCAGGCAATCCGATTCATTGCAATGGTTGGGTGCCTCGGGGTCTTCGTGCGGATTGACCTCCGGGGTGCCGAGGTCAACCACGCCAAACAAGGGGCCGAATTCATGTCCGATGGTGGCCGTTTCCACATCTGCCACCCGGAGGAAATTCGAGCGGAATGTGACTTCCCGGATGGTGGTGGCGTGGATGACCATCGAGGTATTGCGGTACACCGCCCCGAGGGTGACGATGTTGTCGTCTTCCATATCCGCATCGGCCGGGGCATCCGCAAAATAGATATACATCCCGAGGGTATTCCCTTCGTTGTAAACCGTCCGGTTTTCGTTTTCCAGGTTGGCGATTTCCTGAAGGCTCAGGCTTTCTTCCCCAGGAGACTGAAGGGGCAGGAATTCAAACTGGATATCCGTTTTGAAGGTGCGATCCAGCAGGAAGTCCCGGACATTGTTCAGCGATTCGTCCAGGGGCCGGTACCCCTGAACGTAAGCCACTTGCACCCGCAGGGCGTCAAAATCGTCATTGGTGAGGAAATCGGGGGCACTATCCCCGGTTGCAAGCAGGTTGGCCGATCGGTCAATGGGGACTTCAACGGGCCCCTCATCTTTGGAACAGCCTGCAAGTACGATAAACAGGAGGGCCAGCCCGGTATAAAATATCTTGTTTTTCTTTGTCATCATGCCGTATATGTTTCTTTAACGCTATGCTGCCCCGTTGTCGTATCCGCTAGTGGGATAACCGGGCCAGGTAATCGTAATGGTTTCCATGCTCCAGTAACTCCGCCTGCAACCCGGCCCCCTCAGCCCCTTCCTTCAGGGAGTCCCAGTCAGCGAACAACCAGGAAAACTCTTCGCTGCGCTGATCCCCGTATTCCCAGTGATAGGTGACTTCCCCGTAATATTCCCGGTCGCCGGGCACCCAAACGCCCCCGTCGGGGTCCCTGTCGAACATATAGATGATGTCACTGGAGTCCACGAGTATCTGGCCGCCCGGGGCCAGCAAGGATTTGAGATGTTGCAAAAATGGGGTTATCCCGGCCCAGCGTCCCGCCAAACCGATCCCGTTCATTAATAACAACAAGGTGTCAAAATCCCCTACCCGGAATTCCCGGATATCTTCGAGTACCGTCTGTCGGACACCCCGTTTTGCCGCTACCTGCAGTGCTCCCGGGGAGGTGTCCAGGGCGGTAACCTCCAGGCTGCGCTCCTGGAGGTAAAGGCTGTGGCAGCCGGCGGCACAGCCGATGTCAAGGACCCGGCCCCGTGCCAGGGTGAGCGCCGTTTGTTCCAGGAAGGGCATGCCGGGAAAGTCCCGGAAGAAGTAGGAGGGGGGCACCACTTCCGAATCCCCGAGGGAGGAGTGGCTGACCAGCTTGCCGGCCGGGTTGCCCTGCTGGTAATCCAGCAATGCCTTTCCGAAAACATCCATAGGCCCTACCTTTGGGGTGTGCCTGCAAGAGGAGCAGGCCGCGCCAAAAATACGAATTAATACTCCGCCGGAATGGATGAGGATCTGGAAAAACTGCCCCAGCGGGCAGCCGAGAAGCACGGAGAGAACCGCCGGTTCCTGGGGAAACTCCGGCAACGCCCGCCAAAGAAGCTGGACCACCTGATGGCGGAACTGCACCGGGAGGAATTCCAGCGTACGGATTGCCTGGAATGCGGGAATTGCTGCCGGACCACGGGCCCCCTTTTTACCCAGAACGATATCGGCAGGATTGCCGGGCACCTCAGGATGAAACCCGGGAACTTTGCGGAGAAATACCTGCGTACCGACGAAGACGGCGACCAGGTGCTGCGGGAAATCCCGTGCCCCTTCCTGGGGGCTGATAATTTTTGCCATATTTACGAAGTCCGCCCCCGGGCCTGCCGGGAATACCCCCATACCGACCGCCGCAAATTCCACCAGATCGCCCCACTGACCCTGAAGAACACCGCCATTTGCCCGGCCGCCTTCCGGATTGTCGAGGAGATGAAGAAACGACTTCCCGGATATTTATAAACTTCCCAACCTTTTATACGTGGGGATTCGGGGATATTTTGATCCGGGGAAAGGCATCCCCCGCTGCATGAATCCTTACTTTTTGGTATTTTTAGGGTTGTGGAAACGCTTATCGAGTATTTTGAAACCATCCCCTCCTCCCACCGGAGCCTCCTGCTGGTTAGCGGGATCACCATTTTCTGGCTCCTGGAGGGAGCGGCCCCTTTGTTTCGCTTTAAGTACCGCAAATGGCGGCATGCCCTCCCGAACATCTTTTTCACCCTCACGACGGTGGCGGTGAATTTCGCCCTCGCCTTCCTGCTCCTCCAGGCCAGCGACTGGACGCAAACCAGCGGCTTCGGGATCATCAACTGGATCCCCGGCCTGCCGCTCTGGGCGTATGTCGCGCTCGGGGTGGTGCTGCTGGATTTTTTCGGCGCCTGGCTGCCGCACTATGTGGAACACCAGGTGAAACCGCTTTGGATGGTCCACCTGGTCCACCATACGGACCACGAGGTGGACACCACCACCGCTAACCGGCACCATCCGATTGAAAGCGTGATCCGGTTTGTGTTTACGCTGTTTGGCGTTGTGCTTGTGGGCACCCCCATCGGAATCGTGATGCTCTACCAGTCGCTCTCGTTGGTTTCCACCCAGTTCAACCACGCGAATATCCGACTGCCGCGGGGGGTAGACCGGGCGCTGAGCTGGGTGATTGTCTCCCCGGACATGCACAAGGTGCACCACCACTATGTGCTGCCCTACACGGATTCCAACTACGGCAATATTTTTTCCATCTGGGACCGGTTGCTGGGGACGTATCGGGAACTGGACCGGGAAGCCATCGTTTACGGGGTGGATACTTTTCCCGACAGAAAAGAGAATGGCAGTGTCTGGGGGTTGCTGCGGCAACCATTCCACAAATACCGGAAACCCACCACAACAGGGGAGGGCCGCCCGGACACCCAATCAACCGGGACGGCCGCCCGGGGCTGAATCCATCCCCGGCAACCGCAAAAGGGAAGCGCACGTCAATCCCCTACGGGCAGCGTCCGCCAATGCCCTACGGGTAACGCAGGTATTTGGCGCGTATCGCCCGGAAAGTTTCCAGACCGGGTTGCCAGGATGACCGTATTTCCTCCATTTGCATCCCGTTTTCGATCTGCTCCTGCAGCTGGGCGGTGCCCGCATGGCGGGTAAACCCGCTGGTGAGGAAAAATTCGGATTCCGGATCCCGGTGCGTATAGGCTTCAATGATCCAACCCAGGTCTACAGCGCGTGGCGGCTCCACGTCTCTAAGGTCCCTGCCGTAGCAAAGCACCCCCTCGTGTTTCGGGTGGCTCGCGCCGGGGTTCGGCCGGGGCGTATACGAAAAGGTAAAATGCCCGGGATCCAGGTAGGGGGCCCCGAAAGCCTGGAATTGATGGTCGGTTCCCCGGCCGGCGTTTGCGGTGGTCCCCTCGAACAAGCCCAGGCTGGGATACAGCATGGCCGCCTGCGTATTCGGGATATTCGGCGATGGGGGGATGGGCAGTTCGTACGGGATGCTGCGCTGGTAATGCTTCAGGGGAACAACCGTCAGGTCGGCTCGGATGCCTCCTTCCAGCCAGCCTTCCGCATTGATCATTTCCGCGTATTCCCCAATGGTCATCCCGTAAGCCAGGGGGATGGGGGTCATGCCCAGGAACCCCTTGTGTGCGTCTTCCATAATGGGCCCGTCCACAAAATTCGCATTCGGGTTGGGCCGGTCCAGTACCAAAACAGGGATGCCTGCCCCGGCGCATGCCTCCATTACGAGCTGGAGGGTCGCGATGTAGGTGTAGAACCGGACGCCCAGGTCCTGGATGTCGAATACCACCAGGTCCAGGCCTTCCAGATGTTCAGGGGCCGGTTTCCGGTTGGCCCCGTAGAGGGAAATAATCGGCAGGCCCGTGCGGATGTCCGTTCCGTCCTGCACGTGTTCCCCCGCATCCGCCTGACCCCTGAAACCGTGTTCCGGGGCAAAGACGCGCCGAAGGTCGATCCCCGATGCCAGGAGGGAATCGGCCAGGTGTACGGGTTGTTTCCCGTCCCGGAAGACGACGCTGGTCTGGTTGGCCACCAGGGCGATCCGCTTGCCCCGGAGTAAGGGGATATAGGCTTCCGTCTGGTTGGCGCCCGTCACCGGGCCGTTGGCAGGGGCCCCGGCTTCCGCGGGTTGCCCGGTGGAACTTCCGCAGGCCGTCAGGCCCAGGAGAAGTGCAAATAGTGTATTTTTGAGGGTGGTAAACACAGGCAGGGATTGAATTTAGAATTATACATCGCTAGGCGGCTGATCGGCAGCAAGGAGGATAAAAGTACTATTTCCGCCCCAATCATTAAAATAGCCATTGCCGCCATCGCCCTGGGTCTCTTGATGATGCTGGTTGCCCTGGCCACCGGCGTGGGGCTCAAATACAAGATCCGCGAAAAGGTATCCGCCTTCAACGGCCACATCCAGATCTACAATTTTGACAACAATGTGTCCCAGGTCTCCGTGGTTCCCATTGCCCGCGACCAGGACTTCTATCCGGATTTCAACCTGACGGACGGGGTGCGCCATATCCAGGCAGTGGCTACCAAGGCCGGGATTATCCGGACGGAAGACACCTTTGAAGGGATCATCGCCAAGGGGGTGGGCCCGGACTACGACTGGACGGCCTTCCGGGATTTCCTGGTGGCCGGGGAACTGCCCGATTACAGCGGGGAACTCGGGGAGGAAGTGCTCGTTTCCCGATTGCTGGCCAACCGGTTACAACTGCAGGTGGGTAGCGAGTTCAACAGCCTGTTCCTCAAGGATGAGGACCCGTCCCGCGTTCCCAACCGGAGGCGGTTCCGGGTGGCGGGAATCTTTGACAGCGGCTTCGAGGAATTTGACGGGACGTACGTCTTCACGGATATCCGGCACATCCAGCGGATGTATGGGTGGGAACCCGGGGAGATCGGGAATTTCGAGATTTTCCTGGACGATTTCGACGCCATCGGGGAAAAGAGCGCGGAAATCTATGGGAAGACCCTTTCCAGCCTGGACACCCAGACGATTGTCGACAAGTATTACCAAATCTTTGAATGGATCGGGCTGTTCGATTTCAACATCGCCCTGATTATCGGGATTATGATCCTGGTGGGCGGGATCAACATGATCACCGCCCTGCTGGTACTGATCCTGGAACGCACCCCGATGATCGGTATCCTCAAGGCACTCGGCGCCCGGGACTGGAGCATCCGCAAGGTGTTCCTCTACAACGCAGCCTACCTGATCGGTATCGGCTTGCTTTGGGGCAATGGCCTGGGCCTGGCTTTGCTTGCCGTGCAGCACAAATTCCGGCTTTTTGAGTTCCCCAACCCGGAAGAGTACTATATCGACTACATCCCGGTCGATATGGACCTCCCCACGTTGCTACTGCTCAACCTGGGGGTGCTCTTGCTCTGCCTGCTCATGTTGCTGCTGCCGTCCTATATCATCACCCGGATCAGTCCGGTCCGGGCAATTCAATTCGATTAGTCCCGTTCTTGGCCCGGTCCGGCCTGTGCTATTCCCATTGGCCTGCCTATATTTGCCTGTAATGGAATACGCGTCGAATATCCTCGGGACCATCGGGAATACCCCCCTGGTCCGAATCAACCGGATCACCAGTGAATTGCCCTGCCTGGTCCTTGCCAAATACGAAACGTTCAACCCCGGGAATTCCGTAAAGGACCGGATGGCGTTGAAAATGGTTGAAGATGCCGAAGCGGCCGGGTTGCTCCGCCCGGGCGGTACGATTGTGGAAGGGACCTCCGGGAATACCGGCATGGGGCTCGCCCTGGCGGCTATTGTCAGGGGCTACCGGATGATCTGCGTGATCAGCGACAAGCAATCCCGGGAGAAAATCGATATCCTCCGCGCGGTGGGGTGCGAGGTGCATATCTGCCCGACGGATGTCACCCCGGAGGATCCTCAGAGTTATTATTCAACAGCCCGCCGCCTGGCGGAAGAAATCCCCGGCGCCTGGTATGTAAACCAATACGATAACCCGGGCAATACCCGGGCGCATTACGAGAGTACCGGTCCGGAGATCTGGGAGCAGACCGACGGCAGGGTCACGCATTTTGTCGTTGGTGTGGGTACCGGCGGCACAATATCCGGGGTGGGGCGCTACCTGAAAGAACAGAATCCCGACATCCGCGTCTGGGGCGTGGACACCTACGGGTCTGTTTTTAAAAAATATCACGAAACCGGCATTTTTGACCCGGATGAGATCTACCCGTATGTTACCGAGGGCATTGGGGAGGACATCCTGCCTGAGAACGTGGACTTTGAGATTATCGACGGCTTTACCAAAGTGACCGACCGGGATGCGGCCCTGTACACACGGCGCCTTGCCCGGGAGGAGGGCATGTTCCTGGGCAATTCGGCAGGGGCTGCCGTTAAAGGCGTGCTTCAGCTTGCGCAGCACTTTGGCCCGGACGACGTGGTGGTGGTTTTGTTCCACGACCATGGCAGCCGGTATGTAAATAAAATATACAACGACCAGTGGATGCGGGAGCAGGGTTTCCTGGAACAGGAATCCGGCCCACCGGCAAAGGAATAGTCCATCGTGGGCGGATGTGCGTTGGTAAGTGAGAAATCGACAGTAAGGCACATTATTACTATGAGATCAAAGGAGGATAGAAGCCTTTGCAAATCGATATACAGCATTCATGACCCCGAAAAATTCGCCCGAAAAAAATGTCGCAAAGAATAATACTGCATCAAATACAGGCCCCGATTTTATAGGGATCGGCCCGGAAAAGACCGGAACGACCTGGATATACGAGCACCTGAACACCCATCCGGAAACCCGTTGCACACCCGTAAAGGAACTCCGCTATTTTTGGGAGAACCTGGCGTTTCCGGGTGAGAGCTTCCTGCATCGGCTGTTGCACCGGAAGAGCTGGCACAACCCCCAGTATCGCGCATATTTAAGAAAACGCTTCAGGACGTACTTGAAACAGCCCGGAACTTTGAGGGATACCCGGCGACTGGCCTGGGACATGAAGTACCTTTTTGCCAGGCACGACGACAAGTGGTACCTGTCCAGTTTCGAAAACATCCCGGGCTGTATTTCCGGGGAGGTAAGCCCCCAGTACTTTTTCCTACCGGAAGCGGAGGTTGCCCGCATCTGCGAGTTGCTCCCGGACACCAAATTCATTATTTCCCTGAGGTACCCCCCGGAATGGGCGTGGTCCTTTGCCCGGATGATGGTTCGTATCGGGGAGATTGAGGACAACGAGGAGGCGATGGAAGGTTTTATCCGGGAATTGAAGGAAGAAAAATCATTTACCAGGAGCCTGCAGACCTGGAAAAAGTACGTGCCCGAGGATCGCTTAAAGATTGTCTATTTTGACTATCTGCGCGATAAACCCCAGGACCTGTTCAATGAGATTTGCGGGTTTTTGGGCATTCAACCCTTAACCAAGGAACTCTCCCAATTCAAGGTCGCGGTCAACAAGGGGAAGAAAAGGACCATTCCCGATCGGTTCCGGAAGATCCTCGCCGAGGGATGGCAGGACGAGATTACTGCATTGGACAGGGCCCTGCCGGATTTGCCGGAGACCTGGCTGACCCGTAAATTCTGATTTTGTCAAAAACCCGGGCCGAACACAAACGTGCGAACAATACCTAGAAACCCAATATGAAGCAAGAGAACAAAGGCCATGCGGAATTGGCCAACGGCGACCTGCAGGTGCGGGTCGAAAATGGGGAACTCCGAAGTTTCCGGCGGGGTGACCGGGAGTATATGCACGATCCTTCCGAACCTGGCTGGGGCCATTCAGATACGGAAATGTTCCCGGTGATCGGCCCGACGGCGGAAGCGGCCTACCGTGTACAGGTGCCCCGTGGGAATGCGATCCAGGACCAGCACGGTTTGCTGCGGGAACTGGTATATTCCCGTACAGAATGGGAAAAAGACCGGGCCGTGTTTGTCAGGGAATACACAGCGGGAACCCCGGTGGCGAATTCCAAATACCCCGGGCGGTCAACGGCCCGGCTGCTGATCTGGCCGTATTCCTTCCGGGTTGAAAAACACTTTTATTTGGGCCCCGGTTCTTTGGAAATCACCTTCCGGGTGGAAGGGGAGAAGGACATGCCTTATATGTTCGGCTACCACCCGGCCTTCCGGCTTGGGGGGGCGGTGTCCCTGGAGGCCTGTGGCCGGGAATTCGACCTGTCAGAAATCCTGGCGGCCGGTGACCGGGCGCTGGAAGTCCCCGATTGTGATACGGTTTTCCTCGGGGGTGATGCGCCCTTGCGCATCCACACGGCCGGCTTCGGGAATTTCATGCTCTGGTCACCCGACCCCGGGATGGTATGCGTGGAACCCGTTACCTATTACCCCTATGAGCACGGTGCTGCCCGGCTCCACGAGGGATTTCGTTTCCTCGACTCGGAAACCGCGGAGTTTTCGGTACGCCTCCAGCCGGCAGATTAACCCGTACAGCGCCCCTCAAATTCTCTTAAAATCGTACATTTAATGTTCAGAAAGCAGTAGCATGAAGATTGAACAAATCTATACCGGGTGCCTTGCCCAGGGGGCGTATTACATCGAAAGTGAAGGGGAGGCGGCGATCATCGACCCGCTCCGGGAGGTAGGGCCCTACCTGAGGCGGGCGGAAGCCGATAAAGCGGAGATTAAATACATATTCGAAACGCATTTCCATGCGGACTTTGTCAGCGGGCATTTGACGCTGTCGCGGGAGACCGGGGCGCCGATCATCTACGGCCCCCTGGCCAATCCGTCTTTTGAGGCAGTGATAGCCAAAGATGGCCAGGTGTTCCGGTTGGGCAAGGTGGAGTTTGAGGTGTTGCACACCCCGGGACACACCATGGAGAGCACCACCTACCTGTTGCGCGACCCGGAGGGGAAACCCCACGCGATTTTTTCCGGCGATACGCTCTTCCTCGGGGATGTGGGCCGCCCGGACCTGGCCCAGAAGGCCGCCGACATGACCCAGGAAGAACTGGCCGGCACGCTCTTCGAGAGCCTGCGTGAGAAGATCATGCCCCTGCCCGATGAGGTAATCGTCTACCCGGCCCACGGGGCGGGATCGGCCTGCGGCAAGAACATGATGAAGGAAACCGTCGATACGCTGGGGAACCAGAAAAAGGTGAATTATGCACTCCGTGCCGACATGACCCGGGAGGAGTTTATCACCGAGGTAACCGAAGGGCTTGCGCCCCCGCCGGATTACTTCCCCCTGAACGTCAAAATGAACAAGGAAGGCTACGAGGATTTCGACGAGGTCCTCGCCCGCGGGACCCGCGCCCTGGAGCCGGATGCCTTTGAGGCTGCTGCTGAGGAAACAGGGGCGATTGTTTTGGACGTACGCCACCAGGAAGATTTTGCAAAAGGTCATATCCCCCGTTCGATATTTATCGGCCTGAATGGCGATTTTGCCCCCTGGGTAGGCGCCCTGGTGGCCGATGTGGAACAGCCGATCCTGTTGGTGGCCCCGGAAGGGAAGGAGGAAGAGGCCGTCACCCGCCTGTCCCGGGTAGGCTTTGACAAAACGGTGGGATACCTGCAAGGCGGGTTTTCCGCATGGGAATCCGCGGGCAAAGAAATCGACCGGGTCAGTACCCGGCCGGCTTCCCAACTGGAATCGGAAATGGCTGCCCAGCCCGGTAAGGTATTCGACGTACGGAAAGCAAGCGAATACGAAGCCGAACATCTGGAAGACGCCCATAACACTCCCCTGGCAAACATCAACGATTACCTGCCGGAATTCCCGAAGGATGAGCCTTTCTACGTGCATTGTGCAGGCGGTTACCGCTCGATGATCGCCGCTTCCATTTTGAAAAGCCGGGGATACCACAACCTGACCGATATCGGTGGCGGGTTTACAGCTATGAAAGAGAGCGGGTTGCCGGTGACGGCTTTCAAATGCCCGTCGGAATCCGGAAAGTAAATTGCAGTTCAGCCCGAAGGCGATAATTCCATTGCAGCACCTTTTTTGAACGAACCGGCGCATTTCCCTGCGAGGTATACTGCATTTTTAATATGTTAAGAAAATCACAAAAAGTTCTTAATAAAACGGGCGTAAATCCCTAAATTTAGCGAGAAACAGAACACGCGAGATGTTTAAAGAATTTTTGGAACGGCTCGGATGGATGAATATCCTGCTGCTCCTGATAGTGTTTTCGATTATCGTGGTTGCCGAGGTCCGTTATTTGCAAGGCCATACCCTGGAGGCCATTTTCATTGGATTGTGGGCACCAACCATACTCGGATTTATGAATTACCTTAAATACAAGAAGTGACCATGGACCTCGTCCTTGTATATTCGATTTTTGTCGGCCTGGTGTTTATGGTCTGGTTGCTCTTTGTCATCCGGCAATTCCACAAGCTCCGCAATAAGAACAAGTAATTCAGCCGGGGATACGCTTTACCCTGGCCGGGTGTTTCAGCATATACGCCTGCAGTATTCTCTCCGTCTCCGGATAGTGTTTCTGGGGGGTGATCATCGCCTCGAGGTCGGGCAGGCCTTCCAGACGCTGGTCTTTGGGCACAAAGCCATACCCCCGGTAGGTCCCGTCCGCCACCCATACCAACCCATGTTCTTCAGGTCCCCGGCCTCGTTCGGCAATGACCAGGTGGTCCCCGGCGGGCTCCAGCGATTGAATGGCTTGCCGCACCCTGTTGTTATAGGCTTCCACGGTTTGATTGCCTGAGCAGATGCCACCGCATTGTGGGACGCGGAAATGGCTGCAGACGGTAACCCCTTCCTGCAGGTGGCAGAACTTGCTACATAAACCGAATTCCGTACACAGGTTCTCCAAAAACAGGCGGGCATCGGTCTGGCTGAAAAAGACGCGGAGCGCTTGCTGGCCACGCGCCAGGCGGTTGAATGCCAGGTGGGTAACGCCGTTTCGGTCCGGATAGCTGAACAGCCCGAAAGCGGGGCGGATATTCTTTTGCGCCCGGTTGTATTTTGGGAAGTGTTTCTTGATTGCAGCAGCCTCCATCAGCAGGGCAACCAGATCCGAACCCGATAATTCAAAATCGATATGGGAAGTCTCCCGGCAGAGCCTGCGTTCCCGGTCTGAGGTATCGTAAAAATGACCGAGGGCCCGTTTCCGTATATTGATCGCCTTACCTACGTAGATGACATTCCCCTGGGAATCCTTAAAAAGGTAGATACCCGGTGCCTCCGGCAACTGCCGGAAGGACTCCAGCGGCAGATGGGGCGGCAGCGTCCCTTCCCGTGAACGGGCATTGAGGAAGCCCGAGATGGTATCCGGTCCGCCGGGCTGCTGCATGGCCCGGAGCAGGAGCAGGGCCGTGGCACGTGCATCCCCGGCCGCGCGGTGGCGATCGGTGAGGGGGATTTCAAGGGAGCGGCATAGTTTACCCAGGCTGTACGAACGCAACCCCGGGAACACCTTTCGTGAAAGCCGCACCGTACAGAGTTTTTTACGGGAAAATTCCAATCCGCACCTTTCGAATTCCTTCCGGACGATCGGGTAGTCAAAATTTACGGAGTGGGCTACAAAGACGCGCCCGGAGGTGAAGGCATCGATCCTGGGGGCAATTTCCGAAAAATCCGGGGCGTTGCGCACCATGGCCGTGGTGATCCCCGTAAGGCCGGTGATAAAGGCCGGGATTTCGCACCCCGGGTTGACCAGGGTGGAATAGGAATCCACAATGCGCCCCTGGTCGATATTGAACAGGGCAATTTCCGTGATCCGGTTTCCGTGGATCCCGTTCCCGGTGGTTTCTATGTCTACTACTGTGTACAAGCGGGCCTGGTGATACCCGTAAAAGTACGATTTCGATCCTGGAAGTCAAGGCCCCGGCGATAGTGAAAATATTTTTTCAGCGGATGGATTTTGAATCGGAAAAAAGTCGAATTTCGCCTCCTGAAAATACAAGATTCGGGACGGTAGTCCCGGCTATGCAAAAACACCACACAACCGGCTGGCCCACTGCAGTAAATCCGCAGATGGAAAAGGCGCTGCAGGCAGCGCACCGGATACTATTCCACGGGGTTCAGATCTTTACCCAACCAAACTTTTTTTTAAATTCCTACGCCTATGGCCGCTCCCGCTAGTCAACCCGTTGGAAAACGCATCCTGTTGGTTTCCCGCTGGGGCGAAAGCCTCGATCTGGCGAACGCCCTGCAGGATGAAGGCCATGCGATAAAGTTCTATATCGAGGACCGCCCATCCCGGGAAATCGGGTACGGCTTTGTCCCCAAGGTCCGCGACTGGAAAAAGCATGTGGATTGGGCGGACCTGATCATTTTCGACTACACCGGCTTCGGCGCCGAGGCAGACCGGCTCCGGGAAGCGGGCAAATTGGTATTCGGGGGGACAGCCTATACGGACCAACTGGAGCTCGACCGGAATTTCGGACAGCAGGAGTTGCAGCGCCACAAGATCAAAACGATCCCATTTCATGAATTCCACAGCTTCCAGGAGGCGATCGGGTTTGTGGAATCCCACCCGAATGCCTACGTGGTCAAGCCCATGGGGGAGACGCAGGAGTTGAAACAATTGCTTTTTGTCGGCAAGGACGACCGGGGGGAGGATGTCGTCCGGTTGCTCCGGGCCTATGAGAAATCCTGGGGGGCCGGATTTGGGAGTTTCCAGTTGCAGCGGCGCGTCAAAGGGGTGGAGATCTCCATTTCGGCCTTTTTCAACGGGAAATCATTCCTGGCACCGTACAATGTAACCTTCGAACACAAAAAGCTTTTCCCGAAGGAAGTGGGTGTGTCGACAGGCGAGATGGGATCTTCCATGTTCTGGACATCCCAATCCCCTTTGTTTGAACGGACCCTCCAAAAATTTGGTTCCACCCTGGCCCGGGAGAACTTCCGGGGACACCTGGATATCAATTGTATCGTGAACGGCAATGGCGTTTATCCCCTCGAATTCACTTCGCGGTTCGGATACCCCCAGATCTTCATCCAGCGGGCCGGAATCACCGAACCGATGGGGGAAATGCTTTACGGGATAGCGGCCGGAAACCGGGAAACGCTGCAGACGCGCAAGGGCTTCCAGGTAGGGGCATTTATTGCTGTCCCCCCCTTCCCGTACGACGACAAAAAGACGTTTGACCTCTTTTCGAAGGACGCTGTAGTGGTTTTCCAGAAGGGGACGGAAGGCATCCACCCGATGCACCTGAAACAGGTGGGGGACCAGTGGCTGATTACCGGGAATACCGGTTTGGCCGTGTTGGTTTCCGGAACGGGACTCACTATGAAGGATGCCCAGCGGACCATGTACAACCGCATTGGAAGCGTGATCGTAAACAACGGCTACTACCGCACCGATATCGGTGACCGCTGGCAGGAGGATTCGGATAAACTGTGGTCCTGGGGGTACCTCTGAGATGAAGCCGCTGCAATTGACCGACTGGACAAAAACACCGGAGCGATTTTTCCGGGAGCTTCCCGATGACTGGACGGACGGCTTGCAGGCTGCCTGGCCCGAAATCGCCGGGGAATCCCTTATTTTGGTATCTGCCGACAAACAGGGGTTTCACTGCGGCGGGGTTGTCAGCAGGGCCGTCTTCCCTGACATGGGACCTTATTCTGACCGTGCCCGGGAATTATACGATCGGCAGTACTGGTATATCGGGTACTTGTTCGTCCACCCGGACTATCGCTCGGAAGGCCTCGGGACGCGATGGATGGAAGCGGCTCGGACCCGGGTTGCCGCACGTGGCCTCTGGCTGGTAATCGAAAAAATCGGATTGCTTAAGTTCTATGCCCGATCGGGATTCCATGTAGACCGGATCCTCCACATCGGGGACGATAGGGAGTGGTTGCTCATCGTGGGCCGTGAGGATTGGTAGTGTCCCGGGCCGGACGTGCCGGAAGGCATAAACCGCTTGCAGGAAAATTCATGCAACAACCTGATTAACAAGCCTTTTAACGAATTTAACCGCTTTTGATCCGCAATTGACCCAAACAGGGACGAACTTTATCTAAATTCCTTTTTGGAAACGCCGCCGGGACTTTACGGCTGCTTTCTGGAACCTTCCCCATACTTCCTGTACCTGCTTGTGCTTTCATGTTCAACCAAACAGAAACCACATGCAAAAAACTACGCTCGCCCAATTAATCATTGCGGTTTTACTTCTGGGATTCCCGGTAGCTCTGGTAGGTGCAACCTATCCGACTGTTTCGGATATCGCGCACCAGACTGAAGATCCGCATAGCTGCGAGGTCGAAAAGGTTTCGGATGCCAGCACTACAAAGGCAACCGATGGATCGGCCATCGTACATATGACCGGGGGGATCGCCCCCTACAGGTATTTGTGGAGCAATGGGGAAACCACCCAGACGGCTACCCAACTCGGGGTAGGTACCCACCAGGTTACCGTTACGGATTCGGACGGATGTTCCTCAGTTTGTGAAGTAACCATCAGTTGTTCGACAACACCCCCGGAAGAAGTTTGTGACGGTGTGGACAACGACGGCGACGGCCAGATTGACGAAGGCTTTGATGTCGACGGGGACGGCACGCCCGACTGCGTGGACGATTGCGACGACCGCATCGACTCCGACGGCGACCAGATCCCCGACTGCATCGACGATTGTGATGACAGCATTGACACCGACGGCGACGGCACCCCGGACTGCGTGGACGACTGTGACGACACCATTGATACCGACGGCGACGGCACGCCCGACTGCGTGAACGATTGCGATGACACCATCGATTCGGACGGGGACCAGATCCCGGACTGCATCGACAACTGCGACGACAGCATTGACACGGACGGGGACGGTGTCCCGGATTGCGTGGATGTCTGCCCAGGCTCTGACGATACGGCCGATTCGGACAATGACGGCATCCCCGATGGCTGCGACGTAGAAGAATGCGACGGCCTGGACAACGACGGAGACGGTGAAATCGATGAAAACCTTGATTGCGAAGAACCGTCCGGAGAGTGCCAGACTGCCTTTGCCAGGTATACACCGAATAATACATCCTTCTGTGAGGACAATTTAGGCGCCAACCGATGGGGCTGGACAAATTTCTTCGATACGGAAGGCAATTACAACATGGAATTCTATTCCGGTGCCGGACAATGCGATACCTCCAAGGGCTACCAGTCCGGAAATGTTACCGTGGATTATTCGAACGGGGAGGTGGTAGTATCGATCAGCCTGCTTCCGGGGAACGTTATGACACAGGCCCACCTGTATGTTGGGGAGGAGAAATACCCCGAAGATAACAAAGGAGATCCTACGGTTGCCCCGGGCCAGTATACCCAGGTAGTCGACCCGCTCAACAACGTAACTAGCTATCATTTTCAACCCATAGATGTAAGCGGCTATACAAACGGGTTCTACGTGATTGTCCATGCCGAAACCTGCCCGACTGGCGAGGTGGAAAAGCAGGGGCGCTCCGAAACACTGGTTGAGATGAAGCCTTTCCCGACCGTCTTTAATACGGACTTCGAGGTGGGGATTGAATCGGCCGGGCCGACCCGGGCCATCTTGCAGGTCTATACCCTGAATGGTGTCAGCATCAAACGGATGCCAGTGGAATTGCAGGCTGGGATGACAACCATACCCGTCAACCTGCCTGGTTTAAATTCAGCCATGTACCTGCTGGAGGTGCGAACCCCGCAAGGTGAAAGCCTGACTGCAAAAATCATGGCCCGATAGGGATAGATACAGATAGATCCATAAGTTTTGAAAACCGCAGAATCCGAGGGTACTGCGGTTTTTTGTTGCCCGACCCTGGGCCCCAAAAATTCCACCAGGGGGTGCTGGCGAATTGCAGCCCCCGAACCTAATCTTGCCCTGTCGCATTATTAAGCCGGCGGGAGGATTCCGAAAATCCGGAAAAGAGTAGGAGCCATTTAATTCGTATTTACATGAAAAAGTTGCTTACCCTGACGATGATCTGCCTGTTTGGAATTTGCGGGCCCCTGGCCTATCCATCTGCTGCAGACCCGGCCCCAGTTAAATTTCCGGAAGAAGCCGAAAAGGTGCAGTTGCAGGTTGTTTTCGGCAATGACCGGATACAACAGACCTTCCGCACCGATTTTCTCCCTGAAGACGCCTTCGATTCCCTGGAGTTCCCGATTGGGGTCGAAGAATTAAGAGAACAATTTGCCGAAGGGGACGTCTGCAAGGTTTCCATTACTGTCACCGTACGGGTTGGGATCGATTCGAGCTATGCAGAAGCTTCCATGACCATCAACGACGTGAGCTGCGACCTGGTGGCCGCGACCATCAAGCGTATGAAAAACCAATTGCGGGCAGCGCTTAAGTGAATCAGGTAGCGGGAAGGTCCCGGCGTTTGACAATGGAGGGCCTGCGCAGGAATGTTCGCATTATCCTGTGCTGGGGCATCTGGTTGTACGTTGGCCAGGCCGGGCTACTGGGGCAGTATGTGGTTGCGGAGTACGAAGTTCTACTGGACCTCGGGATGCTTCGCAAATACCAGGCCCGTCTGCATATTTCCGGGGACCGGGCCCGTTTTGACTGGGGTTCCCCGGAAACGCCGATGGAATCTGGGGAAAACCGGGAACTCAGGGTGCAGGTGGGGCCCCCGGATTCGATTGGGAAATACAATTACACCGACGCCCGTACGGCCATGTTGTATTCCACTCTAACTTCCCTGGAAGGAGTTACCCGGGTACTGAAGGAACCCCTGCCGGCCATTCCGTGGAAGATTATGGAAAAACATCGGAAAATCGGGGTATATCAGTGCTTGTATGCGGAGGGCTACTTCCGGGGTCGGAAGTACGGCGTCTGGTTTGCCCCGGATGTCCCGGTCTCTTTCGGACCCTGGAAGTTGTACGGTTTACCCGGGCTGGTCGTTTCTGCATCCGAGGAGAAAAACGCGGTAGTTTTTACGCTTCAGGGCTTGCGTCCCGGGGAATCCTTTCCCGATACGGAGTTGAAGGACCTGGAACCGATGGACCTGGCGGCCTACCGGGAATTCTTAAAAGAACGCTCCAACCGCCTGTTGCGCAGAATTCAGGCGCGCATGCCGCGGGGGGCTGAGTTCCGGCTTACCGATCAACAACACCTTGAAATACTCGAATGAATTGCAAAATCGAAAGGCCGATCGGATGGCGGATCGGATGGGTATTTGCCGGTATGGTGTCGCAATATGGCTGTTGTGCAATTGGTTACAGGTATCCGGCCAGCAGCCTATCCGGGGACAAATCCGCGACAGCCAGAACAGGCCGGTTCCCGATGTAAGCGTCGTGCTGACAGGGACATCTGATTCCCTGATCATCGATTACGCATATTCCGGGCCTTCGGGGGGTTACCGCCTGGAATGCCCCGGGGCGGGGAGGTATTCGGTGACCTTCCGGTCCCTGGGGTATCGACCCCATTCGGCCCGGTGGCAATGCACAGGTCACCCACATCGGCTCCCCCATACCTTGAATGCCACCCTCTATCCGGCTCCCCTGGAGCTCGATACAGTTTTTGTGGCGCCGCGGCCTGCTGTGGAAGTTCGCGGGGATACGGTGGATATCGGGGTGCGCCACTTCCGGCGTGGCAACGAATCGGCTGTTGCCGACTTGCTGAAGTTGCTTCCGGGGATCAGTGTGGATGAGGAAGGGGTGGTGCGCGTCAACGGCCGACCGGTTGAAAAGGTGTTGCTAGGGGGGGACGACCTCTTTGGGAACGGATACCAGTTGCTTACGCGAAACCTGGATGCTGAGGTTATCGATCGGGTGCAGGTGATCCGGAATTACGATTCCAACCCGTTGCTGGCCGGATTGCGCCAGGTGCAGGGAGTTGCCCTGAACCTGGAATTGAAAGATTCGGTAGGCACTTCCGTCTTCGGGCGGTGGGTTTCGGCAAAAGGGCTGCCCACGGGCTATGGCCAGAGGCTGCATGCAGCCAGGTTGGGTCCCCGCTCGAAACAATTTACCATTGCCGACCTGAATAATATCGGCAGGGATGCCACGGGGGAGCTTTATAAATTGCTTTACCCGGAACAGTTGGCCGGTGAAATATTTATCGGTGACCAGGCAATCCTGCAGACCCGACTCGGGAACCCCTATCACTGGGGCGGCCTGGAGGAATATCGTTACGAAGCCAATGAATCGGAAACACTGGCAGGAAGCATGCGTTTTGAAGCCGGGGCGGCCAATGACCTCCATGTTTTGCTCGTATATAGCGGGGATGAAACCCGGGCCGGGGTGTCCGCTTCGGAAGATTTCCGGGTCGGAGGGGATGGCTTTCGAAATTCAGAGTCTATGGCCTACAGGGGTTTTGAACGTGCCGGGATGGCCCGGGTGGGCCTGGTCCGGGAAAAAGGAAAGATGCGACTGGAATGGGTCAATACGCTCAAACACGGCGTTTTCGGGGAACGCCAAACCGGAGAATTCAATGGTGGGGCGGTTGGGGGTTCCGCCCGGGAAAGCCGCCAGGGGCTGGACAGCCGCCTGACATGGACCCGCCGGATGGATGCCCGTTCGGCCCTACAAGTGACTGGCCGCTATGTGGGAGACCGGATGCCCTTTAGCCTGGGGATACCCGACTTTTCCGGCCCGGAAACTCCGAAACTCCCCGGGGCAACGGGGGCTATTGAGCAGAACACCCGGAACCACCTGGGGTTTTTAGGTATTGAAGCTACCTGCTACCGGAAGGGTAATTCCGGGAAACAGCAAGGTACCGTAGGGATATCCCGGCGCAGGGGACACCTGGTGCTGGCCCGGGAGGATCGGACCCAACCCGTCCGCTTTGAGAACAATTTGTTTACAGCCTATGTCCGGGGGGAGATAGAACAGCATTTAGGAAACCGGCTGCAAATTCGTGCCGGGGGCTCCTTGCTCTTTGGAAGGAACCTTTATGTACGGGAGCATTCGCAACCTTCTGCCTATTTGTGCCTTTTGCCGGAAGTACGACTGACCTGGAACCCGGATGACCTGAATACCCTGAGCTTTACCTACTCCCAGGGAGCTGAACCATCCCACCTGCAACAGCATGCCGGGGCCTATTTGCTTATGGGGTACCGGAGCATCCGGCGGGGCATCGGGGAGTTTTTCCTGGGGCGCAGCCACAGGCTATTGTTCAACTACCAATATGGCAATTGGGGAAATTCCACCATGCTGCGGGCGTCCCTGGCGGTGAATCGGGAAGTTGCGTACCTGGGGAGTTTCCGGATCGCAAGGCCGCAATACACAATAGATTCACGCCGGCCTTTTGACCACGCGACTTCCGTTTCCCTGAGTGGCTCCGGGAACTGGTTCATCCCGGGTTTGGAATCCAACCTCAAGGCGGAATACCACCTTTCCCGAAGGATTTTTCAAGACCGGGTCAATCTGGCACTGCGTTCCCTGGAGGGTTTGTCAACCCGATTGGTTGCAGAGTGGCGCACAGCCTGGGAGCGAGGGGTCAACCTGCACGCAGGGGGGCGCTGGAACTGGTCGGCAACCCGGGGGGATTGGGGGAACGACGTACAAAGCTCCCAGTATTTTCTCGATTTTGAATTTCGGCCGCGGCCCGATTGGTACCTAACCCTGAAATCGCGAAGGGAAGCATTCCGGGGATCCGGCATTCCCACAAATGCCTGGTTTTCCGATCTGGAAGTCCGTTTCCGGCCGGCTTCCGCCCAATCGGTTTACCGGCTGGGTATACGAAACCTGTTTAATGCCAGGCGCTACCAGACCGTGTTTCCGACGGATACCGGCGAAGTCTCCTCCACCCTCAACCTGCTTCCACGACTTTTTGTTTTTGAAGCGGAATTCCGGTTTTAGGCCCGGATATTGCACCCTGTTCCCATTTTGGAGGAATACCTGTTTGGAAATTGTCTGTAAGTTGTTTAAAATAGATTGGATTCGTCCAGGGACTTTCGACGCAAATTCTTTCAACCCCGTGCCCACCATGTCCACCCGAGCCGCCAGTATTATTGATTTCAACCGGGAAGTTGCCTTTTCAGGCAACCTGCCTCCGGACATCCGCATATTAAATCCGTTTCGATCCAATCCGGAAGTCCAGGAAATTTCCGAAAATTTTTACAGGAAGTTTTATTCGGATAGCCAACCCCGTAAACTCATCCTGGGCATCAACCCGGGTCGTTTGGGTGCGGGGGCCACCGGGATTCCATTTACCGACAGCAAGCGACTCCAGGACCCTTGCGGCCTTGAAGCAGGAAGCCTCCAAACGCATGAACCCTCCTCCGTATTTGTTTACGAGGTCATTGATGCCATGGGTGGGCCGGAGCGGTTTTACAGTAAGTATTATATCAATTCCGTCTGTCCACTGGGGTTTGTCCGAAAGAACCAGAAGGGGAATTGGGTTAACTGCAATTATTACGATTTCCCGGAGCTTTTCAACGCGGTGCGTCCGTTTATACTTGCCAACCTGCAGGCGCAAGCCCGGATTGCCGGGGATGCCTCCGTCTGTTTTGCCCTTGGGAAAAAGAACGCGCGGTTTTTGGAGACACTCAACCAGGAAGCCGGCTTATTTGCACACATCGTAGCGCTGGACCACCCGAGGTATGTCGTGCAGTATAAATCCCGGCTCATGCCGGAGTATGTGGTCACTTATCGACGCGCACTTGAGGCGCCGTATGATTAAAACCCTTGTTTTTTAATGGTTTATCTCCAATTCCAACCGTAAAAAACCCAGTATATTTAAAGGTCCCCCTCGATTGAAAAACGATTGACCCGTGGACAAGCCAATAGCAGACCTTCATTGCCACCCGAGCCTGAAGCCGCACCTGAACGACGGAATTCCCGACATCTGGTGCCGGGCCGAGAACCCTCTGGCCCGACAGGTATTTGCCCGGTTCAGTATCCGCAAACTGGTTTTGGCCGGTACGCTGAACAAGCTTGCGCGGGTAACCCAATCGAACCTGGATGCCTGTTTAGAGGGCCGGAACCGACTGGTGGTATGCAGCCTTTATCCCTTTGAAAGGGAATTTCTGCGGCCGGACCGTCCCTTCAAGCGGGCGTCCCTGCTGCTTCGTACCGGCCTGCAACTACTGCTGGGCCGTCGCTACCG
>CAXQQM010000150.1:0-3508 GCA_964226055.1 Robiginitalea sp. | reverse complement strand
GAGAATCTTCATAGGACAAACATTTTCTTTGTAAGAAGATACGCTATTCCTGGAAAATTCAGAATTACTCCGGGTATTCCACCCGCAGGTGGTAAATGTTTGTCAGCCGTTGTTTCAGGACTTTCTTGACCGTCTCGATCTCCTTGAAGGTGATGTCCGCATTGAGGAATTGCCCCGCCTGCATCTGGGCGGCGATGATCTTATCCACAAATTCGTCGATAATCGTATAGGTGGGGTTTACGAGGCTTTTGGAGGCTGCCTCCACCGAATCGGCCATCATCAGGATGGCAGTTTCCTTTGAAAAGGGCACCGGGCCCGGATACCGGAAGTCCTTTTCATCCAGGTCTGCCCCATCCCGTTCACGCGCCTTTTTGTAAAAGAAATAAACCAGCGTTGTACCGTGGTGGGTCCGGATAAAGTCGATAATCCGGTCCGGGATATTCTGTTTCCGCGCCATCTCGATCCCCTCAATGACGTGTTTGATGATGATCCGGGCACTCTTTTCCGGGGCCAGCTCATCGTGGGGGTTGTTGTTGGTAGTCTGGTTCTCCGTAAAATAGGTCGGGTTGTTCATCTTGCCGATGTCGTGGTAGAGCGCCCCTACCCGCACGAGCATCGCATTGGCGCCGATCTCGTTGGCGGCTGCTTCCGCAAGGTTGGCCACCTGGAGCGAGTGGTTGAAGGTGCCCGGGGCCTTGTTGGACAACTCCTTGAGCAGCCGGGAATTGGTATCCGAAAGTTCCAGGAGGGAAACATCCGAGACCATCCCGAACATCTTCTCGTAGATATAGATCAGCGGCTGCACAAAAAGCGTGATCATTCCATTGAGGAGGAAAAAACCGAAATTCACCCATACCACATTATCCAGGTTCCCGCCCTGGATAATATTGAAGGCAAAGTACCCCAGGATATAGATGAGCGTAATCTGGCCCACCGAGATAAACAAATTGGCCCGTTTGTAGAGTTCGGACACCGTCAGGATGGTGACAATGCCCGCGATGATCTGCAAGAAGATATACTCAAAACTGTTGGGCACCACAAACCCCAGAATGAGCACCGTGAGCACATGTACGAACAGGCCCAGGCGGGCGTCAAAAAACGTCTTCAGGATCAGCGGCAGGATACAGAGGGGCACCACGAAAACCAGGGCCTCGTTGTACTTCACCACGAAGGTGGTGAGAAACACCATCACCAGGATATTGAAGAAGATAAAGGTCACCTTGACGTTGTTCCTGAAGACATCCGGGCGATACCGTTTCAGGAACAACAGCAGCATAATCAGTACCAGGGCCACCAGGATCGTGTACCCTGAAAGGATGAAATAATAATTGTTGGCGCTCCAAACCTCGGATTCGTATTCGGCCCGCAGCGATTCGAGCTTCTTCAGGCTCTCCCCCTCCACCACTTCGCCTTTGGCGACGATCAGGGCCCCCTCATCCACATTTCCGCGGGTCAGGGAGATCCCCGACAACTGGTTTTCCAGCTCCCGGCCTGTCAGCTCCTGGTCCAGTTGGACATTGGGTTCGGCTATTCGAAGCAACAATTCCCGGAATTCGGCCTGGTCGGCGGAAATACCCACCGCTTCGGTCAGGCTGCGTATCGTGTTGCGCAACGCATCCACCCTGTAAATACTGTCAAAACGCATGCGCCGTGCCTGGTTGTTCCTAACCAGGTAGACCTCCCGGCTCAAGGGGGGGTCGTTGCCGTCCCAGATTCCCCTCAGGTACAGGCTGTCCAGGATGGCGCGGCCCTGCTGGCGCAATGCCCCGATTTGGCGGGCGCTCAGGCCGGTCCCCGGGAAATATTCGGGAAAAAGCTCTTCATAGGCGCGGTAGACGTCCCGTGCCGTTTCGGTATCGAACCGGTAATAGGGGATTTGCTCCCGCTGGAATTGCTGGCGTTCGGCCTGTAATTCGGCGTCCGTCTTGCGGATCGAAAAATCAAATGGGGCATAGAGGTTCTCGTATTGCCAGGGTTTGCCTTTCTGGAACTCGTATTTGAACTGTCCGCCTTTGGGGAAAAAGAACACAATGGCGCCGATCGTTAAAAAGTAAAGGAAATACTTATAGATCAGTGACTGGGATCGATAGAAGGTATCCAGCGTTTTCGCCATGCATCGCGCTTGTGTCGCTCAAAAATAGAAAAAACCTGCGGCATCTCCGGGCTTTTCCTGGTCAAGTAGCGGGTCCGGGTTTAAATTCGTATTTTCGTGCCACTAAAAAGGAAGAGATGAAAGAGGTAGTTGTTGTGGCTGCTGTCCGCACGCCGATCGGAAGTTTTATGGGTGCCCTTTCCTCGGTGCCAGCCCCGAAACTGGGGGCTGCGGCCATCCGGGGAGCCCTGGATTCCATTGGCCTGGAAGCGGCCGCCGTAGAAGAAGTACTCATGGGCCACGTGGTGCAGGCAGGGGCCGGCCAGGCTCCGGCCCGGCAGGCAGCCATATATGCGGGCATTCCCGATACAGTACCCTGTACCACGGTAAACAAAGTTTGTGCCTCCGGGATGAAAGCCGTCATGCAGGCCGCACAGAGTATCGCCCTGGGCGATCGGTCCGTGGTAGTGGCCGGGGGGATGGAAAACATGAGCCTGATCCCCCATTATGTGCATATGCGCAATGGAAAAAAATTCGGCCCGGCAACCCTGGAAGACGGGATGCAGCGGGACGGGCTGGTAGACGTGTACGACCAGCAGGCGATGGGGGTCTGCGCAGATGCCTGTGCCCAAAAGTACAAATTCAGCCGGGAGGAGCAGGACGCCTATGCCATCCAGTCCTATAAACGTTCCGCAGCGGCCTGGGAAGGCGGCAAATTCAAGGATGAAGTGGTTCCGGTGGACGTGCCGCAGCGGCGGGGTGAACCCGTCGTGGTCCGGGAAGATGAGGAGTTCCGAAACGTAAAAATGGACAAAATACCCCAGTTGCGGCCTGCTTTTACCAAAGACGGAACCGTAACGGCGGCTAATGCCTCCACCATCAATGACGGGGCTGCCGCCCTGGTGCTGATGAGCGCCGAAAAAGCGAAATCGCTCGGATTGGAGCCCCTGGTGCGCATCCGGAGCTATGCGGATGCCGCACAGGAACCCAAATGGTTTACCACGGCCCCGGCCAAAGCCCTGCCACTGGCACTGGATAAGGCAGGTGTTTCCCTGGGCGACATCGATTATTTCGAATTCAATGAAGCCTTCAGCGTGGTCGGTCTGGCCAACATCAAAATCCTGGGGCTGGACGACCAAAATGTAAACATCCACGGAGGCGCGGTTTCCCTCGGGCACCCGCTGGGGTGTTCCGGGGCGCGGATCACCGTAACCCTGATCCACGTGCTCAGGCAGCAAAACGCCCGCCTGGGTGCCGCGGCCATTTGCAATGGAGGTGGTGGTGCCTCGGCAATAGTCCTGGAACGGCCCTGACCCCTGCCCCGCCCCGCCATGCGATACGGAATCTGCCCTTTAAACCTCGTACCCGTTTACGATTCGCCGGATGGAACCACCCCCCTCCATTGCAAATGGCCGC
>CAXQQM010000149.1:0-7016 GCA_964226055.1 Robiginitalea sp. | reverse complement strand
TAATCGTTTTCATATGCAATTTTTAAGTTCGTATAGGGCGAAGATAACTCCAGGATACGTTCGGAATAGCCAATAAATGTTTAAACTTTCATTTAATATGTTAAACATTTAAGAATTCTTCCCAAGGCCTCCTCAGGAATCGGGATTTCCTCCCGGGGTTGGACGGGAACGACTCAATACAAAAGAGTCCGACAGCATGAGAAGCCAGGCTGGAGGCCGGGCCTAGCGATGCCGGTTGCGGTATTTCCTGTAGAGGTACCAGATAAGGCAAGCGGGGAGTAGTACTGCCAGGAGAAAGGCGAGCAGTATCCATAGGATCATTTCGAAAAATGCCTGTTCCATGGTGACAGGGACTTGAGGTTTCAGGTTGTTACCTGCCCGAATATACGGTATCTGCAAGGAGATCAAAAGTATTACACTGAACATCCGGGGAGTATTAAATTGAACATCCGGGGATTGGTGCGTTATTGACATACCGGCTGCCTCATACAAAGAATTGGCCTTTGGGAACCTGTCGTTTTAGTATCTTGCTATAATCCGCGGGTGTCCATCCTTCCCGCGGCAAAACACTTTTTTAACTATAAATCGAAACCATGAAATTTACCCGAAAAGCAAGCGCCCTCTGGAAAGGCAGCGGCAAAGAAGGCAGCGGCACCCTCAGCAGTGCCAGCGGCGTACTGGAACAAACACCTTATTCATTTAATACCCGGTTTGCAGATGCCAAAGGCACGAACCCCGAAGAACTGGTAGGCGCAGCCCATGCAGGTTGTTTTGCCATGCAACTCAGTTTCCTCATTGGGGAGGAAGGGTATACACCTGATAGCCTGGACGTCTCGGCTGAAGTCCATTTTGAGGATGGGAAGGTTACGGACATCCACCTGAACCTCCGGGGGAAAGTACCCGGCATGGAGGCGGAGGCAATTGAAAAAACCGCAGAAAAAGCTAAGGAAGTTTGCCCGATATCCAACCTCCTGAATGCAAAGATCCATCTGGAGGCCCAACTCGTTTAACAACCAAAAAATTGCTGTCTATGAAAAAGAAACCTGCAAAGGCCTACGGAACCCCGTCTGCTACAGCCCCCCTGGAACCCATGGAAATCAAAAGGCGTTCCCCGGGGCCTGGGGACGTCCTTATTGAAATCACCTATAGCGGCGTGTGCCACAGCGATATCCACACTGCCCGCAACGACTGGAAAAACTCTGCCTATCCGGTAATTCCCGGGCATGAAATAATTGGGAAGGTACTCGAAACAGGGGAGGATGTCACGCGATTTGCCAAAGGCGATACCGTTGGGGTTGGTTGTATGGTGGATTCCTGCCGGGAATGCGACCCCTGTCAAAAGGACCTCGAACAGTTTTGCGAAAATGGGGCCACCTTTACCTACAACAGCGCGGATCCGCATCTGGGGGGCCATACATATGGGGGGTATTCCACCCTGATTACCGTCCGGGATGAGTTTGTACTGCGGATACCTGAAGGTCTGGATGAGAAAGGTGCTGCTCCCCTGCTTTGTGCAGGTATTACCACCTGGTCGCCCCTGTCGCACTGGAATGTCGGGGAAGGCGATCGGGTAGGGGTCGTAGGCCTGGGGGGACTCGGGCACATGGGGATCAAATTTGCCAATGCGCTGGGAGCCCATGTAGTAATGATTACGCGTTCTCCTGAAAAGGCAGAGGACGCGAAAAGGCTGGGCGCCCACCAGGTGCTTTTGTCCACGGACGAGGCGGCCATGCAGGAAGCAGCCGGGAGCTTCGATTTCATTTTAAACACCATTCCAGTAGGCCATGAAATGGACCCGTATATCGCCTTGTTAAAAGTTGACGGGACCATGGTGCTGGTCGGCGCGGTAGAACCGCTGGAACCGTTTCACGGCGGCGGTTTGATCATGGGCAGGAAGCGTATAGCGGGATCCCTGATCGGCGGCCTGGCCGAAACACAGGAGATGTTGGACTTTTGTGGTAAACATCAGATTACTTCAGATATTGAACTGATACGTATGCAGGATATCAACGATGCCTATGAGCGTGTCCTGGACGCCGATGTCAAATACCGGTTTGTGATTGACATGCAGTCCCTCAGGAATTGAGAAAACCGGCTTCCCGGAGTACGGCGCGAATCCCTCGCAATGGGATTAACACCCATTCCGGGCGGTGTTCCAGTTCATATCCAAGTTCGTATACGGCTTTTTCCAGCAGGAAGGTTTCCAACAGGATGCGATAGTCGTCATGGTCGTCCGGTATAAAGCCCGTCCCTTCCAGGGATGCCAGATAACCGCTCAGGTAGAGCCTCGTACTGGCCCGGTTCCAAATTTGCGCCCAGTATTCCTGTATTTCATTGCCTTCACCACCCAACAAATCGCTTTCGAGTAAGGCGCCGTAAACGGCATAGTGCAACGAACGGATCATGGCCGCTACGTCCCTCAGGGGGGAGCGTTTCAACCGGCGCTCCGAAAACGGCCGCATGGGTTCGCCCTCAAAATTCCGAACCAGGAAATCCCGACCGGTCCACAGGACCTGGTCCAGGTGGAAATCCCCGTGCGTTCGGATTTTAACCGCTTCCATTTTGTGGGAGAATATCCGTTTGAAACACTGGAGGACGTCGTTCTTCAGGCCGAGGACCTCCCGGGCTTCCTCCTGGATTTCCTCGGGGAGCCGCTTGAGGGATTTCCGGAGCTTGTCAAATGCATCCCGGGTCAATCCCTGCAGGGAGGAATAGACCGAACGCTGGTAGTGCAGGGAAAACGCTTCGTGCTCAAAGCCTTCCCGCCCGGGTTGGGACGCCAGGGCCCGGTGCAGTCCCGCTGTGCGTTCCCCCAGTTGCACGATGCGTTCCGGCAGGGCACTTCCCATCAGGTCTTTTAGCAGTTCCGGGAGGTCTTCGAAACTCAAAGGATCTGTCAGGTCGCCCTTGGGGGCTTTGAATTTTGTTTCCTCCCCGGCCGCCAGGGCCCGTTCAAAGAACATGTGGAACGCATCTCGTGTATATTCCCATGCCGTGCCCTGGCTCGGGTCGAGTTCCTGTGCCAACCCGAGGGCCAGCGTAGTTTTACCCGATGCCGAAAAAGTCACCGCCCCCAGGTAATCCGGGACATGCTCATAAGTGGTTTCCTCCGAAAGGAAATGGGCGAGTTCCAGGTCCGGATTAAGCGTATCGTCCAGGCGGCGATAGAGTTTCAGGTGGTAGCGGTCGTCGTATTCCAGGGAGCTGTATGTCTGGCCGGAGGGCAGGATCCTGGATTTCACAGATTCCGAAGAGGCAGGGAATTTCCTTTTGCCGCGGCTGAATTGCAGTTCCCCCCCGTCCGTTTCGAACCTTTTTCCCTGACGCACCCATTGCAGAAGTGCCATCCGGAAAGGCTCCTCATAAATGGCATCGATGAGCAGGCCGGGCTCCGAACCGAGTTGCATCTCGGCGAGTATCGCCCCGTCCGGCAAATCGCGCAGGGCTTCCCTGCGGGCCTCGGGTATCCACGCCACCAGAAGTTGGTAGTGTTCCGGCAGGCCGTCATTATAGGTGGTTTTTACCACGAGCCAACGGCTTGGCAACCCGCGAAGCGGCAAGGCGGCCGAATTGCGGATTTCCAGGCTTTGCCGGACACGGTTCCTCCCGGCATACCAGTCCGCATTATCCAGGTAACGCGGCAACACTTCCTCCTCGAGTTTTTTCCGGGTGGGCTTGGACATCATACTGCCCCATTTGTTGACTTTTAACCGGGGCGGGGGGCCGGCCTCTGCCATGCGTTCGTCCTGTTCCAGGGAAAGCCAGTAATACCCGAAAGGCGCCAGGGTAAACAAATACGGCTCGCTGCCCACCCGCGGAAAACGGTTCCGGCTGAAAACCTCCACCGGGGTGTGCCCTTCGAAGTCTCCGAGTTCCAGGTCGGCGGCCTGTGCAAAGCGGGACAGGTTGCACAAAACGAGTATCTTTTCGCCTTCATAGGCCCGGATAAATGCAATAATCTTGGCATTGGCCGGGGCCAGGAACTCGATATTCCCCCGTCCGAAGGCTTTGTAGCGTTTCCGCATCCCGATGATCCGCTTCATCCACCACAGGAGTGACGAACTGTTGATTTGCTGGGACTCCACATTGACCGCCTCGTATTTGTATTCGGGGTCGATGATCGTCGGAAGGTATAATTTATGGGGGTTAGCCGTGGAAAACCCTGCATTGCGGTCCCCGGTCCACTGCATGGGGGTGCGGACCCCGTCCCGGTCGCCCAGGTAAAAGTTGTCCCCCATACCGATTTCATCCCCATAGTAAATAACCGGCGTACCCGGAAGGGAAAACAGGAGCACGTTCATCAGCTCGATCTTGTTCCGGTTATTCTCAAGAAGCGGCGCCAGGCGGTGTCGGATCCCCACATTGATCTTAGCCTGAGGGTCCTTGGTGTATACCTTATACATATAGTCCCGTTCCTCGTCGGTCACCATCTCCAGGGTTAATTCATCGTGGTTCCTCAGGAAGATGGCCCATTGGCAGGTAGGGGGTATCTCTGGGGTCTGGTCGATAATATCGAGGATCGGGTAGCGGTCTTCCATCTTCAACGCCATAAACATCCGCGGCATAATCGGGAAGTGGTAATTCATATGGCATTCATCGCCCTTGCCAAAATACGCTGCGCTGTCTTCGGGCCACATATTCGCCTCGGCCAGAAAGAGCTTGTTTTCGTACTTGCTGTCGATACGCGCCCGGAGTTTTTTGAGAAATTCATGGGTCTGCGGCAGGTTTTCACAATTGGTGCCTTCCCGTTCAAATAAGTAGGGGACCGCATCCAGCCGGAACCCATCCACTCCCAGTTCACACCAGAAATCCATGATGTCGAAGACTTCCTGCTGCACGTCCGGGCTGTCGAAGTTCAGGTCGGGCTGGTGGGAAAAGAACCGATGCCAGTAATAGGCCTGGGCCTCCGGGTCCCAGGTCCAGTTCGAGGGTTCGGTATCCGTGAAAATGATGCGGACATCCTTGTATTTCCCCGGGTCGTCACTCCAGACGTAGTAATCCCGGTGGCGGGATCCCGGGGGCGCTTTCCTGGCGCGCTGGAACCAGGGATGCTGGTCGGAAGTGTGGTTGATGACCAATTCGGTAATCACCTTGAGGCCGCGGCTGTGCGCTTCCCGGATAAACCGCTTAAAGTCCCGAAGCTTCCCGTAGGACGGGTTGATATTGTAGTAATCGGCGATGTCGTACCCGTCATCCTTGAGGGGGGAAGGGTAGAAGGGGAGGACCCAGATGGCCGTGACCCCGAGGTCCTCCAGGTAATCCAGTTTCTGGATCAACCCCTGGAAATCCCCGATTCCATCCCCGTTACTGTCAAAAAATGCCTTGATATGGAGTTCGTAGATAATGGCATCTTTGTACCAGTGCTTCTCATCGTCAATTTTAATCCCTTTGCTCACAGTTACTTGTTTCGATATTAATTCCGCCAGGGCCCGGGTTCGTTCCCGGGTTGGTATGGATGCCGCAAAATTTACGAAATCCCCCCGGGAACCTGAAGCCCGTTACCGTATAGTTTACGTGGTATCTGCATTTGCGGGGCGTATGTTGTATTTTAGGGGAAAATTTAAAACATGAACCTGAAGAATTCTTTGTCTCAATACGGTACTGCCTGCCTGGCTATCGTCCTGCTGGCAGCTTGCGGGGAGGAACCCAAACAAACTGAGGGCACAACCGAACCGCGTCCGGAGTACACTTCGAACCTGCCCCTGGACAGCCTGAACCTGCCCCCTGGATTTTACGCCCACACCTTTGCGGAGGGCCTGGAAGGCGCCCGCTCAATGGCGATGGGGGATAAGGGCACCCTGTTTGTGGGTACACGCGGCACCAATAAATTGTACGCCCTGGTGGACGAAGACGGGGACTACCGGGCCGACCGGACCATTGTCCTGGACACGACCCTGGAGGTGCCCAATGGAGTGGCCTTCCGGAACGGCTCCCTCTATGTTGCCCAGGTGGACCGGCTGTTGCGATTTGACGGTATTGAAGACCGCCTGGACAACCCGCCGGACCCGGTGGTCGTTTATGACGATTACCCGGATAAATTCCACCATGGCTGGAAATATATCGCCTTCGGGCCGGACGACAAGCTGTACGTGCCCGTGGGGGCCCCCTGCAATATTTGCGACAGCACCTCCGTGGATGAACGGTTTGCGACCATCACGCGCATGGATCCGGATGGCAGCAATCGGGAAATCGTGGCGCGGGGGGTGCGGAATACCGTGGGCTTTACCTGGCATCCGGAAACCGGGGAGCTTTGGTTTACGGACAACGGCAGGGACATGATGGGGGATGACATCCCTCCCTGTGAACTTAACCGGGTTACGGAAACCGGCCAGCATTTCGGATATCCATTTTGCCATGGGGGTACCATTCCCGACCCGGACTACGGCGACCAGCGACCCTGCGGGGATTTTGTCGCCCCGGTGCAAAACCTGGATGCCCATGTAGCCCCCCTGGGCGTTAAATTCATCTCTGGGGACATGTTCCCGGAGACCTATCAGGGCCACCTGCTCATTGCCGAACACGGCTCCTGGAACCGAAGCGAAAAAGCGGGTTACCGACTGACCCTGGTGAAGCTTCAGGATGGTGAATCCGTAAGTTATGAACCCTTTATTGATGGATGGCTCAACCACGAGAACCAGACCCGCTGGGGCCGGCCGGTAGACCTGATGTTCCTGGAAGACGGGTCGCTGCTGGTTTCCGACGATTACGGCAATGCTATTTACCGGATTGTCTACGACGGGCAGGAGGTAGCCATAGCCGAATAAATTTGTTTGGGCGCTATCCCGTTTCAAAGCGGGGTTTGCATTAATATTGCGCCATGGAAAACCGAACCCAGGCCCCACTTATCATAGCGGCATTCTTTGCCATCTACGTCATCTGGGGGTCCACCTACCTGCTGAACAAGGTGGCGGTAGATGAGTTACCCCCGTTTCTGCTTGCAGGCATCCGGTTCGTGATCGCCGGGGTGTTGATTTTTGGGATTGCGGCCATTTTGGGAAAAAAGCTAGGCATCACGC
>CAXQQM010000148.1:0-2899 GCA_964226055.1 Robiginitalea sp. | reverse complement strand
GGCCCTGGACGAACTGGCTTCTTCCATTAAGGAACTCGGCGTTATCCAGCCCATTACCGTGCGCAAACTCGGGTTCGACAAATACCAACTCGTTTCCGGGGAGCGGCGCTACCGGGCTTCCCAGCGTATCGGGCTGGCGAGCATCCCGGCCTACATCCGCATCGCGAACGACCAGGAAACCCTGGAAATGGCGCTGGTGGAGAACATCCAGCGGCAAGACCTGGACCCTGTGGAAATCGCACTATCCTACCAACGGCTGATCGACGAGATCGGGTTGACCCAGGAAAAGCTCAGCGACCGGGTGGGCAAAAAGCGCAGTACCATTGCCAACTACCTCCGCCTGCTGAAACTGGACCCCATCGTCCAGACGGGGATGCGGGACGGGTTTATCAGCATGGGCCACGGCCGTTGCCTGGTCAATGTGGACGAACGGGGCGAACAACTCCGCATCTACGAAAAAATCCTGGCCGAAAACCTCTCCGTCCGCCAGACGGAAGCCCTTGTGCGCTCCCTGGGCGACAAGCCGGCATCCAAATCCGCTACCAGGAAAGAACTGCCGGAATTTGCATCCGACGGCCTCTCTGTCCTGAAATCCTACCTGGATGCCCCGGTAAGCGTTCAGGCTTCCGGGAAAGGCAAGGGCAAAATCACCATCCCCTTCCACAGCAAAGAAGAATTCAGAAGGCTTAAAAAACGTATTACCGGTGACTAGAAACCTCCTGTTCGGCCTGCTCCTGGCCTGGGGGTCCTTTGGCGCCAGCGCCCAGGAAGCGGATTCCACAGCCCTGCAGGCTTCTCCTGAGGCACAGCGGGCCAACGATTCGCTGCAACGTCAGGAGGAACAGGCCGTGCAGCGCCAGATGGCCGAAGGCGGCGTGCAGTTTGAACGGGTGGAAAAGCGGGAAATCAACCCGCTGGCACCCTCCAAAGCGGCATTTTATTCGGCCGTGCTCCCCGGGTTGGGCCAGATATACAACCGCAGGTACTGGAAAGCCCCCATCGTCTGGGCGGCCATCGGGACCGGCACCTACGTCTATATCTATAACGACGACCTCTACGACCGTTTCCGGACCGCTTTTAAGCGGCGCCTGGCGGGCTTTACGGACGACGAATTTTACGACCTCAACCCGAACGACGACATTACCCCGGCAACCCCGGACCTGTCCGACGAGGCCCTGCAGGACGCCCAGGAACGCTACCAGCGCGACCGGGACCTGGCCCTGCTGATCACCATCGGCCTGTATGCGCTGAACATCATCGACGCCAACGTGGATGCCCACCTGAAGCAGTATAACGTAGACGAGGACCTCAGCATGGAGGTACAGCCCTATTTGGAAAACAACCCCATCGACGGCAGCCCGCACTACGGCCTGGCGGTAAACATTAGATTTTAGGCACATGAAAATAGGCTTGTTCGGATACGGCAAAATGGGGAAGATGATCGAAGGGCTGGCCCCCGGACGGGGTCATGAGATCCGCGCGCGCATCGATGCGCCCGGGGACCCGGTACCTTTTGACCAGCTGGATGTCGCCATCGACTTCAGCAGCCCGGAGGCCGCCTTCGACAATATTGCGCGCTGCCTGGAAGCCGGACTGCCAGTGGTATCCGGAACCACCGGGTGGCTCCACCGGTACGACGACATTTGCCAAAAATGCGAGTCGACCGGGGGCGCCTTTATCTACGCCTCGAATTTCAGCCTGGGGGTGAACCTGTTTTTCAGCCTGAACGAGTACCTGGCAGACCTGATGTCCCGCCAGGACGCCTATCGCGCCTCGATCGATGAGACCCACCACACCGAGAAAGTGGACGCGCCGAGCGGCACGGCCATCACCCTGGCGGAAGCGATCCTGGACCGTACCGCCTATACCGGTTGGAGCAGCGGGAAGGGGAAGGCCGGGGAACTGCCCGTACATTCGCACCGGGAAGGAGCCGTCCCGGGTACCCACCAGGTCAACTATGCATCGGATGTGGACCAAATCGAAATCCGGCATACGGCCCACAACCGGGAAGGATTTGCCCTGGGCGCAGTGGTAGCAGCCGAATGGCTGATTGGAAAAAAGGGGGTTTTCACGATGAAAGATGTGTTAAACCTCCGTTAACCGTAATATGAGATCGCCCGCATTGGGCGTTATTTGAAGTCAAAAGACGCCTATGGATTATACCCAGTGGATCCTATTTATACTCCTCGTCCAGGTGATTCATTTCCTCGGAACCTGGAAATTGTACCAAAAAGCCGGACGGAAGGCATGGGAAGCCGCAGTACCCGTCTATAACGCCATTGTGCTGATGCAGATCATCGGCAGGCCCCGCTGGTGGGTGCTGCTGTTGTTTATCCCGATCATCAACCTGCTGATGTTCCCGGTCATCTGGGTGGAAACCATCCGGAGTTTCGGGAAGACCCGCCTGGCAGATACCTGGCTCGTATTGCTTACACTGGGCTTTTACATCGGCTATATCAATTATACCCAGGAGGTCACTTACCGGCCGGACCGGGACCTGCACCCAAAATCCGCCTCCGGGGAATGGGTGAGTTCCATCGTATTCGCCGTGGTGGCGGCCACCCTGGTCCATACGTATTTTATCCAGCCGTACGTCATCCCCACCGGGTCATTGGAGCGGACTTTGCGGGTGGGCGACCTGCTCTTTGTGAGCAAGTTCCACTACGGGGCCCGGGTGCCGATGACCACCGTGGCAGCCCCTATGGTGCACGATACACTACCCGTTCTCGGGGTCCGTTCCTACCTGAAAAAGCCCCAACTCCCCTATATGCGGCTACCGGGCTTCCAGAAAGTTTCCCGCAACGACCTGGTGGTCTTCAGCTGGCCGGCAGACACAGTCCGGCAATTTTTCCGGGCTGAACGAGGGGTCGATAAACCCATCGACAAGAAATCGAATTAC
>CAXQQM010000147.1:0-4055 GCA_964226055.1 Robiginitalea sp. | reverse complement strand
CTCCCGGCGGGGTGGTCAATCGCATGCTGGAATCTTATTTTACACCTGCCGTGGGGGCCTCGGGGGCCATCTACGGGATCCTAGTGGCCTTCGGCATGTCCTTCCCCAATAGCGAACTCTTCCTGATCTTCCTGCCCATCCCGATCAAGGCGAAATATTTTATCCCGGTATTGATTGCCATAGACCTCTTCTCAGGCCTGACGGGTTACTCCATTTTCGGGGCCGGGATCGCCCATTTTGCCCACGTGGGTGGTGCTATTTTCGGCTTCCTGATGATGTGGTACTGGAGGCAGAATCAGTTTAACAATAACCGATGGGACCTGTAGATGAATAACGGCAACCTCAAATATCAATTTGCCCGGCTTAACATTGCCGAAAAGCTAATCGTCATAAACCTGGCGGTATTCATTGTCTTTGGCCTTACCGGCTTCCTGCTGGATTTACCCGGCCGGAGTCTGGAGCAGTGGTTTGAACTGCCCAAGGACTTGTTTGACTTCCTGGTCCAGCCCTGGTCGCTGGTGACTTATTCGTTTTTGCACGGGGGGTTGTTCCACATCTTCTTCAATATGCTTATGTTGTACTATGTCGGGCGGATTTTCCTGAATTTCTACGGGCCGAGGCGCTTTATCAACGTGTATTTCCTCGGGGTGATCCTGGGTGGGGCGTTTTTCCTGGCCGCTTAGAATATCTTCCCGGTCTTCTACCAGAGCCAGTCGCCCCTGATCGGCGCCTCGGCCGGGGTGATGGCCGTACTGATCTTTGTTTGCACCTACCTGCCGCAACAGGAAGTCCGGCTGTTTTTCTTCAACCTGAAGCTTTGGTACATCGGGGCCTTTTTTGTACTCCTGGACCTGGTGCTGATCCCCACCGGCGATAACCCGGGGGGGCGGATCGCCCACCTGGGCGGGGCGTTGCTCGGCTATCTGTACGCCCGTCGTTCGGCCCAGGGCGGTGATTTGGGCGCCGGTTTTTCCCGCATGCTCGACTGGTTTGCAGGACTCTTCGAGAGAAGGGAAAGAAAAGCACCTTTGAAGACTGTGTACAGGAAGCGAGCGGACCGCAAGGCGAAAAAAGTGGATTACGACAAGGAGGCGCGCCAGCGGAAAATCGATACGATCCTCGACAAAATCAGTAAATCCGGCTACGAGAGCCTGACCCAGGCGGAGAAGGATTTCCTATTCAAAGCCGGTAAAGAAGATTAGGGTGGGCCGGCGGAAACTCATGCGCTGGATGGCGCACGCCCTGATCGGGGTCAATGCCCTGCTGGTATTGCTGGCCTGTATCTCCTATTTCCACCTTTTCAGTCCGTTGTTCGACCTGCTGAGCATTGCAGCCCTTTATATCGTCATTGCCAATGCGCTGGCCGTGCTCCTGCTGCTCCTTTTCAACCGCCGGAAAGCCGTGTTTCCTGCTCTCGCCTTAATCGCCTCCCTGTTGAGTTTCGGGCCGTATTTCCGATTGGGCGGCCCCGGGGAACGCATAGGAACGGAAGGCCTCCGGATTGCCAGTTTTAATTCAGGGAACGTGCTCGAGGAAGCCGATAACCCGGCCGGCCTGCAGCGTGCCATGGAAGAAATCAACGCGGATATCCTCTGCTTCCAGGAACTCGAAAGATACGGTACCTTCGATGCCAGCCGCTACCCGTACCGGGCCTTCTCCCCGGAAATCGTCGGGAAATCCACCCAGGCCATTTTCTCCGTTTACCCGATCGTCCGGTCGGGATCCATGGACTTCCCGGACACGAGCAACAACGCGATCTTTGCCGATGTGGCCGTTCAGGGGGACACCATCCGTATCTACAACGTCCACTTGCAATCTTACCGGATCCGCAGCGAACGGATATTGTATCGCGACTACGGGGGGCGGTTCCTCAGGCGGTTCCGCACGGTGGCCGGGCAGCACATCAGTCAGGCCCGGCAGGTGAAAGCCCATGAAAAGGAGGCCCCGTATCCGACTATTATCTGCGGGGATTTCAACGCCACGCCGTTTTCCCACACCTACCAAATCCTCTCAGCCGGCCTGGAGGACAGTTTCGGGCAGGAGGGTTCCGGTATCGGGGCTACCTACAGCCTGCGCGGCCTTCCTTTTCGCATCGACTATATCCTGGCAGACCCCCGGATGGAAGTCCTGCACCACAAAATTTTCGACATCCACCTGTCCGACCACCGGCCTATACTGGCGACCCTACGACTCCAGGGTGAGTAACAGGCAGTCTGCCCCATCCGCCAGGATATGGATTACCAACCCCAGCGCCACCAGGCGGGTTTTCCTGAAGCACAACAAAAGCAGGTAGCCGGCAATTGCAGGGTAGGAGTGCAGGGGATGGAAGCCAATGCTGCACCGGTTCGGGTCAAAGACCGGGCTTGCCAGCAGGTGGTCCAGGTCGATGGCCATCCCGGCCAACAGGATGGCCAAAACGAACCATTTCTTACTCGGGTAGGCGAGAAATGCAACCAGGACGGGGAGCCCCAGGTGTATGCCGTAATGCACGAGTTCCCGGGCCATATCAGGAAATTGTCAGTTGTATCAGGTACTCGCGGGCAGACGGACCTTCGTTAAACAACAGGTCCAGGCAGCTGACATTCCCGATAAATCCGTGGCGCTCGCCAAAGACCTGGGGATAAGGCGGTAGCCCGGCCCCGGTATCCGATTTGGCATCCACCAGGTGTCGCCAGTCGGTCAGGCCCTCCGGTTCTTCCCGGTAGCCTCCGGTCTGCTCCTGCGGCATCTCGAGCCCCAGAAGGTCGCAAAGCAGTGCGATGGAAGCCAGGTTCAATTCCAGCAAGGACTCAAAGCGGGTGGTGAACAGGGGTTCCAGGTCCGCTTCGTAGAATTCAAAGAAGGGGGCGGACCGGTACGCGGTTTGCAGGCCACGCCAGTGTTGACGCTGCCAGGGGTAGCTGTTGTCCGGGCAGACTTCCCGGTACAATTGACGCCCGTTTTGCTTCCCTGTATGTCGGATCGGGATGTTGAGCATCTGCCGGCCCCGGTCGGCACAGATATAGCAGCGGTTGCGATACGTTTGTTTCTGGTAATTGTCCCATACTTCCCAGGTCACCGGGCCCCGGGCAAGATGCGCCATGGTGCGGATATTCGGGAAATATACGGGATGCAGCAGGCTGCCCATCGCGCGTCAGGCTTTTTTGCGGTTCTTCCTGCGCCTGCGTACCACAAAGTCGATGACAAAATACGCCGCCAGCGCCAGGAGGAAATACCGGAAATAGGAGCGGGGCTCCCCGGATCCGCCTACCGTGGTAAAAATCCGGTCCCAGCGGGGTTTCCAGTTGGCGATCCCCTGGTTGAAGTTGTCGAAGCTCATCCAGATGAATACGGGTTTCCCCACAATGTGGTTCTCGGGTACGTAACCCCAGGCCCGGCTGTCTTCCGAATGGTCCCGGTTGTCCCCCATCATCCAGTAGTAGTTCTGGCGGAAGGTATAGGTAGCGGTGGGTTCCCCGTTCACCAGCACCTGGTTGCCGGAGACACGTACCGTATTCCCCTCGTAATCCCGGATAATCTTTTTGTACAGCGGCAGGGTCTCAGGCGTCAGGGCTACCTGGTCGCCGGCACCGGGGATGTAGATGGGGCCAAAGTTGTCGTTGTTCCAGGGGTAAAGCGGGCTTTGCGGAAAGATATTCCCCCCGGCTTTCCCGGCCGGTTCCACTATCCGGACCAGGGAATCGACCCCCGAGTAGTCCCGGAGCTTTTCGGCCATCGCATCCGTCAGGGCCACGGTCCGCTCCCTGGCGGGCACTTCGCGAATCTGCGTAAGTCCCGCCTGCCGGACCGCATCCAGGGGCAGGCCTTCCGCAGGGGTCAACAGGACGGTTTGCCCGTTTTGGTTGTCAAAGTTGTAGATGTAGGGCCGCAGCGCGTTGAGCTGGGGGCCGCTGAGCCCCTGGGACACATAGGTGCGCAGGAATTCGTCGGCGCCCACCTCTTCCAGCCAGCGGCTGGAAACCCCTTTTTGGCCGTAGACCGTATAGTCGTACATGGGCCGCGCCCGGTCGGATAGGCGGAGGCGCTCCCCCCCGATATACACGTAGCCGTCCACC
>CAXQQM010000146.1:0-7483 GCA_964226055.1 Robiginitalea sp. | reverse complement strand
CCGGCCTGTAGCCGCCGCAATTTCCGTGATGGAGATCGAAGAGGTATTGCTGGCCAGGATGGCATCCCCCGGGGCCGAGGCATCCAATTCCCTGAAAATATCCATTTTCAGCCCGGCGTTTTCCGTCGCTGCTTCAACGACCAAATCGGCCCCCGCAACCCCTTCGGATAAGGAGGTATGCGTCTGGATATTCCCCAGGGTCGCCTCGACGCGGCCGGACTCTATGGTCCCTTTTGAAACCATGCGCCGGAGGTTTCGCTCGATGGTTTCCATCCCTTTTTTCAGACTTTCCTCCGAGACATCGATAAGTTGTACATGGTAATCGTGTTGCGCAAAGACATGGGCAATCCCGTTGCCCATCGTACCGGCGCCGACCACTGATATATTCTTCATTACAGGTATTTTTTTTAAGAAGGTTCTACCCGGGAGGGCTCGTCAAATGCCCGGATCACCCGGAGGGCCACATCCAGCGCCCGGGCCCCGTCGCTCAGGGGCACAACCGGTTCGCCCCCGGATTCGATGGCCGTGGCAAATGTTTCGAGTTCGTCCAGGATGGCATTATTCGCCCGGATATCCGGGTTTTCAAAATAGATCTGTTTTTTCTCCCCCTCCGCATTTTGAAGGATCATGTCGAACTCCCCGGGGGAGGAGGGGGCGTCCTTCATTTTGACCACTTCCACTTTTCGTTCCAAAAAGTCCACCGATATATAGGCATCGCGCTGGAAAAACCGGGACTTCCGCATATTCTTCAGGGATATCCGGCTGGCAGTGAGATTGGCCACACAGCCATTTTCAAATGCGATCCGCGCGTGGGCGATGTCCGGGGATTTGCTGATTACGGATACCCCGCTCGCCCGGATATCGCGTACAGGAGACCGGACGACACTCAGGATAATGTCGATATCGTGGATCATCAGGTCCAATACTACCGGTACATCGGTTCCCCTCGGGTTGAATTCGGCCAGGCGGTGTGTCTCGATAAACATGGGGGTGTCGATGGAGCCCGCCACCGCCGTGAACGCCGGGTTAAACCGCTCTACATGGCCTACCTGGGCCTTTACGCCATGTTTTTCAACCAGTTGCATCAACTCCTGGGCTTCTTTATAGGTATGGGTGACGGGCTTCTCGATAAACACATGCCGGCCTTCGCGGATGGCCCGGGCGGCGCAATCGTAATGGGAAAGCGTGGGGGTTACGATATCTACCATGTCCACGGCGGCAATCAATTCGCCCATGTTGTCGAAATACCGAATCCCGAACTCCTCGGAAACCTGTTTGCCCCGCACCAGGTCCGGATCGTAAAACCCGACGAGGTCATACCGGGGGGATTCCCCGAGTAATCGCAGGTGAATTTTTCCCAAATGTCCTGCTCCCAATACGCCGGCCTTGATCATATCCATGAGGTTTTCCCCAAAAATAAACATAGTTTGGGAGACACAGCGGGCCGGCCCGTTTTTCTTGGGCTCCGCCATTCCGGTTACAGTGATTTCCCGGTGGGGAAGCTCCGGTTAATTTTCTAACTTAGCCCAAAACCAACAGACTTGAAGGACACCTTAAAGCATCGGGGGAAAAGGAATCAGCTGGCCGACGCGGTAGCTGCCAAGGGAATCGAGGACAAGGCGGTTCTGGACGCCATCCGCGCAGTTCCCAGGCACCTTTTTATGGACAGCAGTTTCGAGGACCATGCCTACCAGGACAAGGCGTTTCCCATAGCCGCGGGCCAAACGATTTCCCAGCCCTATACCGTGGCCTACCAAACAGCCTTACTGGGCCTGAAACCCGGTGACAAAGTCCTGGAGATCGGGACGGGTAGCGGCTACCAGACTGCGGTTTTGCTGCATTTGAAACTCCGGGTCTACACTATCGAAAGGCAATTGGAACTCTTTAAGAAAACGAATCTGTTCTTTCGGCGCATGGGGTACCGTCCCAAAAAGTTTGTCTTTGGGGACGGCTATAAGGGGTTGCCTGAAGAGGCGCCCTTTGATGGGATTATTGTTACGGCCGGGGCCCCGATGGTACCCCGGGAATTGCTGTCCCAGCTGGCAATAGGGGGCAGGATGGTAGTGCCGGTAGGGGAAGAAGACCAGACGATGATGCTCATACGTCGCGCCTCCAAAACCCAGTTTGAAAGGCAGGCAGGCGGGGCTTTCCGCTTTGTACCCATGCTCGGGGACAAGGGTTGATCAGGAATTAAAAGCTTTTTTGACGCGGTCCAGTTGTCGTTTGGATTCCCGGGCCCTAATCGTATCCCGCTTGTCGTACTGTTTTTTACCGCGGGCCAGGGCGATCCGGAGTTTGGCCAGGCCACGCTCGTTGATAAACAGGTTCAGGGGGATGATCGTATTCCCGCTCGTTTTTACCGCCTTATGCAGTTTGCCCAGTTCCTGTTTGTTGAGCAGGAGTTTGCGGGCGGCCTTGGGCTGATGGTTGAAATGGGACCCGTGGCTGTATTCATCTACCTGCATATTGATCACAAAGAGTTCCCCGTTTTCGTTGAATTCGCAAAAACCTTCGGCAATGGATGCCTTGCCCTGGCGGATCGATTTGATCTCGGTTCCGGCAAGGACAATACCGGCTACGAAGGTGTCGAGTAATTCGTAATCGAACCGGGCCCGGCGGTTCTTGATGTTGATCTGTTTTTGCATGGCCCCCAAAATTAAAAGAAAAAATGCGGCTAAACTGTTATTTTAGGTGGAATCCCGGGACCAATAGATGGAATTCATCATTTTTGTAGTCCAATAATATCGTAAATATGAAGTATGCCATCTTGTTACTGATACCTGCAATGATCTTGGGATGCCGGCAGGAAAAGGCCCCGGCCGACCTCACTGCCCAGGAAGTCGTCGACCGGGCGATTGAAGTTGCCGGGGGAGACCGTTACCGGGAGAGCACGATTCAGTTCGCCTTCAGGGACCGGGACTACATATCTTTTCGTGAAAATGGTAAACGGGTTCTACGCAGGATCACCACCACGGACACGGCAGTGATCACCGACAGCAAGCTGGGCGATGAGTTCCAGCGGCTGGTTAACGACACCCTGCGGATCCTGCCGGACACCACCAGCAACCGGCTGGCAAACTCAGTAAACTCTGTCCATTATTTCGCCTACCTGCCGTACGGACTCAATGGCGGGGCTGTGAACAAGGAATTGCTTGGCAAAGTTCGGCTTGACGATTCCGAGTACTACAAAATCCGCGTCACATTCGACCAGGAAGGCGGGGGAGAAGATTTCGAGGACATCTTTATCTACTGGTTCCATACGGAGACTTTCCGCCCGGATTACCTGGCCTATGAATACCATACAGACGGGGGAGGGCAGCGATTCCGCGTGGCTTATAACGACCGGTCTGTCGGGGGCATCCGTTTCCAGGACTACCGGAATTATAAACCCCTGGTTGCCGCGCCCATTTCGGCCATCGACAGTTTGTATACGTCCGGGGACCTGGAATTGCTTTCTGTTATCGAGTTGAAGGATGTGCGGGTAGACCCCGATAATTTCTGACCAGGCACCGTTTTGGGTGCATCCGCGAGGCCCGCAGGAACCAAGGCCTGCTTAATCCGGGCAATTGCAATTGAATATCAGGCGGGTCGCCGTTGTCTGGCCTCCCACCACCTGGACGATAAACAGGGAACCGTTGTCGGTGTCTTCCATCGGGGCAAAGCGGTTTTCGCCCAGTAAGCGGTTTGCCACATCGGGTGTGGTGTTGCTGTGGCCCACCACCAGGACATTCTGACCCGCGTGCTCTGATTTGAAGGCTTCGGCCTCCAGGGTTTGGGGGTCGTAATATTGTACGGTGATATCTTGTTTGACGGAAGCCGGGGCAGCCGTCATCGAGGTGCGTGCGTAGTCCGTGGTATAGATGGCGTCCAGGGGGACTTCGTTGAGGATTTCTGCCCAGTGCATCGCCCTGCCCAGCCCCTTTTGCGTCAATTCGGGGTCTGCATCTTCCGGGTTGCTGCGATCTTTTTCGGCGTGCCGGATCAGGTAAAAAGTAGTGACTTCCCCCGGAGTGGGTTCCACCGTTGCCGTTTGCGGATCATCCTTACAAGAAAGCCCCATCAACAGGGCGATAAGCAGGATAAGGCAGTTATTTATTTTCATAATGACGCGGTTTGTGTAAATTTGTCTTCCCCACTGAATTTAACTGTATTTCACCAAATATAGTATATCGTTACCTTTAATCGCTTTGCGCTATGGTAAAAAGCATCACGTCTTTCGTGCTGGTAATGGCTGCTGTTACGGTTTTCGGACAACAGGAACCCCTGCCCCCGGATTTCCGGCAACAGAACCTGTTGCTGGTTGCCCCCAACCTGTTTAACCCGACCCTGAGCCTGGACCAGCAAGCCCAACACCGGATCAGTACCTGGTCCCGTTGGCAATGGCAGACTCCGGACGCGGACCCAACGACCTTGTTGCTCCAGTACGGCAACCGGCAAAGCGATATGGCGTTTTCAGGGGGCTTCCTGCAGCATAACACGCAGATTTTCCAGCAAACCGGAGGTTTTCTAAACTTCGCCTTCAGTATCCCGTTCACCGAGTCCATCAACCTGGCCTTTGGTACAAATCTCTTTGCCTATAGCCAGAAACTTTCCGATGAGAGCGGGGTCCTCCAGGAACCGGTTTTACCCTTCCCCGATGACAATACGGACTTTATCATCCAGTTGATGCCGGGTTTTACACTCAATGTGGGGGATTTCGGCGTGGGGATGGCCTTCGAGAACCTGTTCGATTACAGCTTCAACTACCGGGGCGCCGTTTCAGAGAACGACATGAAAATCGTCATGGGGATGGCGCGCTATAATTTCAATACGGGGGGTGGCGACGCGGCCCGTCCCAACCAGTTTACACCCCTGGTGTATTTCAAGCAAATCCCGGGCTTTGACACCCAGTACGGGATCAACGCCTCGTTTTCCGCCTCGAAGTACTGGCTGCAGGGGGGATACAATAGTTTTTACGGGCCTTCCCTGGGGTTGGGGGGGCGATTCTTCCAGAACCTTTCCGTTGGGGGGATAGTGGAATTCGCCTCGGACAATGCACCCGAAACAGATGGACTCACCTACGAACTGGTGGCCTCCTATGACTTCGGTAAGGCGGATAAACGGAAAAAAGTGGTTGGATTCGATGTGGAAGAAGACCTGGAACGGGAAGCCGAACTCGAAGCCGCCCGTCGTCAGGCCGAAGAAGAAGCCCGCCAGAATGTGGCCGATTCCCTCAGGTTGGCCCGCGAAGCAGAAGCTACCCGCCTGGCAGAGATGCGCAGGGATTCCCTTGATACTGCACGCCGGCAGGAACAGCTACTGGCTGAGCAGCGGAGACAGGACTCGATTCAGGAAGCCCAGCGCGCCCTGGCCCTGGAACAGGAGGAAGTCACCCCTGAGAAGGGAGAGCGGTATGAGGAACTCGCCCAGGAAGGTGATCTGGAGCCCGGTTATTACCTGATAGCCAATGTCTTCGGTACCAAGCGGTATTACGATGCCTTTATGAAGCAATTGCGGGATGCCGGATTGGAGCCGGGATCGTTCTACAGGAGTTCCAACAAATACAACTACGTCTTCTTGAGAAGGTACGATTCCATTGAGGCCGCCCGACAGGCCAGGGACAGCAAATTCTCCGGCAGGTACCAGGGAGACCTGTGGATCCTCCGGATCCGGTAAAGGTTAGGGTTCCACGTATGGCGCCGAACTTGTGAATGGCCTGCGACGCGTCGCGGGGCAGCCTCGCAGGGATTATTTACCGAGTTCTTTTTTGATCAGGATATCCAGGTAGGCAATCGTATTGTGGAGGTATTTGCGGTCGTTGCTGATAGTGGCCATGGTGACGGCCCCGAGGATCATCGTGAAGAGTTGTTTGGCAAAGAGCAGCGGGGGGACCGGCAGGCGGAGTTCTCCGTCCCGTATGCCGTCCTCAAGGACCACGGCGATCTTTCCTTCAACGGTCCGTGCCGTTTCCCGGGCCGCAGCGGCCAGCGTGCGGTGGTTATACTGCGCATCCACACCGACATTGAGAATGGGGCATCCGCCCATATCCCGGGTAAACGAATCGTAATTCTTGTAAAATTTGGTGAGGTTGGCCAACCGTTCCATCGCAGTGCCCGAACCGTTCAGCTGTTCATCGAGGGCCTCCAGCAAACGGGTACTATTGAATTCAAAGGCCGCCAGGGCCAGGGCATCTTTGTTTTCGAAATTCCCGTAAAGCGCCCCTTTTGTCAGGCCGGTTGCCTCAGTGAGGTCACTCATACTCGTTCCCACATATCCTTGCCGATTAAAAATAGGGGCCACGGTTTCGATGATGTAGGCAGTGGTCCGTTCGGCTTTGGTGGTCATGTAGGCGGTTATTTACTGCTAATATAAAAATTAGATACGGTATGGTATAATAGTATTCCAAAATAAAACCCCCGGCTGGTAGGCCGGGGGCATTTATCCCATGAATATACACGGAATTTGAAAGCTTCTTGGTTACTCAACCAACTCATCCTGGTTGCGGAAAACCAGCTCGTTTTCAAAGCTGTCGATCAGCACCACGCCATCGGAGCGGATGCTTCCGCTGAGCAGTTCTTTGGAAAGTTTGTTGAGCACTTCCTTCTGGATTACCCGTTTGATGGGACGCGCCCCGTACTGCGGGTCGAACCCCTTGTCTGCCAGGTACTGCACGGCCTCTTCCGTGGCATCGATCTCGATGTGCTGGGCCGCCAGCATGCTGCGGACATAGTCGAGCTGCAGTCGCACCACCTGCCGGATATCCTCCCGGCTCAGCGGGGTAAACATGATGATGTCATCGATCCGGTTGAGGAATTCCGGGCGGATGGATTTCTTCAGCAGGCCCAGTACTTCTACCCGGGCGGCTTCCGTGGCGCTGTAAATATCCGGGTTGTCCTCAAAGGTTTCCTGGATAATATGGCTGCCCATATTGCTGGTCATGATAATGATCGTATTCCTGAAATCCGCCACGCGGCCCTTGTTATCTGTGAGCCGGCCTTCGTCCAGCACCTGCAGCAGGATATTGAATGTATCCGGGTGGGCCTTTTCGATTTCGTCCAGCAGGACCACGGAATACGGCCTTCTGCGGACAGCCTCGGTGAGTTGTCCCCCTTCGTCATATCCCACGTACCCCGGAGGGGCCCCCACCAGGCGGCTTACCGCATGGCGCTCCTGGTATTCGGACATATCGATTCGCGTCATCGCGTTTTCATCGTCAAAAAGGTAGGCGGCCAGGGTCTTGGCCAGTTCGGTTTTCCCCACCCCGGTCGTACCGAGGAACAGGAAGGAGCCGATGGGACGCTTGGCATCCTGCAGGCCGGCACGGCTCCGCCGGATTGCATCGGATACCGCTTCAATGGCCTCATCCTGCCCGACAACGCGCTTATGGAGGACCTCCTCGAGTTGCAGGAGCTTTTCCCGTTCGCTATGCAGCATCTTGTTCACTGGGATCCCCGTCCATTTGGCCACCACCTCGGCGATATCCTCCCGGGTGACCTCTTCCTTG
>CAXQQM010000145.1:0-4200 GCA_964226055.1 Robiginitalea sp. | reverse complement strand
CCCGGGTTGTTCGGCGAGTTCCAGGGCTTCCAGGTCTTTGGTCAGAGCCCCGGCGATATCACCCTTGTACACATATTCGCCGGATAAACCATTGAGGGCACTGAGTTTCAGGTCGTCGGCTTTCGCTTCCCCTGCCAGCTTCAGGCCATTTGTGTAAAATTCGATGGCTTTATCACTGTTCCCCTTATCGGAATAGTAGTCGGCCAGCCTCAGGTAGGACCGGGTCTCCCCTAGGAGATATCCGGCCTTTTCGCTCAGGGCCAGGGAACGCTTGGCCAGTTGGTACAGGCTGTCCGCCTGGTAGAATCGCATTTCCCCCGCCAGGTCGATTACACGGTTGATGTATGCCGTATCCCGGGGCGAAAAGCCCGCACTGCGTTCCAGGGCCCGGATTTCCTTAAGGATTTCCTGCCTGGGGTTTTCTTCGGCACCCCAAAGCAAGGAAGGCGTCCATAGGAACGCCAGTAGCAACAGGAGCAGCAAGGTGAGAAATTTGTGTTTTCGCAAACGATTCATCGGCCGGATTAAATAGGGATTCTAAAATTATGCGGAAGCCCCGGCGATGCCGAAAGATTGTTGTGAAACGTTGTTTTTTGTGTGTTTTATCGAAGGTATGGTGCATTTCGTCGATAAAACGGCGGAATTACACCAGGTAGCAAACCAGGCAAACGCATCCCGTTTGGGCGGAACACGTCAATCTAGAGATTTGGGTTACTCGAGCACTTATGGGGGAAAAAAGAAACCCCCGGAAAAACTTCCGGGGGCTTGCTATGGGTGGAAGACCGGGTTCGAACCGGCGACCTCTGGAACCACAATCCAGCGCTCTAACCAGCTGAGCTACAACCACCGTCATGGCCCGTTACCGGCACGCCTTTCGTGCGCGTCGGCGCAGGCGGAGGCAAAGGTACTTTTTTTTATGAATTGTCCCAAAGAAAAAACCCGCTTCCTTCCGCGAAAATTACCCCGTTAAAACCCCGGGGTTATCGCGTCGGCTTGTCGACGATAACGCGGGTATCCCGGTTGGCGATTTCCCACGCTGTGTGGAAGATAAGCCGGGTGCGGTTCTCCAACAGGTCGTAGTTGATCTTGTCCGGGGTATCGCCCGGCCGGTGGTAATCCACGTGTGTCCCATTGAAATAAAAGATGATCGGGATGTTGTTCTTGGCAAAATTGTAATGGTCGCTTCGGTAGTAGAAGCGATTCGGGTCGTTTTCGTCGTTGTAGGTGTAATCCAGCTCCAATTGGGCGTACTTCTCATTGACCGCTTCGGACAGCTTGTGCAGGTCCGTACTCAACTTATCCGAACCGATCAGGTAGATGTAGTTGCGATTTCCCTCCCGTTTCGGGTCGATACGCCCGATCATGTCGATATTCAGGTTGGCTACTGTCTGCTCCAGGGGAAATGCCGGGCTGTAGTCTGTATAGTACTGGGAGCCCAGCAGGCCTTTTTCCTCTCCCGTCACATGCAGGAAGACCACGCTTCGTTTCGGGCCCTTCCCGTCCTCGGCGGCTTTTTTAAATGCTTCGGCAATCTCGAGCATGGCCACGGTGCCCGACCCGTCGTCGTCCGCCCCGTTGTTGATGGCTCCATTGGAGGATACGCCGATGTGGTCCAGGTGGGAGGAGATCACCAGGTATTCGTTTGGGTACTGGGAACCCGGGATATAAGCAATGACGTTTTCCGAATCTACCGGCTCACTTTTGCTTTCCACATCCAGGTCGATGTCCACCGGGTATACCTCAGCTACGGTATTTTTTTCAAATCCCGGGTAGATTTTTGCGGCAATATCGCTTTGGATCACCAGCATCTGGGGGGAATCTTCCGGGGAGGCGAGCCCCATCCGTCCGCTGTTGTTTCGCTGCATCCTGTCGAAGTATCGTTTGTATCGCGCAAAATTGGCATCGTCAACGTAGAAAAACCCACGCGCCCCCTTGGACTGGGCCACAGCCTGCCGTTTATCAACGCCCTCTGAGAGGTTGCTCCAGCCCGATTCTTTGTTTGTGCCGCTAATGACATAGGTGCCGTCCGCCTGCCGGGGTTCCCCGGCTTTCATCAGCAGGATTTTCCCGGTGACGTCCAGATCCCGGTAATCGGAATATCCCTGGGTTTCAATACCGTAGCCCACAAATACAATTTCGTCCAGGTGGCCAGTCCCCGGGCTGAAGGTCAGGAAACCTTCCCCGTTCTGCATGGTGGTCCCATCGATGGATATACTGCCTTTGGGCAACCGGGCCAACTCCAGCGGGACTTTTTGCAGGTAACCGGCGTCGCCCAGGGCCGGGGCAATTTCCATCTCGCGATACGCAGCTTCCAGGTATTCAACGGCTTTTTTCTGTCCGGGTGTCCCGGTTTCCCTTCCTTCGAAGGCATCGGAGGCATAGGTATACAGGTGTTCTTTCAGCTCTTCTTCAGTAATCGTGGAAGCGTAGGTGATTTCATCCGGCGAAGCCAGGGCCGGGTGCTCCGCAACGGATTGTTGCGTGCTGTTGCAGGACACCGCCAGGGCTGCACACAGCAAAAGTACTTTTTGCATGCTCAGTAGTTAAAGGAATAATTTTTCAAAAATACGGAAAAAGGCGGGAATCTGCGGGCCATCTCGCGAGGCCCCGTTACCGGGGGCAAACGGCTGGTAAAACCCAAAAGTTGTCAATCCGAACCGTAGGCGGAACGGATCATTTCCCGGGTTTCCTCCAGGGATTTAAAGACATCAAAGGTGCGTCCCTGCGTACGCTGGGCACCCAGGGCATTCGCGTATCGGGCGGCGCGGACGAAATCCCCCGGATCCTCCAGCAGGCCGAACCCCAGTCCGCCGGCAAAAGAATCCCCGCACCCGGTGGTATCCACCACATCCGCTACCGGGACGGAGGGTACGATTTCCTTTTGCACCGAACCGTCTTTTTTAAAATACACAGCGCTACCCCCGGCATCGAGGGTGACGATAAGGGATTTTACGCCCCGATCCAGCACATGGGCCGCCAGGTCGTCCAGGTGGTCGGTGGATACATCGTGGAACGGTTGGAGTTGCTCCAGGTCGTATTCCTTCTCAAACCAACAACAGCGGGATTCCTCCAGGTTCATCTTCAGCACGTCGATATACGGCAGCCAGAGGTCGCGGTCTACCCAGAACCGGATCAGCCGGTCCCCGAGGATCGTCGCGGTATTGGTCGGACCGTGTGCATCGAATATGACCAGGCCCTGGCTGTTGGCCTTGATGTATTTCAACGTTTCCAGGGGCACTTCATAATCCGTAATAGGCACGCAGACAAACACATCGGCATCCATCAGGCCCTCCAAATCCTCCCCGATGATGGGATTCATAAACCCGGTTTGCTTCTCCAGACGGTTGTTCTGGTCCACAAAGGTCAGCTGGATAATATCTCCCTGATCCGCATCGTCGGTAATATAGTCCTGGGAGATATTGGAGTAGGGGGCAACCACCTCTACCACGCCGGGCCGGTCTTTTTTGCGAACGTGGGCCACCGGGAAAACCGTTCCCCGGTCCCCGAGCAACCGGGAGAGCCCGATGGCCGTATGCGTGGCACATCCATATTTCTCAATGACTTCTCCTTTATGCGTGGTGATATGGTCCCTGGGAATCGGCCCCAGGACGGCTGCCTTGTATGATTTCATCTGCCTTGGTTTAGCTTGAACAGGAAGATATGAATTTCCCGTCAATTCCCGCAATACCCCGTCTGCCGGTATTATTTCGCCAGCACAAATTCTTCCGCTTCCCGGTCTTCTTTCGAAAAAGCTTTTTATATTTGCACCCGCAATGACACGCAGACCAGGAGGAATGGCAGAGTGGTCGAATGCGGCGGTCTTGAAAACCGTTGAGGGTCAAACCTCCGGGGGTTCGAATCCCTCTTCCTCCGCAACCCAAAAACCCAGCCGAAACGGCTGGGTTTTGTTTTCTGGGAGACAAGCGAAATTTATTTCAGCTTGGCGACGGAAAACAAAAACCAGACTATGCGAACGCATAGTGGGTTTTTGGTATTGCAGGTCCCACTCTCAGGGATCACGAGCGCAGCGATTAATCCCGGCTAGTTAGTCAGGTAAGCCCATCTTTCCAGCCGCATCGCCTGGCCCCTCATTCCAAAGCCAAATCGTTGGCTTTGTCAATCGGTCCGGATCACGAGCGCAGCGAGTAATCCCGACCAAAAATACAGGAAAGCGAGCTTTCAAATGGCTTGAGGGGGCAA
>CAXQQM010000144.1:0-8165 GCA_964226055.1 Robiginitalea sp. | reverse complement strand
AGGGGAAGTATAATTCAAAATAATCCGTTACCAGGTTCAGGCGAACCCCGGCGTCGTAGACAAACCGGGCAGAATCCCCCTGGTTGCCCAGAAATCCCATATCCCCGTATACCTCGATCCACCGCCAGAGGTTGAAACTCGCATTTCCCGTCAGCATCCAACTATTTGCAAAAGGCTGCTGCAATTTAGATTTGAACCCGCCTTCGGCGATAATGATCTGCTGGCTGAAAATACCCGTGTCCTCGGACCGACCCAGGTAGTTGTAGTCGAAGAGATAGTCCGTGGGCCGGTCCAGGGCAAAGCTGAAAAAATCCGATTCCGTTTTATTTCGCAGGAATACCCCTGCGAAAAAGCGCAGGTTGATCTGCCGGTTGCTCTCCAGTAGTTTGCGGTACTCCATGTCAAAGGCAAGCTTGGTGAAATCCGCGGAATGCTGGGCGTCCGCAAACCAGGAAAAGTAGTTGATGATGTTATTTTCCAGATGGTTGTAGCGCAGGTTGAGGACGCTGTAGTCCGGGTCGGTTTCCAGGTCGCCCAGGGCCGGGTCGATGGTCCGGAAAACGTTTACATACCGGAGCAACAGGCTGGACCGCTCATTGGAGATCAGGTCGGCGGGCCGCCAGCCAAAACTGATAGAGGGGGTCAGGGTGGAATACCGGGAATTCACCTGGAAATGGGAAGTGGACCCGGAAATGGCGTAGTTGGTGACGTAAAACCCGCTTTTGCCGTGATAGTGCCGGTAGGTAAACCGCCCGTAGCCCACCAGGGCCTGCTCCTTCATGGCGTAGGTTGGGGCAAAATCGAATACGAAGGGCCGCTGTAAGAGGGTTTTGTTGGTTAGCCGGATGCCCGGTGTAAGCCCGTCGTAAAAATTGTAGTTCGCCACGGGCATATAGAAAACCTGGTTGTAATAGGGGTTCTCGGAATCCTTGAAAAACTGGAATTTCAGTTTTTTGTTCCCGGAGAAAAACCCACCGAGGGATTTCCAGTTATCCCGTTGGTTGAATTCCGGGATATTCTGGTCGTAATTGAGTACGAGCCGTTCCTCCCCGCTTTGGGGAATCTGCACAGTCCGAGTGCCGCTGAACCCATCGAACCAGTATTTGGAGACCACCGAATCCTCCGCTATCCCGAAGAGCGAAATCGGCACTTCGGTGCCCGTTTTGTTTTTCAGCGTTACCGCCAGGGAATCCCCGGTCTGTTCCACCCGGTGGATCTTAAAATCGATCTGCTTGCTCGTGGTGACATACGTGTCAAAAAACCAGTCGATATCGCGCGTGGCGTATTTTTCCACGGACTCCCGGAAGTCCGAGGGGGTTACCCGTTCCAATTTGTGTTCGTTCCAGAAGTCCTTAATGGCTTTTTGTACGGGTTCCTCCCCCATGTAATCGGCCAGGTAGGCGAGGCCCAGCCCGGCTTTATAGGTGTTCCCGATCTTTTGGTTAAACTTGATCAGGGAGTCATTGGGGGTTGCCAGGGCCTGGTCCCGGTTGCTGCGAGCCATCAACATATAGAGGAGGGAATACTGGTCGTTGAAATCCATCTGAGCCAGGTGGAAATTCCTCACAAGCCACCAGTTGGAGATCTTGCCAAGCAGCTTCTGGTCCGGGTAAAACTCCTCCACAAACCGGATCATCAGGTAATTGACAATGGCATCGCTTACCCATTTGTCCTTCCTCGGGTCCAGGAATATGGTTTCCCGCATGTAGCTGCCCAGGGCCGTTTTGAGGAATTTCATTTCAAATTGGAACTGTTCCTCGTAAGGGCGGATAAAAGAAGGCAACTGGTTGAGGCCGTACAGGGGGTTCTTGTTGAAATCCGTTTCGCTCACCAGCAATTGTTCATAGGGGAAGTCCCCGAGGTTTTGGTGGATGAAGCGGGTGATGCGGTCGATGGAGATGCCCTGCAGCATTTCCGGGTATTTCTGGGATTCGATATCCGTAACAACAAAGAGGAACGGGGTCACATGCTTTTTAAAGGGCTTGTGGTGGTTCAGGATGATGTCGCAGCTTTTCCGCTGGCTGCCCCTCAGGGTGGCCACCTGCCGTTCCGGGAACTGGCTCAGGTTGATATCGACAAAATTGGTCCCCAGGTACAGGGAATCCGGGAAGGTAAAATCGATGCGCGTATCGGCGATGTCCGTATAGAGGTCCTCCAGGTTCTTGTTGTTGTAGAGGTGCCAGGTGCCGTCGTATACGGCCGGGGTCAGGTACCAGTCCCTGAGGTAATAACTTCCGTCCGGCCCATAGCCGTAAGGGGTATATCGGTTCGGCGGCAGCTTTACCGTGTAGGTGATAAACAGGCGGGTGGAATCGCCGGGGGCCAGTGGCTGCCCGAGACGGAACTCCACAAGGTCCTTGCCCGGCAGGCGGTTCCAGTTGAGCCCGCGATACACCTCGTCCACAACGGTCAGGATTTCCGTTTCGCCCCGGTCTTCCCGTTTAGCCAGGTGGAGCGATTTTTTGAATTCCTCGGCAAAGCGCTCCGCCAGGGCGGTACTCTTATCCGAATACGCGTGGTTCCAGTCGTTGAAATAAAGGCTCGGCAGGGAATCAGCCGACTGGTTGATATAGGTGAATTCCTGCTGGATTTCAATCAGGTGGTTGTCTTCCACCAGGTTGGCGCGGATAGTGTTCCTGTGCTGGGCCGCGGCTTGTTGCAGGCAGCCGGCTGTGAGCAGGAGCAGCAGGGGGAGTATTCCCCGGTTCGCAATTAAGATCCGCGTATACATCCAATCAGAAGTTAGGACTGAGCATGTGGCCTTTGTAAAAGCCGTCGATAATTTCCACCACTTCCTCCGGGGTATCCACCAATTGGATCAGGTCCAGGTCGGTAGGGCTGATGTTGCCGGCCTCCAGCATCGTATCCTTGATCCAGTCGAGCAAACCGCCCCAGAATTTTGTGCCGAAGAGAATAATCGGGAAACGGCCTATTTTTTCAGTCTGGATCAGGGTCATCGCCTCAAAGAGTTCATCCAGGGTGCCGAACCCCCCCGGCATAACCACAAAACCCTGGGAATATTTAACGAACATCACCTTCCGTACAAAAAAGTAGTCAAAATCCAGGCTTTTATCCGGGTCGATATAGGGGTTGTCGTGCTGTTCAAAGGGCAGGTCGATGTTCAGGCCCACGGAAGTGCCACCAGCTTCGTTGGCGCCTCGGTTCCCTGCTTCCATGATCCCCGGCCCACCGCCGGTGATAATCCCGTAACCCGCTTCTGAGAGTTTGCGGGCGGTTTCCACCGCCTCCTGGTAATACTGATGGTCGGGTTGGGTCCGGGCCGAGCCAAAGATGCTCACGCAAGGACCGATTACGCTGAGCTTTTCATACCCGTTGACAAACTCCCCCATAATCTTGAAGATTGCCCAGGAGTCGTTGGTTTTGATCTCGTTCCAGCCTTTTGTGTGTTTTTCTTTCATCATGCTTGTATAACGTCTGGCAGGCAGGTCCTTATTGTCCCTCCTGTGTTTGGGATGCCAACTGGCGGTCCGGGAACAATTCCCGCTTCAAATACCGGGCCGTGTGGCTTTTGGGGTCCTTACTAACGGCCTCCGGGGTCCCGGTTGCCACAATCTCCCCGCCACCGCGGCCGCCTTCGTAGCCCACATCGATGATATGGTCCACCATTTTGATCACGTCCAGGTTGTGCTCGATGACCAGGACGGTATTTCCTTTGTCAACCAGCCGGTTGAGGACTTCCATCAGTACGCGGATATCCTCAAAATGCAGGCCGGTAGTAGGTTCGTCCAGGATATAAAAAGTATTTCCCGTATCCCGCTTGGACAGCTCCGTGGCGAGTTTCACCCGCTGGGCCTCCCCACCGGACAAGGTGGTGGATTGCTGGCCAAGGGAGATGTACCCGAGGCCCACGTCCTGGATGGTTTTGAGCTTCCTGAAGATCTTTGGGATATGTTCAAAAAAGGCCACAGCTTCGTCGATGGTCATTTCCAGTACGTCCGCGATAGATTTGCCCTTATAACGGATCTCCAGGGTTTCCCGGTTGAACCGCTTGCCGTAACAGGTTTCGCATTCCACGTATACATCCGGGAGGAAGTTCATTTCGATGACCCGGAGGCCGCCGCCCTGGCAGGTCTCGCACCGGCCGCCCTTGACGTTGAAACTGAAACGCCCGGGTTTGTACCCCCGGATCGAGGCTTCCGTGGTTTTGGCAAAAAGCGCCCGGATTTCGCTGAACACCCCTGTATAGGTGGCCGGGTTGGACCGGGGGGTCCGCCCGATGGGCGCCTGGTTGATATCGATCACCTTGTCCGCGTGTTCGAGGCCTTCGATTTTTTCGTACGGCTTGGGGCGTTTGACCCCGTTGAAATAATGGGCGTTCATAATCGGGTAGAGCGTCTCGTTGACCAGGGTGGATTTGCCGCTGCCCGAAACCCCGGTAACCCCGATCATCTTCCCGAGCGGGAATACGGCCGTGACCCCTTTGAGGTTGTGCCCGGTGCATCCGCTGAGGACGATCTCCTTCCCGTTGCCTTTCCGGCGTTTGGCCGGTACAGGGATTTCGCGGCTCCCGTTCAAATAGGCCGCGGTAAGCGTGTCGTGCAGCCGCAGCGTTTCCGGCGGACCTTCCGAAATGATCTCGCCCCCGTGCTTCCCCGCCATGGGGCCGATGTCGATGACGTGGTCGGCCTTTTCGATCATGTCCTTGTCGTGCTCCACCACGATCACCGAATTCCCCAGGTCCCGCAGCGCTTTCAGGGAATTGATCAGGCGGTTGTTGTCTCGCTGGTGCAACCCGATACTGGGCTCGTCCAGGATATAGAGGACCCCTACCAGCTGGGAACCGATTTGCGTGGCGAGGCGTATCCGCTGGGCCTCGCCCCCCGAGAGGGTTTTCGAACCCCGATTGAGCGAGAGGTATTCCAGGCCCACATCCAGCAAGAAGCCCAGGCGGGTGTTGATCTCCTTGATAATCTCCCCGGCAATTTGCAACTGGTCGCCCTCGAGCCGCTCCCCGAGATCCCGGAAAAAAGCGGCGAGCTGGCCGATATCCATTTGGGCGAGTTCAGCGATATTCCTGCTGTCTACCCGGAAATACAGGGATTCCTTACGGAGCCGGGCACCCCCGCAGTCCGGGCAGGACACCTTGTCCATATAATCCCGGGCCCACCGCTTGATACTCGTGGAGTCACTGTCCCGGTACTGGTTGACGATAAAATTCGCAATCCCCTCGTATTCGATCTTGTATTGGCGCCGTACACCCAATGTCTTGCTGTCCACTTCAAAGCGTTCATTCCCGCCATGGAGGATCACCTCCAGGGCTTCGTCCGGGATTTTTTCAATCGGGTCGCCCAGGTCAAATTCGTAGCGCATGGCGATCGTCTCGAGCTGCTTGAAGGCCCAGGATTTTTTATACGTGCCCAGGGGCGCCAGACCCCCGCCCTTGATGGATTGAGAGGCGTCCGGGATGATTTTCTTCCGGTTTGCCTCATAGACATGCCCCAGGCCGTTGCATTCGGGGCACATCCCCTTGGGTGAATTAAAGGAAAAGGTATTCGGTTCGGGTACCGGGTAGGAAATACCCGTTTCCGGGCACATAAGGTCCCTGCTGAAATACCGGGGCTGATCGCTTTCCGCTTCCAGGACCATCATCACGCCGTCCCCGGCATAAAGGGCCGTGCGGATACTCTCGTCCAGCCTGCCTGCCGTTTCCGCATCTGAGGCCGCCTGCAGGCGGTCTACCACGATTTCAATATCGTGGGTCTTGTACCGGTCCACCTTCATACCTTTTTCCAGGTCGCGGATTTCTCCATCGACCCGAACCTTTACAAAGCCCTGCTTGGCGATTTGTTCGAATAGTTCCCGGTAGTGTCCTTTGCGCGAACGGATCACCGGGGCGAGAACAGTGATTCGCTTTCCGTCAAAATCACTTACGATCAGGTCGCGGATTTGCCGGTCCGTATAGCTGACCATCTTTTTGCCGGTATGATAGCTGTAGGCATCCGAGGCCCTGGCAAACAGGAGCCGGAGGAAATCGTATACCTCCGTGATCGTCCCCACAGTAGACCGGGGGGACCGGGAGGTCGTTTTCTGTTCAATGGCAATGACCGGCGAAAGGCCGTCTATTTTATCGACATCCGGCCGTTCCAGGCTGCCGAGGAATTGCCGGGCATAGGCGGAAAACGTCTCGATGTACCGCCGTTGGCCTTCAGCGTAGATGGTATCGAATGCAAGGGAGGACTTCCCGCTTCCCGAAAGGCCGGTAATTACCACCAGCTTTTCCCTGGGAATCTGTACGTCGATATCCTTTAGGTTATGCGTTCGGGCACCCTGTACATCAATCGTTTCTTCGGTTTCTGCCATTTAATTTCTGAAAGGTTGCAAAAGTACGATTTTGCGCGCGAATTCCGAAGCCGGTACGCCCTGTGTTTTGCTTATTCCCGGTACTCTGCTAATTTAGCACGCATCTAAAATTCAGAACAATGCAATTACTCGGAATAGGTTCAAGAATCGACCATGAAGAACATGGCAAAGGCGTTGTCGTCAATGTGAGCTCGCGGCATTACTGGGTTTCCTTCCTGGATTCCGGCCTGGAAACAATTGATATCGATTCACAATTTGAGGTGATCGAAGCCCTCCATGACGACGTGGATTCGGTGAGCTTTACGGATATTGAAACCAGCCTGATCGGCATCCTCCGCCGCTGGAGTGATGCCACCAGCCTCGTGCCGATTGCCGACAAATGGAAAGGGGGGACGTTGACCCTGAAGCCCGGGGATGCGAACCTGTCGGTCAAGGAATTGCCCATCGATACCTTCTTTCATAAAATCGTCATGGTGCGCGACCGGTTGCGCGTAATGGAACAACGGATTAATTCCCATAAAGGGCTGGACGATTCAGATAAAGTAGACCTGCAGCAATACATCACCCGGATTTATGGGAGCCTGACGACGTTTAATGTCTTGTTTAAATCGCAGAGCGACCAGTTCGTCGGGGAACGCACCAGGTAAAGCCTTATACGGCGGTGCGATATGCCCTCTGGGGGGAGGACCCCATGAGGTGCGATTCCGTCTGCGGCCCCCGTATAATCGCGTCCCGCACGCCGGGGCTGTGCCGGATGACAGTGACCGCGCCGTTTTCGCTCTTCAACCCATATTGCCGCCTGGTATCAAAAACAATCCAGGGGGAATTGCCAAAGCGCAGCCTGAAATACCGGGACAGCAGGGGTAAGACTTCGTGCCGGGGGGCGATTAACCCACAGGGGATCCCGGAAGCACCGTCATTAAAGGCCAGGCTGGATTCAATGGCGAGTTTTTCCCCTTCAACCTGTGTTGCCCAGGCCTCGAGGCGGTTGCGTAGTTCCGGACGGCTGTCCAGTTCCATCTCATTGTCCTCTTCCGCCTCGTTTTCCTCTTGTAACAAGAGTTTTAAATAATTGAAAATCGCCAATTCTTTCCCTTGCCTGGCAGCAAGGAAGGCAAAATACACCAGCCGCTGCAAGCCGGAACCCTTGTTGCCAACGGCATCCCAAAGCGCTTTTGCAAGCCGGCGGTTGGGCGCGATTTGCCGTTCGCTGACAAATAATCCACCCTGGGGAACAGCTTTAGCAGATATTTGGGCAACCGGCAGCTGTTTTTCCAGCGCCGTTGCCACTGCGGTCATAAATCCTTCAAATGTTCCGTCGTAAATCAAACAACTGCCTGTTTCCATTTGCTTTGTATTCAGTGATTCCTTAACAATCCCTCTGGGAAGGAATCCATTTATAATATGGATATATTCCAAAAATATGTAAATATTCCGAAATATGGAATAAATCCGAAAAATATTTTGGAAATATTCCAGATAATGTATCTTTGAAAGGAAACGGGCCGTAAAGAGCGGCCATATACAGGAACATATGGAACAGGAAATCAGCACCAGGCGGTTTACGGAAGTCCGGCGGCAATTGGGGTACACCCAGGCGGAATTTGCGGAATTGCTGGGGATACCCAGCACCACCGCCGATATCGAACGGGGCAGGACCAAATTGTCCGGCATGGTGGTTTCCGAGTTGCTGAGGCAGTTTAAAATCAATCCGCTCTGGCTCTTCGGTTCGAGTGAACGGCAATACCTGGAACCCGCTTCGGTCAATGTAATGCCCAAGGTGGTTACCGTGGCTTCCGCCGACAAGGAAAAGATGGTCCTTGTCAACGCCAAGCGGGCAGCCG
>CAXQQM010000143.1:0-3379 GCA_964226055.1 Robiginitalea sp. | reverse complement strand
TGTTGTGGAGGTATTGCATTATTAGTGTTGCTTGTTCTCATCCGGATCCTCTTCCGGCAAAGTGTATTCTTTTTTCTTTTTCCCGAAAACCGTAACGTTCACATACCATTTGGTGTTCATGAGGATATCCTGGAGGAGCAGGTCGAGTTCCCTGGAGGCCTCCGAGAGGTTTTCGTACAGGGATTCGTCCTTCATAAGCCTTCCCATGGTCCCCTCACCACTTTCAATCCGGGCGATTACGGCACTGAGGTTGGTAAGGGTCTCCTGCAACTGTTCCACGGTCTCCCCCAGCCCGGCGTTGGCAAGCGTATCCGAAACACCCGCCAGATTCGCCGATATGCGGCCGAAGTTGTCGATGGTACTGTCCAGTTGCGTCTGGTTGTTACCGAGCAGCTGGTTAATGCCGTCTGCCGTCTTCTGGAAGCTGCTGACCAGGTTGTTGAGCCCTTCGATACCCTGGCGGAGGTTCTCCTTGGTAGCGTCGTCCAAAACCTGGTTAAAGTTGATCAGCAGGGAATCCGCGTTGGAAACGGCCCCCTCTACCTTCATTTGAAGGGGGGTCAATTTTTGTTGTACCAATTCGGTAAGCCCCGGGCGGATGCTGGACGGCAGGGTGTCCCCGCTCTTTGCCATGGGCGCCCCGTCAAAGACAGGCTGGATCTGTATGCCCTTCCCGCCGATGATCCCCGTATCGAACAACTCGGCCTGGCTGTTTTGGGAAAAATCAAAATTCTTGTTTACGCTGAATGTCACCAGAAGTTTCCCGGAACTGTCCCTGAACCGGATGTCGTTGACGGTACCTACCGTATATCCGTTGATGCTTACCGATGTACCGGTCTGCAAACCGCCCACGTGGTCGTAAACCGCATAGAAGGTTTTGCTGTCGTCAAAAAGCGGGGTGGATTTGAGGTAAGAGAAGCCTAAGATGAATAACAGGATGCCGCCGACTACGATAATTCCTGTTTTTATTTCCCTGGAGAGTTTCAATAGCGCTGTGTTGGGTTCCTAACAAAATTAGAAATAATTTTTGGATGGGAGCATTCAATCCCGCAGCAGTGCGAGCGCTTCCGGGACGGGGATGCGTTCCCCCGCCCGATACGCCACGATATAGGCCGACGGATAGCCCCGTTGCCAGGCGATGGACTGCAATTTTTCCGCATCCGAATAGGAACGGGTATCCCCGTAGAGAACCCGGAAAATCTGCCCGTGACGCTCCTTGGAGAGCCCCGGCAGTCCGTTGAAATTATTCGGGTTCAGGTCCGGATCCCGGCTGACAGCCACCAACTGCACCTTGAAATTGATGTCGAGGGCCTCGGCCCGGTTTTTGGTCGATTCCGCATTGCCCGAAGCAGGTGCCCCGCCGGTTGGCTCCACATTTTGCACCTGGGTTTTTTCCTCAGATGCCTTCCCGTTTCCTTCCGCAAGCTGGCTTGAGGTTTGCGAATCGGCAACCGGGTCTTTATCCGTTTTCACTTCCGCCGGGTCCGTTTTCTTTCCCTCCGGAGGTACGGTTGGTGCGGGTTTCAACCCGGAATCAACAGGTTTGGATGTTGGGGTCGGCGATTCGGAAGATGCGGAGGAGGTTTCCGCGGGTTGCCCGGTTCCCGGCAGGCCCGGGTTGGGCTCGGTTCCCAGGCTTTCCTGGTAGGCCAGGATGGCATCGGCAATGGCCCGGCCCATTTCCCGCTGCCCTTCCGGGGAATTCAGGTAGCGCCCCTCATCCTTGTTGGTCAAAAATCCGGTTTCCACCAATACACTGGGCATAAACGTCTGGTGGAGTACAATAAACCCGGCCTGCTTGACTTTCCGGTCATTGCGTTTCAGGTCGCCGGTAAACCGGTCCTGCATCAGTTTGCCGAGCAGGATGCTCTGGTCCAGGAATTCCTCTTGCATAATGGTCAGGCCAATGACAGACTCCGGGGAATTGATATCGTATTCCGCATATCGCGTCTCGTAATTGTCCTCCAGGTAGATCACCGAGTTTTCCTTCTTGGCTATTTCGAAATTCTGCTCATTGGCGTGAAGCCCTAAAACAAAGGTCCCGGCCCCATGCGCGTTGGAGGTATGGGAGTCGCAATGCACCGAGACAAACAAATCGGCCTTGGCCTTATTGGCAATCTCCCCGCGGACGTAGAGGTCCACAAAGCTGTCGTCCTTCCGCGTGTAGATGACCTCCGTGTTAGGCTCTTTTTCCAGGGCCTTCCCCACCTCCAGCACAATGTTCAGCGCAATATTCTTTTCCAGGTAGCCATTGCCGAGGTTGCCCGGGTCGTGGCCTCCGTGGCCGGCGTCCAGGACCACGGTAAACGGGTCTGCGGCCCCAGCCCTTGTGGGGGGTGCCTGTGCGGTTAGAGCGGTGGAAAACAACCACAGGACGCCCAGCTCAACGATCCTTCGCATCGCCCTGTTTCTCGAGTATGTATCCAATTTCAAGCGGGTTAAATTTGTTCTAATTTGCACGATCCAGCGGGAAAAATATGTAAGTTTGACCACTGATTCCGTTGCCGACCCGTACAAAAATAGGACTTATCAACTTGCAATCAAATAGACAACTGTTTCTTTTACTGGGTCTCATGGTATTGGTCCCGGGGATTTTTTGGGCGCAGGAAGACATCGCCCGGCCCCTTCCGATCAAGCCTCTTGGCGATACGCTGGCTGCCCCGCAGGTACTGCGCGACCTCCCGGGTGTGGAGGTGCCGCAGGACTCGGCCCAGGCTACTGCCCCGGGCACCCAGGGCACGATTATGGACCAGATAAAATACACCGCCAAAGACTACGTGCGGATCAGCAGGAAGGAGCAGAAAATATACCTTTACAACGAAGCCGAAATCTATTATCAGGACACGGAGCTCAAAGCGGGGATTATCGTCCTTGACTATGTCCGCAACGAGGTGTATGCCGGCAGGATGAAGGACTCCCTGGGGAACTATTCCCAACTCCCCTTCTTTAAACAGGGCGACCAGGAGGTTATCCCGGATTCCATCCGCTTTAATTTCGACACGGAAAAGGCCATTATCTGGAATTCCCGGACCGAACAGCAGGCCGGGCTCGGCCAGCTGGGGAGCGATGCGATGAAGGTGTATGCGCAGCGGACCAAAAAGGAGAACGATTCGGTTTACTTCCTGAGTGAGGGAAAGCTGACCACCTCCAAGGATACGATCGACCCGGACTATTATATCCGCGTACGAAAGGCCAAATTCGTCCCCAAGAAAAAGGTGATTGCAGGATTCAGCAACCTCTATATCGTGGACGTCCCTACCCCGATCGCACTGCCTTTTGCCTATTTCCCCCTTACCACCGGCCGGACGGCGGGGATCATGATGCCGACATTCGGGAACGACCCGGACCGCGGCTATTTCCTGCAGAACGGGGGGTACTA
>CAXQQM010000142.1:0-2894 GCA_964226055.1 Robiginitalea sp. | reverse complement strand
GCCCACCTCATCTTCGGCCTCTCCTGGCAGATTTCCTTCCTTTTCAGCGGCCTGATTATCGTGACGGGCCCGACGGTGATCACCCCCATTCTGCGGAACATTCCGCTGAAAAAAGATGTTTCGGCCGTGTTAAAATGGGAGGGGATCCTGATTGACCCGATCGGGGCCCTGGTGGCCGTACTGGTCTATGAATTCATCAGCGTTGGGGGCGGCCAGGCCTATACGGGCACTGCCCTGGTGGAATTTGGGAAGATCCTGCTTTTCGGTTTCACCTTCGGTTTCACCTTTGCCCACGCCCTGGCTTTTGTGATCAAAAAAGATTTCGTACCCCACTACCTGCTCAATGTTGTGGCATTGTCCACCGTCCTGGGCGTTTTTGTCCTCTCTGACGTGTTTGCCAAGGAATCCGGCCTGCTGGCAGTGGTGGTCATGGGGATGGTCATGGGGAACACCCAGCTGCCCAACCTGAAAGAACTGCTTTATTTCAAAGAGTCCCTGAGTGTGCTGCTCATCTCGATCCTCTTTATCGTCCTGGCGGCAAACATCGATTTGGAAGACCTCCGGCTAATCTACACCTGGGATACCGTTTTGCTGTTCGCCGTCATCGTGCTGCTGATCCGGCCGGCGGGGGTGTTTCTCTCGGCTTTTGGCTCCCGGTTGAAATTGAACGAACGGCTGTTTATCGGCTGGGTGGGCCCGAGGGGGATTGTCGCTGCCGGTATCGCCTCCCTGTTTGGCTCGAAACTCATCGACCAGGAGGTGCCGGGTGCGGAATTCATCACCCCGTTGGTATTTATGATCGTACTGGGGACGGTACTTCTCAACGCCACCACGGCGAGGTACTTCGCCCAGATTGTCGGGGTTTTCCTGAAGAAATCCGAAGGCATCCTGATTATCGGCGCTTCCAAGCCCTCCCGCCTGATAGGCCAGTACCTGCATAACAACGACCGCCACGTGGTGATGATCGACACGAATACAACGAATATAGAAAAGGCCAAAAAACTCGGGATGGAGGCTTTCTCGGCCGATATCTATTCGGACGCCCTGATCGACAATGTCGAGCTCAGTGATATTGGCTACCTGATGGCGCTTACCCCCAATTCACAGATCAACAAATACGCCATCGAGAAGTTCCGGACGCAATTCGGGGAGCACGGTTCTTTCCGCCTGGTGGACTCCGACGAAATGAGCGACCCGGAAAACAACCCCAAGGAGGGGCTGTTCTCCCATACCGACGACTATGTGAAACTGGCCGAGGCTACCCGGCACTACCCGTCCATCCACGAGGTAGAACTGAAGGACCAGCAACACTACGAGGGACTGATCGAGATCACCAAGGCCGATGACGACATCATCCCGCTTTTCCTCAAGGAACCGGAGGGCGACCTGATTATCATCCCGTCCTATTCCAAGGATTTTACGGACATTACCGAGGGCTTTAAACTCGTGTACCTGGGGAAGGTTTTTGAACGGGAATCAGACGAGGGTGAGGCACAAAACAACGGCAACGGCCAGCAGCCTGCCAGGAAAAACAACAACGGCTCCCAGGGGAACTGATCAATCGTTCAGCTTCAGGACGGCCATAAACGCCTGCTGGGGGATTTCCACGTTGCCCACCTGGCGCATCCGCTTTTTCCCTTTTTTCTGCTTTTCAAGGAGTTTCCGCTTCCGGGAAATATCCCCCCCGTAACACTTGGCGGTCACGTCCTTCCGAAGCGCCTTGATGGTTTCCCGGGAGATGACCTTGGAGCCGATAGCCGCCTGGATCGGGATGTCGAATTGCTGGCGGGGGATCAATTCCTTGAGTTTCTCGCACATCCGCTTGCCGATGTCGTAGGCGTTGTCAAAGTGCACCAGGGCGGAAAGCGCATCGACGGGCTGGGCATTCAGCAGGATGTCCACCCGCACTAGCTTGGAGGTCCGCATGCCGATGGGGCTGTAATCGAAGGAGGCATACCCCTTGGACACGGTTTTCAGGCGGTCGTAGAAGTCGAAGACGATCTCGGCCAGGGGCATGTCAAAGGTGAGTTCCACCCGGTCCTGGGTCAGGTAGGTCTGCCCGGTGATCTCCCCCCGCTTGTCGATGCAGAGCGACATCACATTCCCTACAAAATCCGACTTGGTGATAATGGTGGCCTTGATAAAGGGCTCTTCCACCCGGCTGATCGTGGAGGGGTCGGGCAAATCCGAGGGGTTGTTGACGATAAAGGGCGTTTCCGGGTCCTTGGTCGTGTAGGCGAAATAGCTCACGTTGGGTACCGTGGTGATGACCGTCATGTCGAATTCCCGCTCCAGGCGTTCCTGGATGATCTCCATATGGAGCATCCCGAGGAAGCCGCAGCGGAAACCGAAGCCCAGGGCCGCACTGCTCTCCGGGGTAAAGACCAGGGAGGCATCGTTGAGCTGGAGCTTCTCCATGGAGGCGCGCAGCTCCTCAAAATCCTCGGTGTCCACCGGATAGATCCCGGCAAAAACCATGGGTTTGACGTCCTCGAAACCGGCAATCGCCTTGGGGGTCGGGTTGGCGGCATCCGTAATGGTGTCCCCCACCTTGACTTCCCGGGCGTCCTTGATCCCGGTAATCAGGTAGCCCACATCGCCGGTGGAAATTTTTTGTTTCGGCAGCTGTTTGAGTTTCAGCGTCCCGATTTCATCTGCGTGGTATTTTTTACCCGTGGCGACGAATTTGATGTGCTGGCCTTTGCGGATTTCCCCGTTCATTACCCGGAAGTAGGTTTCCACGCCCCGGAAGGGGTTGTAGACCGAGTCAAAGACCAGGGCCTGCAGCGGGGCCTCCGGGTCGCCGGCCGGGGCCGGTACGCGCTCGATAATGGCCGTGAGGATCTCCTGGATCCCCAGTCCCGTCTTCGCGCTGGCAGGGATGACTTCCCCGG
>CAXQQM010000141.1:0-2903 GCA_964226055.1 Robiginitalea sp. | reverse complement strand
ACGAGGTTCTTCAAATCCTCTTCGCTGGTGGCGTCGGCCGGTATGATCTGCGAGCCGGTTTTCTCCGCCAGGGCATTGATCTGGCCCATGCGCATGGCTATCGGGGCATTGGTCAACACGAAAGTCCCGCCTTCCGCGTGGACTCTTTCTGCCGTCTTCCAGGCGATGGAGTTTTCATCCAATGCGCCGAAAATAATCCCCTTTTTACCTTTCAATAAGTTATATGCCATGGTTTGTCGCTTTGTTTAACAGTTCCAAAGATAGCTAAATTGAAGGATTTTCCGTCTATGGCAACTCCGGCAACGGCGCGCCGGCTTTGCCTGTTTTCAGCGGCTAGTTCAGCAGTTCGCGCGCATGGGTCAGGGCGGTATCCGTCAGCTGGCTGCCCCCGAGCATCTGGGCGAGTTCCTGGATGCGTTCTTCCTGAGTAAGTTGGCGGATCCGGGTGGTGGTACGGCCTTCGACGTCCTCTTTGTACACCTTGTATTGCTGGTGCCCCTTGGAGGCTACCTGGGGCAGGTGGGTAATGGCAAACACCTGCATGTGGCGGCTCATTTCGCGCATGATATCCCCCATACGGTTCGATATTTCCCCGGATACCCCTGTATCTATTTCATCAAACATCATGGTCGGCAGGGCTTCAAATGCCGCCAACCGCGCCTTGATGGCGAGCATGATACGGGACAATTCCCCCCCGGAAGCTGATTTTTTAAGGGACCCATAGTTGCCCCCCTTATTGGCGGTAAACAGCAATTCCAGTACATCGCGACCACTCGGCCCGAAGGCTTCCCGCTGCAGCAATTCCCAGGTAAAGGACGCATTGGGGATTCCGAGCTCCACGAGTTCCTTTCTCAAATCCTCCGTGAATCCCGGCAGGACCTCGCCACGCCGGTCGGACAACTGCCCGGCAATCCGGTTGAGCGTAGCCTGTAATTTATCGATTTTCCCCTCCAGCTGCTCAATATCGGTTTCGAGCTGGGCCGTATCGTGCACTTTCCTGGAAAGGGAATCCCGGACGGCAATCAATTCCTCTACGGTTCCCGCCTGGTGTTTCTTCTGTAAATCGTACAATCGGCCCAGCTGGCCGTTCACTTTTTCCAGGGCGTCCGGATCTGGTTGCTGCTGCTCCGTCAGGTCGACAAATTCCGAAGCGAGATCGTCAGCTTCAATGACCAGGGACTGGACCCTTTCGTGCAACTGGGTAAAACGGGAACCGTAGGACGCGAGTTTGGACGTAATCTGGCGCAGTCGCCCGAGCATGGCCAGCAAGCCGTACTCTTCCTCCTGCATCACCTGGTCCGCATTGCCCAGCATGCCGATGATTTGTTCGGAGTTACTGAGCGTGGCCTGCTGCTCTTCCAGGCGTTCCTGCATCCCCGGTTCCAGGTTGGCCCCGCTGAGTTCCCCCAGTAAAAATTCGTTGTAATCCTGCTCCCGGAAGGCCAGGTCCCGCTCGTCGCGCAGGGCCTGGAGTTGCTTTTCCATTTCCAGGTAGGATTTCCGGGTTTCCCGGTAGGATTCCAGCAGGGGCCCGTTGCCGGCCAGCGCATCCACGACGCGCAACTGGAAATCCCGGTCGGTGAGTTCCAAAGTCTGGTGCTGGGAATGTACATCGATGAGCCGCTGTCCGAGTTCCTCCATAACGCCGAGGGTTACCGGGGTGTCATTGATAAATGCCCGGGATTTTCCATTGGGCCGGATCTCACGCCTCAACAGGGTTTGGGCCTCGTAGTCCAGGTCGCGGGATTCAAAGAACTCCCGTACGCCCGGGTAGGCACCAACCGCAAATTCGGCCTCCACCACGCATTTCTTTTCCGTATCTCGCAACGCGGCACGGTCCGCACGGTTGCCGAGCACGAGGCCAAGGCTTTCCAGGAGGATGGATTTCCCCGCCCCGGTTTCCCCAGTGATGGTAGTGAGCCCCCCTTCGAAATCGACACGCAGGTCCTCGATAAGGGCATAATTCCGAATGGCTAGGTGGGTGAGCATACAGGCAGTCGATTACTGCCTGTAAAGATAGCAGAATCACTGCAATCCGCTAACGCTTAATAGGTGATTTGATTCCAGGTACTCGCATAAAATGGCGCCACCCGGTTGAGCGTTTCCTTGAGCTGGACAATATCCACTTTCGGGCCGTCTGAAAAGATATTCTGGATTTCCTCGGCCTTGGCATCGAAAAACGTCTGGATCAGAAAGGCATTTGGACGCCGCTGTATCAGGGTTTCAAACAAGCGCAGGGACCCGGCAATCACTTGTTTCCCCGTACTGTTGTTGTCCGCCATGATGTCGAGCCCCTTCCGGTGGTAATTGTACAGGGCAATCCGGTACTCCCTAAAGGTGTTGGACAGCAGGTTGTCCACCAACTGGAACCTGGTGCGGTTGTCGGTGGCGGTCTGCCCCCAGCCCGGGTAATTGTTGCCCTGTGCCTGGGTAACGATGGCCCGGGCCTGGTTATACAGGTCGGACCCCCCTTCCAGCTGGAAGGTATCCGCATCCAGCCCGAGCATGATGTAGGCGTAATAGGCCACGACTCCAACCAGGTTGGAACTGAAATTGTTTTCATTGAAGACCAGGGGCTGGAATTCGATATATTCAAAATTAAACTTGTCGTCCTTGTAATTCAGGATCGGGGTTTCATACGAGGTATTGAAAACCGGCCGGGATGACTGGATCTGGATAGTCGCCTCGAAGCGGTTCGAATCGAAGTTCGTGACTGTGATAAACATCCGGCAATTGACCCGCTCGTTTTCCCTGTAAACGCGGTCCGTCCAGCGCGTTTTGTTCACGAATTCGGTCAGGGAGCGTTCCAGGGTCCTGAATATCTGTTGGTTTGTCTGGGAAACCTGGTCTGAATTGACGGTGACCGTACAATTCAATTCCTGGGCCCCCGCCTGCCAGGCAGC
>CAXQQM010000140.1:0-4303 GCA_964226055.1 Robiginitalea sp. | reverse complement strand
GTTTTGACGGTCGCTGGCGCGCCGGGTTCAACATTTCCAACCTGGGTGGCAAGATCAAATACGACGACGGGGGACAGGAGAACTTCCTGCCCACCAACCTCGGACTCGGCGGCGGGTTTGACTTTATTTTCGACTTCGACAACGTGCTTTCCCTTACGGCGGAAGTCAATAAGCTCCTGGTCCCGACTCCCCAGGATTTTGACGGGGACGGCGACCTGGATGCAGACGACAACCAGGAATACCAGAATATCGGTTTCTTCGAAGGTGTCTTCACCTCCCTGGGCGATGCCCCGGACGGCTTCGGGGAAGAGCTCAAGGAAATGACCTGGGCCCTGGGGGCCGAATACAAATACCGCGACCAGTTTATGCTGCGAGGGGGCTACTTCAACGAATCCGAGGAAAAAGGCTTCCGGAAGTTCTTTAGCCTGGGTGCCGGTTTCCGGTACAACAACGTACAAATCGACCTGTCCTACCTGTTCTCCACGGCACAGGTCCGCAACCCGCTGGAAAACACGCTGCGCTTTTCGCTCAGCTTTGCCCTGGGGGAAGAATTCTACAACGACTAGCCACGGCGCAATTCAAGAATCCAACCTGCCCCCCGGGCAGGTTTTTTTATGCCCGTCCCTTTTTTATGCCCGCCACGCCCAATTCCGTATCTTTTAACCCATGGAGAAACGACATATCGGATTTGACCTGAACATCTACCCGGATCCCGCGAAACTCCCGGATGAAGACCGGGCATTGCTGGCAGCTGCCCGCGAGGCAACTTCCGGTTCCTATTCCCCGTATTCCCGATTCCCCGTGGGTGCGGCGATAGTCCTGGCAAGCGGGGAAGTAGTCATCGGCAGCAACCAGGAAAACGCCTCCTACCCGTCCGGGCTTTGCGCGGAACGGGTTGCCGTATTCCAGGCCGGCGCCCGGTTCCCTGGAACCCCGATCCGTACCCTTGCCGTCTATGTTGGGAACCCCGGGGAAAGCCTCCACAAGCCCGCTGCCCCCTGCGGGAATTGCAGGCAATCCCTGCTGGAATACGAACACCGGCAGGACGACCCGATCCGGATCCTGTTGCAGGCCGGGGAGGGCAGCGTATACGAATGCCCGTCCGTACGCGCTTTGCTGCCCCTTGGATTCGACCCGGAATTCCTTTCCTGACCCCATCAGGCCCCGCAAAAACCCAATCGGGATTCCCATTTTTTCATGAATAATTTAATATGTATTTTTGCTTCCCTACCCCGGGGGAATCGGCGGCATGCCGGGATTTCCGAAGCACCGGGAAGCGAGATAAAACCAATCTGAATGAAAAAAGTTACCAAGGAAGTATATCTCAAGTGGTATGAGGATATGCTGTTCTGGCGGAAGTTCGAGGACAAGCTCGCCGCCGTATATATACAACAAAAGGTCCGCGGGTTCCTGCACCTGTACAACGGCCAGGAAGCGGTGCTGGCCGGTTCTCTCCACGCCATGGATATGGAAAAAGACCGGATGATCACCGCCTACAGGAACCACGTGCAGCCCATCGGGTTGGGGGTGGACCCGAAACGCGTGATGGCCGAATTGTACGGTAAGGTAACCGGCACCTCCAAGGGAATGGGCGGTTCCATGCATATTTTCTCCAAAGAACACCGCTTTTACGGCGGTCATGGCATCGTAGGCGGACAGATCCCGCTGGGGGCCGGGCTCGCCTTTGCCGATAAGTATTTTGAGCGGGACGCCGTAACCCTGTGTTATATGGGGGATGGGGCAGTCCGCCAGGGAAGCCTGCACGAAGCCTTCAACCTGGCCATGCTCTGGCAATTGCCGGTCGTTTTTATCTGTGAAAACAACGGCTACGCCATGGGTACCTCTGTAGCGCGTACGGCGCACTCCACGGAAATCTGGAAGCTCGGACTCGGGTACGAAATGCCCTGCGGCCCGGTAGACGGCATGGATCCGGTGACCGTCGCGGAGGAAGTCCACAAGGCGGTAGAGCGCGCTCGCACCGGGGGTGGGCCCACTTTCCTGGAAATGAAGACCTACCGCTATCGCGGCCACTCCATGTCCGATGCCCAGCACTACCGGACCAAGGAAGAAGTGGAGGAATACAAGAAAATCGACCCGATTACCCAGGTGCTCGACGTGATCAAAGACAAGCGCTATGCCACGGATGAGGAAATTTCGGAAATCGACAAAAGGGTCAAACAGCGGGTGAAGGAATGCGAAAAGTTCGCGGAAGAATCGGATTTCCCGCCGGTGGAACAACTTTACGATACGGTATACGAACAGGAAGACTACCCGTTCCTGGCCCATAAATTATAAGATTCAGCAGATGGCAGAAAACATAAAAATGCCCCGGCTCAGCGATACCATGGAGGAAGGAACCGTGGCAAAATGGCTGAAACAGGTCGGAGATAAGATCGAAGAAGGCGATATCCTTGCCGAAATCGAAACGGACAAGGCGACCATGGAATTCGAGTCCTTTTATGAGGGCACCCTGCTCCACATTGGGATTGAAGAGGGAGACGGCGCACCCGTAGACGCGCTCCTGGCCATCGTCGGGGAGGAAGGCGAAGATATATCGGGCCTGATCGACGGGGATGGTTCGAACGGTGCCGGTTCGGATGACGACAAGGAAGAAACGACCGATTCTCAGGATGCAGCGAATGGCGGATCGGGGGAAGCGGAAGCGCCTTCAGGGGATGATGCCGGAGGGAAGGCCGAGATCCCAGAGGGCGTGGAAATAATCCGCATGCCCCGACTGAGCGACACGATGGAAGAAGGCACAGTTGCCTCCTGGATCAAGAAAAAAGGGGACGCTGTAGAAGAAGGAGATATTTTGGCCGAGATCGAAACGGACAAGGCCACCATGGAATTCGAGTCCTTTTATTCCGGGACGCTGTTGCATATTGGGATTGAAGAAGGCGATTCCGCCCCGGTGGATGCAGTCCTTGCGGTAATCGGACCCGAGGGAACGGATGTCGAGGCTGTCTTGTCGGCCGGCAGCGGGTCCGGCGACAAGGCATCTGGTGAAGAAAAAGCGGCTGAGCCCAAAGAGGAAAGCGCCGACAATAAGTCGGAACCGGCCGGGAAAGAGGCTTCTGGCGGTGGGGAACCCAAATCCGGCGGGTCATCGGGAGATGGTCGGATCTTCGTTTCGCCCCTGGCGCGGAAAATGGCCGAGGAAAAAGGTATCGACCTCAGCGATGTGGAAGGTTCCGGCGACAACGGGCGGATCGTCAAGCGGGATATAGAGAATTACACCCCTTCTGCCAAACCGGCGGCAAGTGCAGGCGACGCTGCGGCAAAAGCCCCGGCCGAGCAGGCCGTTCCCGCCTCTGCAGCCTCCATGGCCCCTGCCGGGGAGGAATCTGTGGAAGAGGTAAAGAATTCGCAGATGCGGAAGGTTATTGCCAAGCGCCTGAGCGAATCCAAGTTCTCCGCCCCCCACTACTACCTGACCATCGAGGTGGATATGAGCCAGGCCATGGCTTCCCGGGCACGGATCAATGAATTGCCGGACACTAAGGTGTCTTTTAACGATATGGTCGTCAAGGCCTGTGCAATGGCCCTTCGGAAGCACCCGCAGGTCAACACGACCTGGAATGGGGATACCACGCGGTACAATGGCCATGTGCATATCGGCGTTGCAGTAGCCGTTGAAGAAGGACTGGTGGTACCCGTACTGAAGTTTACGGACCAGATGAGCCTGACGGCCATCGGGGCGTCCGTCAAAGATCTCGCCGGGCGGGCGCGCAACAAGAAACTGACCCCTGCCGAGATGGAGGGGAGTACTTTTACAGTCTCCAATTTGGGGATGTTTGGCATCCGGGAGTTTACATCCATTATCAACCAGCCCACCTCGGCCACCCTGTCGGTGGGGACTATTGTGGAGAAACCGGTGGTCCGGGACGGCCAGATCGTCGTCGGCCATACGATGACCATCACCCTGGCCTGTGACCACCGTACGGTGGACGGCGCTACCGGGGCGCAGTTCCTGCAAACCCTGCGCGCTTATTTGGAGCATCCCGTAACGATGCTGGCCTAAATGAAATACCACCGGGTCCCGCGGAAGAATTTCCGACTGCTGATCGGGATGTTTGCCAGTAGCCTGGTCGTGTTCCTCGGATCCTGCGGAGCCGGGCGGCAGCTGGCATGCGGGCCGGAACAATACCGCGATTTCAGCGACTCCCTGGCGATGCAGGGTATCGTCTCCTTCCTGGCTTCAGATGAACTGGGGGGGCGGGATACCGGCTCCGAAGGCTTGGAACAGGCGGCTGCTTTCCTTGAGGGCCGGCTTAAAGACTTCGGGATCCAACCATTTTTCCCC
>CAXQQM010000139.1:0-3362 GCA_964226055.1 Robiginitalea sp. | reverse complement strand
TTTTACTGAAGGACAACACGGCGGCGGCCGCACTTTCCTATTTTAAAAAGGCACAGGGGTATATCGTGGTGTATATGAACGATATTCAAAATGTCAAGACCGATAAGGAAGTGGCCCAGGCGGAATTGCTCAAGGCAATCATCGAAGGGAATATCGGGACGTCTAATGTCCAGCTCACCCAATACCGGGAGGCCTTGCCGCACCTGGAAAACAGCATTGCGGTCCTGGAGGACCAACACCGGGAGATGTACAAGCCGGAGATCGCTGAAAACACCCTGGCCCTGGCCGAGGCCCACATGGAACTCGGCAACCTCGAAAAGGCGCGTGAATACCTGGAAATGGACTTTTCAGGGATACCCGTGGAACTCGTCCTGCAGCGCAACCGGCTGCTGGCCTATTACTATGACCGGATCGAGGATTATGGCAGTGAGGTACGCTACCTACGCCGCAACGCGCGCCTGCAGGACTCCATCGACCGGGCAGAATCCTCCCGGAGGAAGCAACAGCTGCTGGCCATCGTCGCCAATGAAGAACTCGAGAATTCAAAAATCATGGTAAACGAGCAGCGGCAGGAACTGGAAAAGGGGCGGGCCGAACTGCAGGCCCAGGACATGCGGATCAACCTGGTATTTATTTCGCTCGTATTTACCTTGCTGGGTTTTGCGGGACTGGTTTACGCCTACCTGAAAAGTATTAAGAACCAGCGACTCATTGCCGAGCAAAAGCACATTATCGAAAACTCCCTGGTGGAGAAGGATTCCCTGCTCAAGGAAATCCACCACCGGGTGAAAAACAACCTGCAGATGGTATCCAGCCTGTTGAGCCTGCAGACAAAGAATACCCGGAGCCGGGCGGCTATCGAAGCCCTTGAGGAAGGCAAGACCCGGGTCAAGGCCATGGCCCTGATCCACCAGAAACTCTACCAGAACGACGACCTGTCCGTCATCGAGATGCAGGGGTATATCGAAAGCCTGATCAACAGTGTACAATCGGTTTTTAAAAAAGGCGGGCACAATATCAATATTGCCATCGACGCAGAAGGGGTGGAGTTGGATATCGACCGGGCCATCCCCTTTGGTCTCATCTTGAATGAACTGGTTTCAAATTCGTTCAAATACGCCTTCCCGGACGACGACATGGAGGGGAAAATCTATATTCATATCCGCAAGACGGGTGACGGCGGGTTCTTTGAATACACCGATAACGGCGTGGGCCTCTCGGAAGACTCCGAGGAACGGGCGAACAATTCCATGGGGATTCGACTTATCCAGCGCCTTGTGAACCAATTACAGTCCAATTTGAACATTGACAAAACAGGCGAGGGCGTACGTTTTTGGTTCAATTTTTAATAAGTTTGGGAGAAAACGCGCTCCCATGAAGATTACTTACCTCGGGCATGCCGCCCTGAAGATCCAGACTGAAAAACACACCCTGGTCGTAGACCCGTTCATCAGCGGGAACGAACTGGCAAAGGACCGGATTGACCTGAGCAGCCTCAAGCCGGATTACATCCTGTTGACCCATGCCCATCAGGACCACATCCTGGATGTGGACAAACTGGCGGGCAAAGGCGTTACGATTATCAGCAATTACGAAATCGTCTCCCATTTTGAAAAGAAAGGTTTTGAAGGCCATCCTATGAACCACGGGGGCGAACGTGAATTTGGCTTTGGCTGGCTTAAATACGTCAATGCCGTCCACACTTCATCCTTCCCCGATGGCAGTTACGGGGGGCAGCCCGGGGGGTTCCTGCTCCGCAGCGGTGGCAGGCAGGTTTATATCGCAGGGGATACGGCCCTGCATATGGACATGAAACTCATCCCGGAATACGGGGAACCCGACCTGGCCATTCTGCCTATCGGCGACAATTTTACCATGGGGGTTGCCGATGCGATCCGGGCTTGTGACTTTATCCGTTGCGACCGGGTGCTGGGGGTTCACTACGACACATTTGGCTACATCGTGATCGACAAAGAACAGGCTCTTGCCGATTTTGAGGCTGCAGGAAAAACCCTGTTGCTCCCGGAAATCGGTTCTTCCATTGACGTTTAGGGGCCCGATGGTTTTCGGCCCGGCAAATCGCGGGTTAGCAGATACAGAATGCCCTAAAATATGCGTAAATTAGCCCCGATCCATGAAGGCATCCCATACGAAATACACCCTGGATTTTATCCGGCCGGGAGGCACCTCCCGCGGGGTACTTACCAAGAAGGAAACCTGGTTTATCCTGCTGGAAGACGGGGATGCCTGGGGGATAGGCGAATGCGGGCTCTTCCGGGGCCTGAGCGCCGACGACCGCCCGGACTTTGAAAACCGGCTGGACTGGGCCTGCCAAAACGCCCACCGCGGCCTGGAGCGACTCCGGGAAGACCTCGCGGAATGGCCGAGTCTGACATTTGGCCTGGAACAAGCCTTTCGTTCACTGGAGTCCCCTTTCCCTTTGCACTTGTTTGACGCGCCTTTCCTCAAGGGGGAACCGATCCCGATTAACGGTCTGATCTGGATGGGGGAGCCGGAATTCATGGAGGCCCAGATCCGCAAAAAAATCGCTTCCGGGTACCGGTGCCTGAAACTCAAGATTGGCGCACTGGATTTCGGCACGGAACTGGAGATGCTCCGCGGAATTCGCAGCAAGTTCCGCCCGGGCGACCTGGAGATCCGCGTGGATGCAAACGGCGCCTTTGCCCCCGGGGAGGCCCTGGACAAACTGGAACAACTCGCCGCATTGGAGTTGCATTCCATCGAACAACCCATACGCCAGGGTCAGTGGGATGCCATGGCCCGGATCTGTCGGGAGAGCCCGCTGCCGGTAGCCCTGGACGAGGAGTTGATCGGACATTTCACCACGGCCTCGCGAACCCGGCTCCTGGACGCGATACACCCGGCTTATATCATCCTGAAGCCGAGCCTGGTGGGTGGGTATGCCGCCTGCGAGGAGTGGATTGAACTGGCGGGGGAGCGCGGTATCGGCTGGTGGGCGACCAGTGCCCTGGAGAGCAACATCGGGCTGAACGCCATTGCCCAGTGGACCTCCACTCAACAAACCGAAATGCCACAGGGCCTGGGTACGGGCTCCTTGTTTTCAAATAATTTCGACAGTCCCCTGGAAACAGCCGAAGGCCAGTTATGGTATCGGGCCGGGAAGGATTGGAATATTCCTTTATTAAAATCCATATGTACATAGAACAGGGTTACCGGGGCAATTTGGGCCGCTGGAAATATTTTTTCATCCCGGCGGGTTTTGTCGGCCTGATGGTGGTCAATTACCTCACGGTTATCAACTCGACCATCAGCGTTGAAGATGCTTACCAGCAAATGATCGATGCGATCGGGAAAAACACTTTTTTCGCCATGAACCTGGC
>CAXQQM010000138.1:0-8041 GCA_964226055.1 Robiginitalea sp. | reverse complement strand
CGAAAACCAGAATCTGGAGCTAAACCCAACGTATTCTATGTCGAAACTAGTGAGGACATTCTTGATCCTCACGCCACTGAAATCCGCCAAAGGCTCCTGGCCGAGAACAAATTCAGCAGGTATTTGCTTTATGCCGTTGGCGAGATCTTCCTGGTCGTCCTCGGGATTTTGATCGCCCTGCAGATCAACAACTGGAACGAGGGCCTGAAGGAACGGGCAACGGAACAGTCGATATTAAAACAGTTGCACAGTGAATACCAAAGTAACCTGGCGCAGCTGGATGAGAAGATTTTTATGCGCAACGAGGCGCTGGAAGCGATCTACTTCCTGCTGGAACAGATCGACCACCCTTCAAACATCGAAGAAAATGCAATATACGACGCCTTGTGGAAGCTCGTCAGGGACCCTACATTCGACCCGATTGTGAATGATATCGTGGGAAGCAGCAACCTCCGCCTGATCCGGAACGATTCTCTGGTGCGGCTGTTGTCTAACTGGTCTTCCGAGGTTTACCAGGTGCAGGAAATGGAATTGCAATACCAGAAATTCCGCTCGGAAATCCTTGGGCCCGCCTACAACCGGCTGGGGATCTCCAGGAATATCAACGATGCCGTGTGGAAGGATGGTTATTCCCCCCCGGAAGCCCTCGACAAAAAAAATTCCGTCAAGCTGACCATCGACCAATCACCCAGGCCCATGGACCTCCGGGAGGTGCTCAAAGACGTCGAACTCGAGGGCATGATTGCCCAGGCCATCACCTACCACCAGGTAACCAACATCCAATCCGGGACGCTTCGCGACCGCATTCTGGAAATGCTCGAATTGATGGAGGGGGAGATAGACTGACGCGCTGCGGATCCTCCCCAGGCCCACTTCAGGGCTTCTGCCTTTATCCCTTTTCTGAATGACGCCTTTATCTCCTTGGCCCCCTACGCAAGACTTCAATCGGCACAGAGGAGTTTTCCCACACATAAATAATTGAAAATCAGTAATTTATTTTCATCCTCCGGTAGGTTGGCTGCTTTTATTTCGTACCTTCTGAGACTGCCTATATTCAAATAATCAACCAAAACCCATTAAAATGAAAAAAGCACTGCTTATCGTTGTCCTGCTGGGCCTGACCATGGCCTATGGACAATCCAAAAAAAACGGGACGATTTATATTGAACACCCGGCCATTGAAACCGTCAACGCCCTGGTCGACGCCTTTGTAGCGGGAGACAGCGCGGCCGTGGCGGGATTCCTCCACGAAGATTTCCGGGCCTTTAACGGTTCTACGCCGAACAAGGACGCCGAAGGCGCTACTAAAGAACAATACCTGGGGCGTGTCAACTTTTGGAAAAACAACGTCTCTTACCTCAGCATCGAACCGTCCCCGGGATCTTTTCCGGATGCCCTGGAATACAAGGACGGGGCTATCTGGGTGCAGAACTGGAGCCAGCTAAAAGGGGTCCATAACGGCTCCGGGGTCAAGATCGATGTGCCCATCCACCGGATGTACCGGCTGAAGGACGGGAAGGTGGATCTGGAAATCAGTTACCACAACGAGCGGATATACCGGGAAATTGGCGAGAGTTTCCAGGACCGCGAAAACGGGACCATTTACAACCACCACGACAACATCAACAGTGTCCGCCGGATGATGCACGCTTTTGAGCACGACGATTTTGAGACGGCCTATAGCTTCTTTGACGAGAAGGCCCGGTTTAGCAGCCTGGAAATGGAGCGGGGGGAATCGATGTCCCTGGAAGAAGCCAAGGCACGGAACGAGGAAATCTGGGAAGCGTTTGATATTACGAGTATCGACGTGGTGGGATACCCCGATTACCTGGAGTACGACCTGCGGGATGGCAAAGTGGTGCAGAGCTGGTGGAACATCCGGATGACACGGAAAGCCGACGGCCACAAAATCGTGATGCCTGCCCTGTATATCCACGACTTCAATGACGAGGGCAAAATTACCCGTTCCAGTGCTTACCTGAGCACGAAATGGCTGGATGCCCCGGCTGAATAAACCAGAATCACCTGATGGCAGGAAAGCCCGCAGCCTTTAGAGGTTGCGGGCTTATTTTTTAATGTCGCCGGATAGGAATTGCAGGCTTATTCGCCTGTATTTATTTTATTGAACCGCAAATTCTGGACCCGCCCCGCATCCAGGAGGAACCCGGTAATTCCCGGGCCTTCCCGCCGAAAGCGCAGGAAGAGGTCATCGGCGGTCAACTGGTCCGGGGCGTAGTAGGACACCTCACGTGGCTCGGTATCCTCAATCCGCAATTTCAGCCCGCCATCTTCCTTGAAAATGTGATAGGTGGCATCGATTTCCTCACTGTAATAGGTGCCGGGGTAGGAGGTCAGGTCGGCGGCAGAGGGGTCGCCCCGTTCGATACGCCTGCAATTGGTTTCGTTCCCATTTTGAAATACACTCACTACCTGGGCCTGACCCTGCTGCAGGTCGGAGAACACAAAATCGATTTGGGCATCCCCGGGGATCCGGTAGGTGGCCCCGTTATGGTGTGCCAGGGGGTAGGCGGCCCCGTTCCAGTTCTGGGTCACCCGAAGCGTATCGTTTTCGACCACCATCTCCAGGAGTAGCCCGGGCTGCACTTCATAAGACCCGGCCAATTGCTCCGGGAGAAAGTCGGGGGGCGTAATATCCGGGGTATCTGAGGCTGTATTTGATGAAGCAGCCATTTGCCCGGGGTCTTTGCTTTGCGATTCTTCAAAAGCATCCTCCAGCAAGAGATCTGCCACCCGGTAGCATTTGCCCGTGGGGTTTGCATCATCCCGGTTGGCCAGTAGGATGACGGAGAACTGCTGCTCCGGGAACCGCAGCAATTCGGCCCGGTACCCGGCCAGGGCGCCTCCGTGGCTGACGGTCTTCAGGCCCCGGTATTCGCCGACATTCAGTGCATAGGCGTAACCGGCGCTTTCCCCGCTGCTGAGTTTCCCGTCGGTCTGCATTTTTTCGATGATCGCCTGCCCGCCAGCCCCCAGCTGGTTATCGTAAAAATTCTGGTCCCAGAGGTAGAGGTCCCGGATGCTGGAGTATATTCCCCCGGAGCCCACCAGGTCGAAGCGCATAATCAGGTTGTCAAACCCCTCGTCGGTTTTGGCATAGCTGAAAACACGATTTTTGATCAGGTCCCGGTTATCGTCGTAGAACAGGGTTTGCGTCATGCCCAACGGCTCAAAGATGTGATCCCTGGCAAAATCCCGGATGGTCTGGCCCGAGGCTTCCTCGACAATCATCGCCAGCATAAAATAGCAGGAATTGCTGTACAGGTAGCGCTCCCCCGGCGTGAAATTCAACTCCTGCTGTCGCCGGATCAGCCGGTAGACTTCCTCCGGAGTAATGTGGTCCAGATAGTCCCGCCCCTTCAGGTTCATCAGCGTCAGGTAATCCCGGACCCCGCTCGTATGGTGGATAAAATGCCGGATGGTCAGGGGCGCCCCGTACTCCGGGAAGTCCGGGAGGTACTCCTGGATCGGGTCGTCCAGCCGGAGTTTCCCCTGCTCTTCCAGCAGCAGGATGCAAAAGGTGACGAATTGTTTGGAGACCGACCCGATGTAGAAGACGGACTCCGGGGTAATCGGCAGGTCGTGCTCCAGGTCAGCGCTGCCGTATCCCCTGGAGAAAACGAGTTCCCCGTCCTGAACAATTCCGAGGGCCGCCCCCGGGGTTTTCATCGAGTCCCAATCGGCAAATACGCTGTCAACGGCAGCCGCCCGGTCGATTTGCGCACCTGCGGGAATCGTTTGAAGGCTTGCCAGGAGAAACAAGCAGCCCCAGGCGCTATTAACCAGTTTTTTCATATCATAAAAATTGGAATCGTAACCCTTTACCGACTAAAACCCACCCCGCTCCAGCTGCAGCAGGAAGGCGTACATCAGGGCCGTGCGCCTGTAGCGTTCAAAACGTCCGGATGCCCCGCCGTGCCCCACGTCCATGTTTGTGTCCAGCAGCAGCACGTTGTCGTCCGTTTTATAGTCCCGCAGCTTGGCCACCCATTTGGCGGGTTCCCAGTACTGTACCTGGCTGTCCCAGTAGCCTGTGGTAACCAGCATATGCGGGTACTCCTTCCGCTCCACGTTGTCGTAAGGGGAATAGGATTTGATGTATTCGTAGTACTCCGGGACTTTCGGGTTGCCCCACTCGTCGAACTCAAAAGTGGTGAGCGGGATGGATTCGTCCAGCATCGTGGAGATCACATCCACAAACGGAACGGCGGCAATCACCCCGTTCCACAGTTCCGGGGCCATATTCACCACGGCGCCCATCAACAGGCCGCCAGCGCTGCCCCCTTGGGCGTACAGGTGGTCCGGGGACGTATACCCCTGTTCCACCAGGTACGTCCCGCTGTCGATAAAGTCGTAGAAAGTATTCTTTTTGTTCAGGAGTTTTCCATCCTCGTACCATTGCCGCCCCAGGGTCTGGCTGCCCCGGATATGCGCGATTGCAAAAGTAAAGCCGCGGTCCAGCAGGCTGATCAGCGGATAACTGAAGGAGGCGTCCTGGTTGGAACCGTACGATCCGTAGCCGTAGAGCAGCAATGGGGTCTCCGCACTTTTTGGCGTACCCTTGCGGTAGACGATGGATACCGGGATCTGCGCCCCGTCACGGGCCTCTGCCATAATGCGCTCCGTCTGGTAATTGGCGGGGTCGAAGCCGCCGCCCAGTACCTCGTCCTGTTTCATGACGGTCCGCTCCCGGGTGGCCATGTCGTAATCGTAAACCACGGTAGGGGTGGCAAAACTCGAATATTCAAACCGCAGTACGTCAGTGTTGTATTCCGGGTTGCCGGTAGTGTATACCCGGTACGCCGCATCCTCAAAATCGATGTAGTACTCGGACATGTCCCGCCGGTCGATTACGTGCAATTGCACAAGCCCGTCTTTCCGCTCCCCGAGGACCGAGAAGTTCTCAAAATGGTCCATACCCTGGAAGAGGACCTCCGGGTTATACGGGATAAAGTCCTCCCAGGCCGATTTTCCGGTAGCGTCTTCGCCACAGTACATCAGGCGGTAATTCGGGGCCTCCAGGTTCGTGCGGATCACAAAGCGGTCGCCGATGTGGTCCACGTAATGTATTAATCCCTTTTCCCGCGGCTGGAAAATTTGCCAGTCCCCGTCCGGGGTATTCGCATCCAGGTAGCGGTATTCGGTCCACTCCGAGTGGGACGAGATCAGCAACAGGTAGTCGCGCGACCGGCTCTTGTAAACAAAGCTCTGGAAGGTGGGGTCCGTTTCTTCATAAACCAATTCGTCCGTGGCGGGGTCCGTGCCCAGGAGGTGTTTGTAAACCTGGAAAATCCGCAGCGTTTCCGGATCCTTCTTGCCGTAGAATACAGTCTTGTTGTCGTTGGCCCAGGTGATGCCCTGGGCATTTTCGATTCGCTCGTCACGGACTTCCCCGGTTTGCAGGTTCTTAAAATAAACGGTGTACTGCCTGCGCGAGACGGTGTCCACCGAAAAAGCCAGCCACTGGTTGTTTTCGCTGACTTCCCGTTCCCCGATACTGAAGTACGCCTTGCCTTCGGCCATTTCCGGACCATTCAGCAGGATTTCCTCCTCGGCCCCTTCCTCCAGGGATTTCCGGCAGTAGAGCGGATACTGGTTGCCTTCTTCATACCGGGTGTAATAGCTATACCCATTGAGGGTTACCGGTACCGAGGCGTCGTCCGGGGCCATCCGCCCCACGATTTCCTCGTAAAGGCTGTCCTGCAAGGCCTCTGTCGGCTGCATTACAGCCTCCAGATAGTCGTTTTCCGCCCGGAGGTAGTCCAGGACCCTGGCGGTTTGCTCGTCCGGATCCTCCGCGTTTTTCTGGGAGTCGCTCAGGCGCATCCAGAAGTAGTCGTCCGTACGCGTGTCGCCGTGTATTTCAAGTTGTTCCGGGGATTTTTCGGCTATCGGGGGCTGGGGGGGTGCCGGTTCGGTTTTGCAGGCTGCCAGGAGCAGCAGCAATACGGGAAACAGGTAGTATTTCATTAATCGTTGTTTTTTAGCTGATTGGTACTTGCACCTGCTGGCCAAAAAGGCCGATTCACAGCGGGCGGGGAGAAGTTACGGAATTTTACAAAGCGGAGGATTGTACGACAATCGGATGAAGGCGGTCCGGAATTTACCGATTGCAAACGAAAGATTGACAGCAGTAAGAACGCCGGCCTATTGCACCATTTCAGCGAGCATCGACTCGCTCAGAGGCTTTACCCGCATAGCATCCTGCAGGTCGTATTTTTCAATACGGGCCTGATCGGATGGCTGTATTTCCGCGGTCAGGAAGTAGTGTTTCATCCCGCTGAGGTCCCTCTCTGTGCAGGAGAGGGCATCCATAAAATCCCAGGCATCCATCACGGGCATGTTCACATCCATGATCAGCAGGTCGGGCAAATTGATATCCGGGTTGAGGAGTTGTTGGAGGGCATCCTCCGCCGAGAGCAATTGGTTGACGGCTGCGTCCGGAAAGGCGCGCAGAACGACAATCCGGTTCACGAACAGGCTCATCTCGTCGTCGTCCACCAGGAGGATGGTCCGGGGCGGAGGCGGGGTGTTATCCTGGGTTGGTTTGGCAGGTGAAATCACACTATCAGGGGGGTTGGGCGGGTTTGTTTATGCGGATTGGAGGATGCTCGTCAGGTCTAGTTCCGATACAGGCTTTACGAAATAGTTGCCCACCACCTCGTATTCCCGAGCCCGCTGTTCGTCGGCAGGGTTGATCGAGGAGCTGACCACGTAGATAGTTACCCGTTCCGTATTGTTGTTCGGAATCTTGACAAATGACTCGAGGAAATCCCAACCATCCATCACCGGCATATTCAGGTCCAGGAAGATGACCGAAGGCAAGGCCTCGCCCCGGTTGAGCATATCCAGCAGCCCGTCAATGGCTTCCTGCCCGTTGTTGAATACCAGGATTTCCTCGCAGAAATCCACCTGCTTCATCATGAGTTTCATCCCGTAGACCAGGATTGGGTCGTCGTCTACGATACAGGTTTTTTCCAGTGTTTTCATGTGTTGGCAGTTGTATTTAGAATGACGCTGAAGGTGGTGCCTGCACCGGGCTGGCTCTCTACGGAGATTTCCCCGCCCATGGCCTCCACCTGGTTCTTGGTGATAAACAGCCCGATTCCGCGGCTGTCCTTGTGTTTGTGAAATGTTTTGTACATGCCAAAGAGCTTGGCCCCGTGACGCTGCAGGTCAATACCCAGGCCATTGTCGGTAAATTCCAGGCGGCACCTGCCGCCATCACGGGTGGCGCGGATCCGGATAAAGCTCTCTTTCTCCGGGTCGCGGTATTTCATCCCGTTGGTGATCATATTCAGAAACAGGCTGTCCAGGTAAGCCGGGATGCCCATAACTTCCAGCCCCATATCTATATCGACGTCCAGCAGGACTCCTTCGGCCTGCAACAAAGCGGATAGTTCGGTTTCCGCTTTGTGGGCGGCGGCAAACAGGTTTACGGGCCGCTGTGCTTCCTGATTGCCCGTCTGCACTTGTACCACTTCGTTCAGGTGGGTAATTGAATCATTCAACCCGGTTGCTGCCCCGGCGAGCATCTGCAGGGCGTTCTGTCGTTCGGCTTCCGCAATCTTGTCCTCCAGGAGGAATTGGGTGATCATCGACAGGTTGGTGGCATGAGACCGCAGGTTGTGGGATACGATATGCGCAAAATTCAACAGGCTCTCATTCTGGCTGATGGTCGTATTCAGGAGGTTTTTCATCTCCTCGTCTGCCTTTTTTTGCCTGGTGACATCCCAGGCGGCCCCGATTACCTGCAGGGGACTTCCATCGGGGTCCCTGATAATGTTTCCCTCGTCGTGGATCCACCGGGTTTCCCCATCCGGCCGTACAATGCGGTAGTCTATCTGGAATTTCCCGGCAGATTGCAGGTCGTGGCCCATGCGTTCCCGGACCCGGTCCCGGTCTTCCGGGTGCAGGGATTCCTGCCAGGCCGCAAAGATGTCGTCGAATGTATCCTCCTGAATGCCGAAAATCTCGTGCATGCGCTCGTCCCAGGCTACCTCTCTCCGGGTCACGTCAAAAT
>CAXQQM010000137.1:0-5280 GCA_964226055.1 Robiginitalea sp. | reverse complement strand
CCTACACGACGCTCTTCCGATCTCTACAACGTGACCAACGCTGCCAAAAATGTACTGGGCAAAGTTGCGCAGGTGGTGAACAACAAACCGGATTTCGAATTTATGGTGGAAGGCCATACGGACAACGTACCGTATCGCAGTGGTGTCCTCCTGGACAACTGGGACCTGAGCGCCAAGCGGGCTACTGCCGTAGTGCGTATCCTGCAAAACGACTTCGGTGTGGATCCCGCCCGTATGACAGCGGCCGGACGCAGCTACTACGTACCCCTGGCGAGCAATGATACTGCAGCCAACCGGGCGAAAAACCGCCGCACGCGTATCGTGGTTCTGCCGAAACTCGACCAGTTCTACTCGATGATCGAAGAAGGTATGGAAGACCCGGCGATTAACAACTAATCCCCGGTAGCTTCAACAAGTAAAAACCCGCAGCGTTTGCTGCGGGTTTTTTATTTGGTTTATTTCTTCAGGTAACCCGATTAATACAATATACTCAAGTCGCCTTTTCCCTCCCGGACTACTTCGGGTTCCGGCCCGGACAGGTCGATGACCGTGGAGGCGACGTTGCCTCCGTATCCCCCGTCGACGACCACATCTACCAGGTTTTCCCATTTCTCGTAGATCAATTCCGGGTCTGTGGTGTATTCCAGGACGTCGTCCTCATCCCGGATGGATGTGGAGACGATAGGGCGTCCCAGCCCTGATACCAGCGCATGGGCGATACGGTTGTCGGGCACGCGTATCCCGACGGTTTTTTTCTTTTTGAAATCCTTGGGCAGGTTGTTGTTTCCGGGAAGGATAAACGTGTAGGGGCCCGGCAGGGCGCGTTTGAGGATCTTGAAGGTTTGGGTGTCGATCTGGCGGACATAATCGGAAAGGTTGCTCAGGTCCTCGCAGATAAACGACCAGTTTGCCTTTTGCAGTTTCACCCCCTTGATACGCGCCAGGCGTTCCAGGGCCCTGCTGTTGGTAATATCACAGCCCAGGCCGTAAACCGTATCGGTGGGGTAGATAACCAGCCCCCCGTCCCGGAATGCTTCCACCACCTGCCTGACGGCTTTCGGGTTCGGGTTTTCCTCGTAGAGTTTTATGAATTCTGCCATAACTCCAACTATTCCAATTAGAAAATTACTCGCATTTCGAAGATGCCGGACACTTTTTTCGCGGATACTCAGTCAGCTCTTTAGGGCACCTGGTAAACGCGCACGTAATCCACCTCCATGGTGGCGGGGAAGATGCTGTCATCCACTCCTTCCAACCCGCCCCAGTTCCCCCCGACGGCTATATTCATCAGGAAGTAAAACGGCTGGCTGAAGGGCCAGTTTTCGGCAGTTGTAGGGATCGGCCGGCGAAATATAAGTTCCACGTTGGCCGGGTCGTCCAGATAAAATTTCAGGTATTTGGATGTCCAGAGCACCCCGTAGGTGTGGAATTCCTCTTCGACGGTTTCCAGGGGGACCGGGCCTGACGTAATCTGAGTGCCGTTCATGTGGTTATTGGCCGAGCTGTGGATGGAAAAATGCATCTGGTCGGGCTCAAAGCTCACGTATTCCATAATATCGATCTCGCCGCAATGCGGCCACCCCACCGTCCCGATATTGGACCCGAGCATCCAAAGGGCCGGCCAGATGCCGTTCCCCTTGTGTTCAGGGATGCGCGCGCGGATTTCCAGTCGGCCATAGGTGAAATCCTGCCGGCTGTTTAGCCGGGCCGATTCGTAATCCCCCACATTGCCTCCGGAACCGGTCTTTCGGGCCGTGATTTTCAGTGTACCCTCGCTGACTTCCGTAACCCCGTCTTCCACATAGTTCTGCCATTCGTTGTTGCCCCAGCCATGAGCGCCGGTTTCAAAACGCCATTTTTCAGTATCCAGGGCATCCCCGTCAAATTCATCGCTCCATACCAGTTCGGCGTCATCCCAGTAATCCGGCGCATCCACATCGGGCAGCGATGCGGTATCCGGCGTATCATCGGCAGGCTGGTTTACTTCAGGTTCCTGCGCGTTCCCGGAGGACTGACAGCCCGGGAGCATCCACATGGTTGCCAGGAGTATAATACTGGCGATACGATTCAGGTAGATAGTCATGTCCATCTTCTAAAATCTTAAATTTTTAAATGCCGGGCGATGCCGGAAAAACGGCAAAGGGCAACTACAATCCAGGGGATAAGGTACGACAATTGACCGGTTCAAAGCAACGGCCGGCACCGCTTTAATCCAGAACCCGGAGCTTGGCGAAGCGGAGGAGCAGCTTTTTTACATCCCCCCGTTCAAAACGTATTTCAGCCTTCTTGTCATTGCCCGCGCCTTCCACTTTCAATACCGTCCCGGCGCCAAAGCGGGTATGGTCCACACGGGTACCCTCCTGCAAGTCGGCGATGACCGTGTCCGAACCTTTTGGGGAGGCAATATCCGGTTTCAGTTTCCGGAGCCTCCGGAGCTGTTCGGGTTTGGGCCCTGTCCGGGACGGCGGGGTTCCCGCAACCGGTTTCTTCTGCCGCAGCCGGCTTTTGTCCACGTCCCCGAAGATATCCGAATCGATCAGGGGGCGGTAGCGGTAGTTGTCTACCGGAGTTAAGTTTTCGATATAGGACTCCTCGATTTCCTCGATAAACCGGCTGGGTTCCGCATCGATGAGTTTCCCCCACCGGTAGCGGTTCTGGGTATAGGTAAGGTAGGCCTGTTTTTCTGCCCGGGTCAGCGCCACGTAGAACAGCCGTCGCTCCTCTTCGAGTTCGCTCCGGGTATTCATGCTCATGGCCGACGGGAAAAGGTCCTCCTCCATCCCCACGATATACACGTAGGGGAATTCGAGCCCCTTGGCCAGGTGGATGGTCATCAGGGCCACGCGGTCCTCGTCGCCCGTATCCTTGTCCAGGTCCGTGGCCAGGGCCACGTCCTCGAGGAATTCCGACAGGTCGCCTTTGGCATCGGCCACTTCCTTCTGCCCTTCCACAAAGTCCTTGATCCCGTTCAGCAGCTCCTCGATATTTTCCATCCGGGCAATACCTTCCGGGGTCCCGTCCTTTTTGAACTCCAGCAGCAACCCGGATTTTTTGGCCACGTGTTCGGCAAGCGTAAAGGCATCGGCGCTTTGGTTGAGTACCTGGAAACTCCGGATCATCGTGGCGAAATCCGACAGCTTTCCCCGGGTCCCCCGGTTCAGACCAAGCGGCTGGTTTTCCAGGTCTTCGATGTGATCAAAAATGGTGCGCCCGGATGCGTTGGCCGCCACGGTCAGTTTGTCCATGGTGGTCTGCCCGATCCCCCGCGTGGGGAAATTGACAACCCGCTTCAGGGCCTCTTCGTCCCCGGGGTTCACTATGAGGCGCAGGTAGGCCAGTACGTCCTTGATTTCCTTTCGTTGGTAAAAGGACAGCCCTCCGTAGATCCTGTAGGGAATGTCCCGTTTCCTGAGCGCATCCTCAATGGCCCGGGACTGGGAGTTGGTCCGGTAAAGCACGGCAAAATGCCCATTGGGCATCTGATGTTGCATTTTCTCCTCAAAGATGGAAGACGCCACAAAACGCCCTTCTTCGGCATCTGTGGGGCTGCGGTGCAACTTGATGCGCGGCCCTTCCTCATTGGAAGTCCACACCACTTTTTCGAGCTGGTTCTTGTTCCGGGCAATTACGCTGTTGGCCGCCCCGACGATATTCTTGGTGGAACGGTAGTTCTGCTCCAGGCGATACACCGCCACATCGTCGTAATCCCTTTGGAAATTCAGGATATTCGTGATATTCGCCCCCCGGAAGGAATAGATACTCTGGGCATCGTCCCCCACTACGCAGATATTCTGGAACCGGTCTGCAAGTGCCCGCACGATCAGGTACTGGGAATGGTTCGTGTCCTGGTACTCATCCACCAGGATGTAGCGGAAACGCTCCTGGTACTTGTGCAGCACTTCAGGGAAACGGTTCAGCAGTTCGTTCGTCCGCAGGAGCAGGTCGTCAAAGTCCATGGCCCCTGCCTTAAAGCACCGGTCCACGTAATGCCGGTAGATTTCCCCCAGACGGGGTCGCTTGGCCATCGCGTCCGCCTCCATGAGTTCCGGGTTCTGGAAATAGGCCTTGACGGTAATGAGGCTGTTTTTATAGGAGGAAATGCGCTGCTGGATTTGCTTGTACTTGTACACATCCTTGTCCAGGCCCATCTCCTTGATGATCGAGGCGATCAGCCGCTGGGAATCCTGGGTGTCGTAAATGGTGAAGTTGCTCGGGAAACCCAGTTTATCGCCGTCGTAGCGCAGCAGCCGGGCAAAGACGGAATGGAAGGTGCCCATCCAGAGGTTTTTGGCCTCCCCGGAACCCACGATGTCCGCAATACGCTTCTTCATCTCCCGGGCCGCTTTGTTGGTAAAAGTCAAAGCCAGGATGTTAAAGGCGTCCACCCCCTGGTTCATCAGGTGGGCAATGCGGTAGGTCAGTACGCGGGTCTTCCCCGAGCCAGCTCCGGCAATTACCATCAAGGGCCCGTCCTTGTGGAGGACGGGTGCCTTTTGTGCATCATTGAGTTCATCGAGAAACATGCCGGGCAGCCACTTAGAGGGGGTGAATTTAGCCATAATTCACCGCAACCTCAAAACGGTTCCAATGGGAATTATAAACAATCCGGGATCCTTTTTTCCATTTTGAATATCTTTAGGCCCTTTCAACTGGGCGGGCCTAAGCGCCAGGAACATCCGGTACCCGTCGCGAAAACTTGCAAAAACACCAATAATTACCCTATGAAACAAATAATCCGATGCTTCCTGCTGTTAGCGGTAACTACAGGAATTGCCCAGCACGCCGACCTCGAATCCGAATACCAGGCCATCGAAGCCAAAGTAATCGACTGGCGCCATGATATCCACCAGTACCCTGAACTGTCGAACCGGGAGTTCAAGACTGCTGAAAAGATCGCGGCCCACCTGAAATCGCTCGGGATCGAGGTGGAAACCGGCGTGGCCCATACAGGTGTAGTCGGCGTCCTCAAGGGGGATCAACCGGGCAAAGTAGTGGCGCTGCGCGCCGATATCGATGCCCTTCCCGTAAAGGAGCGAAACGACTTGCCGTTCAAATCGGAGGTGACCACGGAATTCCTGGGCGAAGAAGTCGGGGTGATGCATGCCTGCGGGCACGATACGCATACGGCCATCCTGATGGGGGTTGCGGAAATCCTCTCCGGGCACAGGGACAAAATCAACGGAACCGTGAAATTTATCTTCCAGCCGGCGGAGGAAGGCCCTCCCCCCGGGGAAGAGGGCGGCGCCCTGCTCATGGTGAAAGAAGGGGTCCTGAAGAACC
>CAXQQM010000136.1:0-39982 GCA_964226055.1 Robiginitalea sp. | reverse complement strand
CCGTGATATTCCTCCACGCCGTCTACGACAAAATCGAGGGTTTTGGAAGCTGCCAGGTAAGTGAGCATGGAATAAAGCGCCGCTTCGAGGGAGAGCAGGTAGGCGGCCGCGACGAAAATCACGATATTGATCATCACAATCACATCCCCGATTTTCACCCGCAATTTCTTGCTCAGGTAGATGGCGAGTACTTCCGTGCCGTCCAGCACACCGCCCCCCCGGATGGACAGCCCGATCCCCGCCCCCAGGAAAAAACCGCCAAACACGGAAACCAGCAACGGGTCATCCGTTACTTCCGGGTATTCGAACAAGGTCAGGGAGACGGCCAGGCCCAGGATGGCCAGGGCGGCCCGCAACACGAAACCCCGGCCCACCACCCGGTATCCGAAGACCAGGAAAGGGATATTCACCAAAACGATCAGTAGGGCGAGGGGTACGTCCGCTACGCTGGATATCAGCAGGGAAATCCCCGTGGCGCCCCCATCGATGAAGCGGTTGGGCAACAGGAAACTCTCCAAACCAAAAGCGGCCGAGGCAATCCCCAATACGATGTAAAAAGTGTCAATCAGGATATTCCGGGCGGTGCGACGGCGTTGATTCATGGCGGTTGTGAGTTTGAGCAACAGCGCGAATTTACACTGGCTGGGTATTTTATGGATGTACGTTCGGACTTTTCTGAATCCCGGGGTAACCGTACTTAGGCAGCGCGGTGCCTTATCAGGGTTGTTCCCCAACCTCTTCCTGCCCCAGGGCCAGCGCCTGGAAGAGCTTCGCCTTGGCCGATAGGAACTTGTTGCCGACCTCATTTGACTTTAGGCGGGCATCAATCAGGGCCCGTTCCCGGGAGTTGATCAGGAACACGGAACTCTCTCCGAATTCAAATTTCCGTTCCTCCGCACGAAGCAACTGTTCGTAATCCCGGACAATATCACCGATCAGGGCATTCTGGGTTTCAAACGACTCGAGTTCTGTAAAAATACCCAAAACTTTGTTCCGGATGCCCACACCGGTACTCAAACGCTCGAGTTCCGTGTCCCGTAACTGGATTTTGGCCAGTTTGAGTTCCCCCCGTTCCTTCCGTAGGAACAGCGGCATCCGGAAACTGAGGCCCCCTTTGTACTCACCGGTATCGAAGGAATTCAGCAATTCAGGGGTCTCTGTCAGGAAATTATACTCCAGGTCGACCTCTGGCAGCAACTGACTCGCCTTCAGGCGCCTTTCTACGTCCAAAGCCTCTATTTTATACTGCAGGGAGCGCAATTTGGGATGGCCTTCAGTCAACCACGCTTCTCCGATTTCCCGCTCCAGGTTTAGGGCTATGTCAACCGCCAGGGAAGGGTTGGTTTCCGGCCGGACCCCGGGCTGCAGTTCCACGGGCAGGTCATCCTCAAGCCAGAGGTAAGTGGACACTTCCAGGGATGCCTGGACTGTACGCACCCGGGCCTGTTCCAGGCTGAGTTTCCGGTTCGAAAACGCAATACGGGCCTCCACCGTATCAATGGTCGGGCGGTCCCCGGCAAGGGCACTTTGCCGGATCCCGTCCAGCCGCACTTCGGCATTGCGCACAAAGCCTTCAAAAACCGTTAGGTCCTGGTAGGCCTGTAACCAGTCGAAATAGGCAATTGCTGCCTGGTAAAGCAAGTCGTTGACCAAAAGCTCCAAATCTGCCTGGCTCTGTTGGCGGTAAAAACGGGCTTTTTTCAATACGGCCATGCGCTTATCCATCCAGATCCCCCTGCCAACGGAAACAGCAACCCCGGCACTGTATAACCCGTCGTCCGGGACTATCTCGGCCGGATCCAGGAAAGCCCCTTCATTCTGCTCAAACTGCCCCTTGAAGGAAACCCCGTACCAGGTAGGAATCTTAAAAGTAGCATTCAGGCGGTCGTAATACTCCGACCCTTTGAATTCTTTGCGTTCCAGGTCCACTTCCAGTTTCGGGTCAAACCCCCCCCGGGCCTGGAGCAATCCGGCTTCTCCCGCATCCAGGATAAGCCGGGCCTGGCGGGCGATCGGGTGGAATTGTTTGACCTGAGCAATAAACTCGCGGAACCCCAGGACGACACTTTGGGATTCCCTTACTGGGGCAGGCAAACCTTGCTGAGCTGCGTTAGGGCGGTCAGGCAGCAGGCTGGGGCGCACCTGCAATGAGTCGGACAGTGCCTGCAACGGGTCGGTTTGACCTTGCGCGGGAAGCAGGACAAAAAGAAATCCCAGAAATATCCCAGTTAATCTCATGGCTTCTGACCCTTGTTGCCGGACATCGACCGATCCGGGGTGTAATAGTTTGGCGGGAAGCCATTGAGTTGCCGCCACAGCTCAAACCAGATAGGCACATCCTCCAGCAGGGCCAGGCTGTTCGCCCCGGACCCGACGCGAATCTTATCCGGCCAGGGGTGGTCTTCCGGGTCCGGGGCAATCAGTACGCGGTATTTGCCATTCGGGCTGATATAGGTTTCGATGGCTACCACTTCCCCCCCATAGGTCCCGAAGGAGATATTGGGCCATCCGCTGAACACAATGGCCGGCCAGCCGTCGAACTGGATCCGGAACTTCTCGCCCACGTGGATAAGCGGCAGGTCAATGGGGGAAACATAGGCTTCCACCGCCAGGTCTACCGAAGCCGGCATGATGCTCACCAATTGGTCGCCCTCTTTAAAGGTCTGTCCGATCCCGGCCTGCAGGGCTTTATTGATATACCCTGCCTGGGGGGCGCGGATCACGTTCAATTCCCGCCGCCGCTCGTAATTCGTGAACTGGTTCTCCAATTTGGTCACCTGGGCCTCTGTATCGAATTGCGCCGACTGGGCGGTAAATAACTCGCTTTGGGCCTTGGCCACCTTATCCCGGTATTCGGCCTGGATGCGGCCCACTTCCATCCGGGCGTTCAACACTTCGTTCTTGCTGGCCAGGAGCTTGTTTTCCGCAGAAATGAGTTTTGCCTGGGCCTCCTGGAGTTTGAGTCGTTTCTCTTCCACATCGGTCACGGCCTTGAGGCCCTCTTCCTGAAGCGTACTGGTCCGGTCGTATTGGCGCTGGGCAATGGAGATCCCGGTTCGGGCAGCCTCCAGGTCGATGCTGTCGCTTTTGACCTTCAACTGGGCCTGCAGGAGTTTATTCCTCGTCTGTTCGAGCTTCAAATCCTGCTCCTGCCCAAGGGCGGCCACCTGATTTCCCAGTGCCCGTACCTTCTCCTGGTAGGAGCCCACCGAACGGCTTTTTGCGTCGATCTGCTGGCGCGTCCGGTCGACGAGCTGCGGGTCGAAGTATTCGTCCTTGACCTCAGACATGACCAGGATTGTATCACCAGCAAGGACAAAGTCCCCTTCCTGCACGAACCACTTCTCAATCCTCCCGGGTATGGGGGACTGTACGGTCTGGGGCCGCTGGTCGGGCCGCAGGGTTGTCAGGTAGCCCGTCCCGCTGACAGTCTGTGTCCAGGGCAAGAACAGGATGATCACCGCAATCCCTGCAAAGGCCAGCAGGAAGCGGTTAAAGTGTTTGTAATACCGCTGGTGGATCACCAGTCGCCCCGACTCAAATTGCCGCAGGTCCACATCCCGGTTCAGTTTGTTCTTGGTGATATTTAACATGGGCCGGAGTCTTTGATTAGCCTGCCGGAATCCATCTCCAGGACACGGGCGCACTTCTCTTCCCAACGGCCATTGGAACTTACCACTACGAGTGACCAGGGATTTTCCTTGTCGGTCAGAAAATCCATGATTTCCCTCGCTTCCCCTGGCTCAAACTGGTCCAGGGGGTCCTTGAGCGCCAGGAGTTTTGGCCGGTTGAGGATACTCCTTGCCAGCACGATTTTCCGGGCAACCACATAGGGGAATTGCCGTCCCTCCGGATAGATAACCGTTTTGAGGCCCTGGGGGAGCGCCTTGACGAACGAGAGTAACCGGATTTGCTCCAGGGCCCGGTAAACATCTTCCATCGGGATGTTCGGGTTGCCAAAGGTCAGGTTTTCGAGCAAAGTGCCTTCAAAGGGCGTTTCCTCGGGGAGGCACTGCCCGAGCTGCGACCGGTAATGGTTCAGCAGCATGCTGTCCAGGGAGACCCTGTTGGCAAAAATCTGCCCCGAATCCGGCCGCAGGATCCCGGTTATGAGCCGAAGCAACGTGGTCTTTCCCGAGCCGGATGGGCCTTTGATCACGATACGGCTACCGTGTGGTATCTGAACGGAAAACCGGTCGATGATCGTTTTCTGCTCATCCGCAGAGTGGTAGGTGATTTCCCGGAGCTCCACATCCAGGGTTTCGGATTCCTCCAGGGGGGTCTCCCCTTCCAGTGGCTCGAGTTCCTTGTCCACCACCTGGCCGAGTTTCTCCAGGGAGGTCAGCAAATCGTAGGCGGATTCCAGGCCGAGAATTAGTTTTTCCACGGAGGCGATGACCAACAGGATGATGATTTCCGCCGCGACAAACTGGCCGATATTCATCTGCTGGTTCAATACGAGCAGTCCTCCGATAATAAGCAACCCGGCCGTGACCAGGACCTTGAAGCCGATCATTTGGATAAATTGCAGCACGAGGATCCGAAAATGGCTCTCCCGGGCCTTGAGGTACCGGGTCACCAACTGGTCGTTCTTATCCACTGCCAGGGAAGTTTTCCCGGATAGTTTAAAGCTCACGATACTCCGGGCCACTTCCTGGATCCAGTGGGCCACCCGGTACTTGTGCTTGGATTCCTCCAAACTGGTCTGCAAGCCCTTTTGGGCCGTTAACTTAAATACCACATAGATCAGCAGGAGCAGTAAAATGCCGTATGCGATGAAAAACGGGTGATAGAAGGAAAGCAACAGCAGGCCAAAGATGATCTGGAGCAGGGCCGCAGGGAAATCGATCAGGATCTTGGAAAGCGATTTCTGGACGGTGAGCGTATCGAAAAAGCGATTGGCCAGCTCGGGCGGGTAGAAATGGGTTAGCTCGCTCATCAGGATCTTCGGGAATCGAAAAGCAAATTCAAAGGAGGAGCGGGTGAATATCTTTTGCTGCAGGTTTTCAATAATCCGTATCTGCATCAATTGCAGGATGCCGACAAAGACCACCCCCAGGGTAACGAGGATCACCAGGACAATCCAGGAAGTACTCACCTGTGCCCCCTGGATCAGGTTGATGATTGCCTGGATACCGAGCGGGAGGGATAAATTCACAATTCCCGCGAATACCGCGTAGTAAAACACCTGCAGGATATCCTTTTTCTCGAGGCTCAGGAGCCCCATCAGGCGCTGCCAGGTAGTCATGATCGCTTTGGCCATAGTTGGGGGTTGGTTATTTTCGGATTGTGTTGGTTACCAGGTGGATGAAAAAACGCGTGTGGTTGCGCACACCCTCCAGTTCGGTGAGGGAGGGGAAATGTTGCTCGAGGAAAAATTGGTGCAGGGATCCTTCAATAACCGAGCTCGACAGGGAAACTGCATACGGGTACCCCGGGTTCACCGCCCGGATCATATCCGCCAGCCGGTGCACCAGTCGCTTGTAAATCTCAAAGTACCCGTCCCGGTTCTGCTGGTCCACCTCCCGGGTCAGGAAGGGCTTGGAATATTCATTGACCACGATCTGGTGAAGGGCCACCTCATCGATGTGCTCATAGGAGGAATCGGGTACCACCGGCTGGGTCAGCGTATCGATGGCGTGCTCCAGGCGGCTGGACGGATCCGAAATTGCATGCGTTTCCTGAACCAGGCGGAGTTCCAGCCATCCCCAGTACCAGGAACAGAGGTAAATCAAAAATTTGTTTTTGTTTTCAAAATACCGGTAGACGGAACTTTCGTTCGACCCGATTTCCTCCCCGAGCTTCCGAAAGTTAAACTTCTCCACCCCCATCTCCGATATCATCGCAATACCGTAGCTCACCATACGCTTTCCCAAACGGGTGGACTGCGGGTCTTTCAAATAAAGGCCCGGGTTGATCGACACTTCCATATTCCGGATTAACGCATCCATAAAATCATTTTTAATCAATTAGGCACATCCGCAAAATTAACTAATTTGTTCAAATATAAAAGTAAAACTTTCAACAAATATTAGTTTAACTATTATTTAACGATAGTAATACTATTATTTTGATATATTCGCAATGATTAACTTTGATAATCCTAATTATCCAATTTATGAAGGCGAAAAATCTCATTTTGACAATTGCAGCCCTGTTATTTGCAGGGGTTTCCGTACAAGCACAACAAACGGACGTCCGGGAAGGCAGTACCCTGGTCCTTGGCCAGGCCGATGCCCACGGGTATGATCACATCGACTTTCCGCGTAAAAATTTCATTATCAAACGCGGGGCGATTGCCGATTTCAACCGGCTCCAGGGGATGGAAGTCGTAGTAGTCGGGCAGACCAGCCGCAACGGCGAAACCTGGGTAACCCTTGAGCGGGCAGACGGCGGGAAGTTCTTCCGTTTCATGCCCCGGGTAGAAGCCCGTCTCGACCAGGCGATGGAAGCCGGGGAGCTATCCCGTTCCTGACCCATTGGCCGGTACCCGTTTTTTCCGTTTCTTGCACCTATGGAGAAACACCGATGTGGGTGGTGCCTGGGCGATCCGCTCTACGTAGCCTACCACGATGAAGAATGGGGCGTGCCGGTACGCGATGACCGCAAGCTGTTCGAATTCCTGACCCTGGAAACCTTCCAGGCAGGACTCAGCTGGTTAACAGTCCTGAAAAAAAGAGCGCATTTCCGCCGGGTGTTCGACGAGTTCGACTACCGGCGGATTGCTTTTTACGGTGAAGACAAAATCGCCGAATTGCTGGCCGACCCGGGAATTATCCGGAACCGCCTCAAGGTTCGCGCTGCCGTATCCAACGCCCGGGCCTTTATGGAAGTCCAAAAGGAATTCGGGAGCTTCAGCAAGTATATCTGGGGTTTTACGGATGGCAAGACCATTCGCAACGCGGTAAAAAACTACAAGGAAGCCCCGGCCACAACCCCCTTATCCGACAAGCTGAGTAAAGACCTGAAATGCAGGGGGTTCAAATTTGTGGGCTCTACCGTGGTATACGCGCACATGCAGGCCACCGGGATGGTCAACGACCACGAAATAACATGTTTCCGATATGACCAGGTTTAATACATCCATGGGGCTTCTGCCCTTCGCTTGCCTCCTGCTGCTTTCTTTTGCCCCTGCGAGCGCCCAGCAAAAGCAGGAGCGCGAATTCCGTATCCGGAAAGCCCAGTTCCCGGAATCTGCCCGGGAGGTGATGGAACCCTACCTCGAAGATGTCAGGCGCCTGAGGTATTACAAGGAAATCGACTCGGCCCGCAGCAGTTTCGAGATGAAATTTAAACACCGGCGACTTCACTATAGTGTTGAATTTACCCCTGAAGGTGAGTTGGAGGATGCGGAAGTCCTCATCAAACCGGTGGATATCCCCAATGAATCCCTGGACGCGATCCGGACACACCTCAAAGAAACCTATGGCCGGTACCGCATTCGTAAAATCCAGCAACAGTATCCCCGGGCTTCCTTCGCTTCGGATACCCAAACCCTGAAAAACGCCTTCCAAAACCTGCTGTTGCCGGAAATCCGATATGAGCTGGTGATACAAACTCGCCAGGAATCGGGCCTGGCCCATTTCGAAATCCTGTACGACAGCGAAGGCCGGCTCTTGCGCATCCGGGAGTCTTTGCCGCCGAATTACAATCATGTCCTTTATTGACGGTCGAGGCTTTGGATCTGATATCCTAAACCTGATAAACGGAAATCGCCAGAATGAGCAAACAACCACTTCGTTCAACTCCCCGGATTCTTTATCGATTGGCGATCCGCCTCGGTTTCCTGGCTGTTGGCCCGCTGGTTTGGGGACAGGGAGAATTTACCGGTTATCTGGAACCTGCCATCAACCTGAATTACTCCCTCGGTAATGGATTCTCCCAAAACGTATCGGCGGGCCACCGGATGTATTATTCACGCGACGGGGCCACCGAGCTCCGGGGCCGTCAGGTAGACCTCGCCCTATTTACATCGGTTGCTTTTTTAGGGAACCAAAGCGTAGGTCTGGGGGTCCAATACAGGTTCCGAAAACCTTTTGAACCTGACCGAACCAACGAAATCCGGCTCACCCAGCAATACAACCGTACATTCCGCCCCCGCGTCATCCGGATCGGCCACCGCCTGCGTTCCGAACAGCGTATCTTCCCGGGGCGTACCGTCCACCGGTTCAGGTATCGACTGGCGTTCGACGGCCCGTTGCAAGGAGAACGTACCGATGTGGGCGAGTGGTATTGGGTTGGCACGCTGGAGCAACTGCTGAGCCTATCGAGGTCCCAATCTTCCGAATGGGACATACGGGCCGGGGCGGAGCTTGGCTACCTGGCAGCCGAAGGGGTCCGGACAGAATTCGGCACGGAATATCGCCTGGAGGACTATACACATACCGGCGGGCATGAATTATTCCTTACTATGACCCTGGTCCTCTCCCTTTAGGAGCCTCAGGAATTGGGCGCGGGAAACCAGTCGGGCACCCAGGCTTTCCAGGTGGGGGGTATGTACCTGGCAATCCACCAGGCGGTAATTTTTCTCCCCCAGTTCCCTTACCATCTGGATAAAAGCTGCCTTGGAGGCGTTGGAAACCCGCGTAAACATGCTTTCCCCGCAAAACACTTCCCCCAGGTCCACACCGTAGAGGCCGCCCACCAGATCGCTTCCCTGCCAGGCTTCATAGGATACGGCATGCCCCGCCTCGTGAAGGCGGATGTAGGCCGCCTCCATCCCGGGGGTGATCCACGTCCCGTCCTGGCCTTTTCTCGCCGCTTCGGCACAGGCGGAAATCACCTCATCGAAACATTGATTTTTGGTAATCCGGAAGGTCCCCTTCCCCAAAACCTTCCGCATGCTCTTTGAAATACGGAGTTCTGCCGGAAACAGGACCATCCGCGGGTCCGGACTCCACCACAGGATCAGGGAATCGTCATTGAACCAGGGAAAAATCCCGGAGCGGTAGGCCAGCATGAGCCGTTCCGGATCCAGGTCGCCGCCCATGGCCAGAAGTCCGTCCGGGCCGGCGCTGCGGGCCGGCGGAAATACCAGGGCATTTCCCAGATATGGGACAGGTTCGTGGGATGGGGGCATTTTTCTTGCAAAGGTACAATCCCTCACCAAATCAACAGCCCGGCCAGGTAGATACAACCGGCAGCACACATAAAAATAAGGGAAAAAGGCAGGATTTCACGGGCCTGCAAACGGGTGATCCCGAGCAAGGGCAACGCCCAGAAGGGCTGGAGCATATTGGTGAGCTGGTCGCCGTACGCCAGGGCCATCAATGCCTTTTCCAATGGCACTTTCAACTCCTGGGCCGCCTGGAGGATGATGGGTCCCTGTACGGCCCATTGCCCGCCCCCGCTTGGGACAAAAAGGTTCACCAGGCCGGCGCTGAAAAACGTGAACAACGGGAAACTCCGCTGTGTACTGACAGCGATAAAAAAGTCCGAAACGCGATGGATAAGGCCCGACTCCGTCATGATGCCCATGATGCCGAAATAGAGCGGGAACTGGATGAGGATCCCAGCCGTATCACCGATGGCCGTTTCAACTGCCCTCAGGAAATTCCGGAAGTTGCCGTGCAGGACCAGGGCCAGCCCGAACATAAAGAAATTCAACATGTCCGGGGTCAGGTTTAGTTGCCTGAGCTGCGGCAGGTACTGCAGCAGGAATGCAGCCAAAACGAGTGCTGCAAATAAACGACTCAGCCACGGGGATCGGTCTGCCCGGTCGCCGTCTTGTTGCAGGTCCGCCTGCCCGGTTTCCGCCCCGGATACGCTTTGGGGCAGTTCTACGGGTCCAGTCCGTGTGGTACTCCCCAGCCAATAGGCCAGAATGCTTACCGCCAGCCAGACCACCAGGAAAATACCGAGGTTCCAGGGGCCGAAAACCGTCTCCGAGGTCGGGATGCTCCCGGGCAGGGCAGCCAGGGAAGCATCGGGCAGGATGCCCTGCAGCAGGCTGTGGATATGGCCGGGTTCGCTGGCTTTGATGGGGGCTGAACCGCTGATGCCCCCGTGCCAGACCATCAGCCCGAGATACCCGCAGGCACCAATAAGCGGATAATTGATCGGGATCCCCTTATCGCGTGCATGCTCCCCCACCTTCCTGGCGAGCAGGGCCCCAAAGATCAGGCCCAGGCCCCAGTTGAAGAAAGAGACCAGCATCGTGGTAGAAGCCACCAACAGGGCGGCCCCGGCCGCATTGCCCGCCCGTGCCGTAAGCGCGGATAGCAGCCTTTCCACAGGGGCGCTGAGTACCAGGACATGCCCCAATACCAGGATGAGCATCATCTGGTAGGCAAAAACGAGCAGGTCGCGGTTCCAGAGCCCGGATTCCCAGGCCCTGAGCGTTCCTGCCCAGCTATTGGTCCCTTCCGGATAAACGCCAAACACCCCTCCCAGAAAAAGCGCCAAAAGGCTCAGGATAACCGCAATGGCGAAGGGGGACGGCAAAAACCGCCTGAAGAAGGCCTCTATTGTCCGGGTGACTGACATGTTAGTGCCGGGAGGGCCCGGCTTCGATATCCCTTAAAACGGCAGGTCGTCGTAATCCTCTTCCTTGAGGTTGTCGGCCGGCTCAAAGGCATCTGCCGGGGGTACCGGGGGGATGTTATCGCCCTGGGGCGCATCCTGCAGGTTCTCGATGCGCCAGCCCTGGATGGAATTGAAATACTTTGTATCCCCTTGCGGGCTTACCCATTCCCGACCGCGCAGGTCAATGCTTACCTTGACTTGCTGACCTACCTGGAACTTGTCCAGCAGGTCCGTCTTGTCCTGGACAAACTCCACCAGCAGGTGCTGCGGGTATTGTTCGTCCGTGGTTACTACCATTTCCCGCTTGCGGAAGCCATTGCTCCCATAGGTTTTCGTTTCTTCAATTACTTTGATGGTTCCTTGAATCTCCATGCGTCTCGCTTGTATTAATTGTAAATTCCTATTCGATTTAATGGGCCTGAGCCCGGCCTGGTTCCATTCCGTCCCATGCCCCTTCGAGCCTATTCCATTCCCGCCAGCAACAGTTTCCATGCGGCATCGACGTCCCCGGCTTCCAGGTATTGCCGGGCCCTGCGGTGCAGCGCCCCGGTATCCCGGGCGCTGATCACTTTCCGGGCATCTACGTCCGATGAAACAAAGGCGCTGACCTCAGCGGCATCCGGCAGTTTTTCCACGTTGCCCAGTTTTCCCAGGTCATTGCCGGTAAGCACGTCGCTGAGCCGGATCGGTTCGGGGATGGCGTCCACCCCTATGCCGAGGCTCGACAGCGGCTTGGGGACTTCAAAGAGCCCGGCCGCTGCACGGCTGTACCAGTTTCCCCCCAACCGGGCCACCAGGTCCATTTTCTTCGGATCGGGCAACCCGGGAGGGGACAATATATCTTTTTTCAGGTGGATCTTTACCACCTCGCAGAATATCAGGTTTCCGGAGCCTCCCCCCTCCCCCAGCGGCATGATCCGGGTAACCCGGCATTCAAACTGGGCGGGTGCTTCGGCCACCCGGTAGGGTTTCACCAAATCGGAGGGCACCATGCCAAAACCCGCCTTTTCAAATTCGTTCACCCCTTCCGGGTATTCCGTGCTCGCCAGGGACATCTGCTGTACCATTCCATAGGACACCATATTGACCACTACTTCCCGGGTTTTTTCGGCATTTACCAACGTGTGTTTTACCGTATTGTCGCGGACTCGCCTGGCGGGCGAGAAGATCAGGACCGGCGGGTTGGTGCCGAATACATTGAAATAGCTGAAGGGCGCCAGGTTCGGGGTTCCCCCGGCATCCACCGTACTTGCGAAGGCGATGGGACGCGGGGCTACCGCACCTAATAAAAAGGCGTGTAACTCCCGTGTTTCCAAGTCTTCCGGTAAGAGTGACAGGGTGCCTGAGGTCATGGGGCAAAGGTAGTTAAAATTACAGCGAATGTGCAATGCGACGGCCGGGATCCCGCCACAACATTTCCGCCTAAATTGAGTTATATTTAACCGAAAGGCCCGCGTGGGGTTGCCAGCCGGCAGGCCTACCGGAAAACCAATAAATCCGCCAAGGGGGCATGCGATTCAATCCGCCAAAGAAAATCCTGAACGCCATCCTGCTGATCACCTCCTTTGTGATCGTCAGCCTGATCCTCTGGAACACAAATAGTTTCTTCAGGAAATTCAAGGAAGAAGAGCGGAACAAGATGGAAATCTGGGCCACCGCCCAATCCGAACTCCTGCGGCTTTCTGAGGAACAGGAGCTCGGGAACCTGCACCTGCGGGTGTTTCAGAACAATACGAGTACCCCGATGATCCTCGTCAATTCGGACGGTTCCTACCGGATCAACAACATGCCGGACATCACCCCGGAAGACGAGGAGGAAATCGCGGACCGGATTGCGACATTCCGGTCGGAAAACACGCCAATCCGCATTGAGTATGACGGGGAATTACTCGCCACGCTCTACTACGGAAATTCCGAGGTGCTCAACAAGTTGAAGTACTACCCGGTAGCCCTGCTCCTGATCATTTTCCTGTTCGGCGCCGTAATTTTCTTCTTTTTCAAGACAAACAAAGCCTCGGAACAAAACAAACTCTGGGCGGGGATGGCCAAGGAAACCGCACACCAGATAGGGACCCCCCTGACCTCCCTGCTGGGCTGGAACGAGTTACTCAAGTCCGAGGAACTCAACCCGGAGATCACTGCGGAGATCGAGAAAGACATCGGCCGGCTGCAGACCATCACCGAGCGGTTTTCTCAAATCGGCTCAACCCCCCGACTGGAGACTTACGACATCGTGGAGGAAACGCGCAATGCGTTTGATTACCTGCGGGTGCGGAGTTCCAAACTGGTCCGGTTCAGCTTCCATTCCCGGGCGGAATCCCTGCCGGTGCTGCTGAATCGCTCGCTCTATCACTGGACCATAGAAAATGTCGTGAAAAACGGTATCGACGCCATGAAGGGCAAGGGGGACATTTCCCTGGAGATTATCCCGGACCCGCCCCTGGTTCATGTGCTCATCACCGACACGGGCCACGGCATCCCGAAAACCCGCTGGAACACGATTTTCGAACCAGGGGTTACCAGTAAGAAGCGCGGCTGGGGCCTCGGGCTCTCCCTGGTGCGGCGGATCGTGGAGGAGTACCACCAGGGGAAAGTGAAAGTGCTGTCTTCCGGCAAGGAAGGCACCGTCATGCAGATCTCGCTGCGCATAAAGAAATAGCCATGGGAAAACAAGAGCAAGTAGTTATCAAGGAAGCGCCTCTGAGCAACAACTGCCCGGAGTGTTTCAATCAGGACATGACCCTGCGCTTTTACCAAAAGCACCGCTACGGGTCGCTCTACCACCGCATCAGTTCGGAAGTCACCCGGGAATTGCAGTGCAACACCTGCAAAAATGTGATTTATCCCGTAAAGTGGACAGAGGACATCGACCGGAGTGTGGAATATTACGAGAAAGCGGTCCGTCCCGAGCGGGCCCGTATCCGGTTCAAACCTTTCTTCTACATCCTGTTATTGCTGGGGATTTGCCTGGTAGGCGCCCTGGTGTACATGTATGTGGAGGGCCTTTTCTAGGTCCGGCAGGCCCGTACGAACCTCGGGGGAGGATCCCTTCTGAAGTCCGGGAAACCTGAAGTCCGGGATACCGGCTCAGATGCCTCTGAAGGGCTGTAGCCATGCTAGGGGAACCCCTCGTTCCAACTAGTTAATCTCACGGCGAATGGCTGCCGCCGTTTCCTCGAATTCCGATTCGGTTAACTTTTCCTTTTTTGAAAAAGTAGCATCCCCCATACTGTTGAGCGGGATCAGGTGGACATGCACGTGCGGGACCTCCAGGCCGATGACGGTGAGCCCTACCCGCTTGCAGGGAATGGCAGATTCGATCCCCAGGGCTACTTTTCGGGAAAACCGCATCAATGCTTCATAGGCGTCGGCGTCCAGGTCGGTAAGTTTGTCCACTTCCTGTTTGGGGACGCAAAGCGTATGCCCCCTGGCGTTCGGGTTGACATCGAGAAAGGCCAGGTGCGCCTCATCCTCGGCCACCTGGTAACTGGGTAGTTCGCCCCGGATGATCCGGGTAAATATACTGGGCATGTGTTGTCGGGTTTGTACCCCTAAGATACGAAAAATCCGGGGGTGTACAGGTGGATTCCCCCGGGGTTGAGGCACCGGTTCGGCAGCCGCGACCCTGCCATAAGGCCCTATGTTTGCGGGTCGAGTTTCCGGTAGAGCAGGTAGGAATACACCAGGGGAACCAGGACGATAACTGTGGTGACCCCAAAGAACAGGTACATGAGCCAGGGGCCCCTCGCAAGGGCTGCCAAAAGCACAATTAGCAGGCCCCCCGTTAACCAGAGCACCCCGCCCAGGCGGTGCGTCTTCTTCCAGATTTCAGGGTGCTCCAGGGTCCAGGGCGTCCGGATCCCGATAAAATAATTCGGGCGGACGGTTTTAAAATAGTTTCCCAAAAAAGCAAAAAGCAGGCCGATAACGGCCAGGAGCGGGGAGGGCGATAGGGTGCCTTCCGTCCGGGTCATATGGATGATGACCACGGCCAGGGCCGCCATACAGGCCGTGACGATATATTTCAACTGGGTGTATTTCGCACCCATCTCCCGGATTTTATTCTTGGGGTCGATGGCCGGTACGGCCAGGAATATCAGATAGACGAGCCCGGTAGTCAAAAACGGGATCAACCATAGCTCGGATTTGTCGCCCCAACGGTCAATTTCCCCCCGGATGTTCCAGTGCAGGGGCACCCGGTCGGGCAGTTGGTTCCATTGCAGGGCGAGGTAAACAAAAGGTACGGCTACAATCAGTAACAAGGGCCATTCGGTCTTCAGGCTGGTTTTCATCGTTTATTTTTTTAGGTCGAGGACCCATTGCAACAGGTCCTCGACAATGGTGGTATTCAGTGAGTATAGCATAAACTGCCCCTGGCGCCGGCTGGAAACCAGCCCGGCCCGCTTGAGGAGGTCCAGGTGGTGGGAAATACTGGGTTTCGAAATATCAAACTGGTCCGCAATTTCCCCGGCACTCAGGTCACCCTCCTTGAGCAATTGGAGGATTTCACGCCTGGTGGGGTCGTTCAGGGATTTAAATAGGGCATTCAATAATTATACATTTAGATAAATATCTAAATATTATTCCAAATTTCCAAATTCTATGGGTTTCAGGGGTTTTTTGGTCCGGGCCCGACCGGGCCGGGGCGGGATATAAATTAACGGGTGATCTCCAGCACGTCGAATTTCAGGGTGCCGTTCGGGACCTGTATTTCAGCGGTATCCCCCACCTTTTTGCCCAGGAGGCCCTTGCCAATCGGGGAGGTTACGGAGATTTTCCCCGCCTTCAGGTCGGCTTCGCTTTCGGCCACCAGCGTATAGCTGAGTTCCTGGCCATTCTGCTGGTTCCGCAGCTTCACGGTGGAGAGGACCAGGACTTTCGAGGTGTCCAGCTGGGACTCATCAATCAGGCGGGCGTTTGCCACCACCTCTTCCAATTTGGCTATTTTCAGCTCCAGCAGGCCCTGGGCCTCTTTGGCTGCATCGTATTCGGCATTTTCGGACAGGTCGCCCTTGTCACGGGCTTCGGCGATAGCCTGTGAGGCCTTTGGCCGCTCCACGTCGCGCAGATGATTCAACTCGTCCTTCAGCTTCTTCATCCCTTCGGGCGTATAATAGGATACCTTACTCATATCATCCGGATTTAATAAAGAGAAAATCCCCTGCAAAACCTGCGATACCTACAGGTTATTTAGAGAGGATTTAACGCAAATATAGGGAAATTTTACTGATTTTTGTGCCAGAAGCCCGATCCCAATGCGTCCTAGCCGCTTAATTTACAAGCTTTTCCTTTCCGTATTGCTCCTGGCGTGCAGCAACGACGCCGGCAACCGAAACCCGAACCTGCAGGAGCTGGGATTCCGCTTTGAGATGAACCTCAACCTGCCGCTTTACAGCCCGCTTACCAGTACGGGTAACCCGGTGTATGTCGGGAATACGGGTGCGGGAATCCGCGGCTTTTTTGTAATGAATACGGGCTTTGACCAAATGCGCGCCTTTGAGGCTAGTTGCCCGAACCACCCGCCTAACGGATGTTCCACCATGCAAATCGACGGGCAAAACGCCGTCTGCCCCTGTGAGGATTACACGTATAGTCTCTTTACCGGGCAATTGTTTGATCCCCCCGGGGACGGCGCACGCTACTACAACCTGCTCGAATACCGGGCGACCCGCAACGGAGATATCGTCACTGTCAGCAACTGATCGGCTAACCGCGCGCACTACCCACCGGCGCGATACCGCTGCATCACCTCCCTAAACAATTCCGCCGTGGAAGGAGGCGTATAGGAGATGGCGTTTGCCCCGGCCTCGAGGGTCTCCCGTATGGATTGTTCGGTTTTGCCCCCGGTGGCGATAATGGCGATATCCGGATCGAACCGGCGGATTTTCTCAATAATAGCCGGGGTGTTCTCCGCCCCCGACACGTTGAGGATATCCACACCGGCACGGATCCTGGCGGGAAAGTCCTCATCCCCGGAAACTACCGTTACCACCACGGGAATATCCACTTTGCGCTTCACCTGCGCCACGATGCGGTCCGGCACGGGTTTGTTGAGAACCACCCCGATGGCCCCCTGGAATTCGGCGTGCAGGGCGAGTTCTACTACGCGGCGCCCTCCGGTTACCCCACCCCCAACCCCGCAGAGGATCGGTTTGTCGGCTGCGGAGATCAGGGCGTGGGATATGGCGGGTTGGGCCGTAAAGGGGTAGACCGCGATGATCGCGTTTGCATTCGTATTGCGGATCAGCGCCACATCCGTGCTGAAGAGGAACGATTTGAGCAGCTGTCCAAATATGCGGATACCCGATGCCTCCTGGATGATCTCAGGGACCTGTACGAGGTTTTTCCGATAGCGCGAATCGAAGGAAGGCTCCATAGCTAAACCCATTGAATACCCAATGGGAAAGCTATGGAATTTCCCGACGCGTCCTACGGCTGCCTCACGTTAAAAACGCGATTGGCGCCCCGGTTTATTCAATCGGTTCCATCAGGGCGCCCAGGAAGGCCCTTGCACTCAGAATCGCACCCGGGCGCCTGCCAGGAAGTGGATGCCTGCCTGGGGGTAATACCCGGCCCCCTCGATGGTGGTGATCACCCCGGGGTTTGAGAAATCGTCATCATAGGTGTAGAAGTAGCCGTTGGAACTGAATTTTGCATCAAACAAGTTGTTCACCATGCCTGTCAGCGTAATCTCCGGAAAGCCGCCTGCCGCCGGGATCCGGTCTTGCACGTTCAGGTCCATCTGCGAATAGGCTTCCAGCCGGGATCCTTCCGCTTCGATATTGCTCATACACTGGTCTCCCCCAGATATGGTGAGGACCCCGAGCTGCAGGTTTTCCGTCGGCGACCAGACCAGTCGGCTGCCGGCTACGATCCCGGGCGAATAGGCAATTTCCGTGTCCCCCAGGGAGGTGAGCTCCCCGTCCCGGCGAAAGAAGTAATCCACGTTCCGGTTGATGCTCAATGCGATGTTCGGTTGCCAGCGAAGCCGGGGCGATATGCGCAGGTCGGCATCGATTTCCAGCCCGGTGCGGTAACTGTCCCCGACGTTGGCGCGGAGTGGCGCCCCCACGTCGTTCAACTGGCCGGTAAGGACCAGTTGGTCTTTGTACCGCATGTAATAGAGGTTCGCGTTCAGCGTCAGTTGCTCCCCCAGGCTCCGCCAGCCCAATTCCAGGTCGTGAAGGCGTTCGGGCCGGGGGTTGCTCCCTTCGTAATCATTCCGGTTGGGCTCCCGGTTGGCCACAGCATAGGAAAAATAAAGGTTGCTGCCCGGCCGGAACTGGTAGGTCAGTCCAAGCTTTGGGTTAAAGAACCCAAAGGTGTCGTCCACCAGGCCGGTGTCGGCACCGTTGGCCTCGTAGGCCACGCTCCGGTATTGCATATCGGCAAAAAACCGCCAGTGTTCCCCGGCGGTGAAGTTGGCCTTGGCAAACACGTTGAAGTCGTCCTTCCGGGAGTCGTCGTTGTAGTACCGGTCGCCCCGTTCCAGGCTGCCCGCATACCGGGCCCATATAAGTTCCCCGAAATGGTCACCCCGATAGGTATTCCAGCCGCCCCCCAGGGTCAGTTCCAGTGGCCCGCTGTTGTGGATGGCCGAAAAAACCGTCCCCAGGAAATCGTTGTCCAGCCAGCGGCGCCGGATGTAGTCCGTGGTCGTTTGCTCTTCCCCGTTAATGACGGGGTTCTCCAACCCCAGGAAGGCATACGAGGCATCGGGGGCAAAGAGGATGTTCGTGTAATACCATTCGTCTACGTATTCCTCAAAGAATCCGCGGCCCCGGGTATAGTGGAGCGCAATATTCGTTTGGAATGCCCGGGTCCACCGCTCATTCCAGTGGAGCTGGAAATGGTCCTGCTTGTAGTTGTCCACCTGGTTCTCGTAAAAACCCTCGAAATTCCCGGAATCGTCGAATTGGATCCCGGCGATATTGAAGGTGCGGTTGCTTTCCAGGTCGTTGTCCAGCCCGATCGCCGCTAGTGTAGCCGGGTCGAAACCGTACCAGGACTGGTAGGTGATTTCATGGCCCCCGAAAAGCAGTGCCTTTACCAGTGTATTGTCGTCCAGGTAGGCCCCCTGCAGGAAATAGGAATCCAGGTCGGAGGAAGCCCGGTCGATGTACCCGTCGGACCGGATCCGCGACAACCTCCCGGAAACCTCAAAATGCTCTTTGAGCAGGCCGGAACTGAATTTCAGGGTGGCCTTATGCGTGTTGAAGCTGCCGGCAGAACCGGCCAGGGAGGCATAGGCGTCTTCGGAAACGGCTTCGGTGAGCAAGTTCAGGCTGGCACCAAAGGCCCCGGCCCCGTTCGTGGAGGTTCCCACCCCCCGCTGCAACTGCAGGTTCTCGGTGGAGGAGGCAAAATCCGGCATATTGACCCAGAAAGTACCGTGGGATTCGGAATCGTTGTACGGGATCCCGTTGATGGTGACGTTAACCCGGGTGGCATCGCTGCCCCGTACCCGGATTCCCGTATACCCCACCCCGGCACCTGCATCCGAGGTGGTCACCACCGAAGGCAGGTAATTCATCAGGATCGGAATGTCCTGGCCCAGGTTCCGGGTCTCAATCCGCTCGGAATTCAGGTTGCTGAAGGTTACCGGGGACTCCCGTGTTGCGCGCACGGCGGCCACCAGCACCTCGTCGAGGCGGATGGAATCCATTTGCGTGGTATCGGCGGGAATCTGCTGGGCGGTTATTTGCGTAGCCAGCCCAAGCAAGGCTACTGATGTGAATAAAGTTTTCATCCGTAAAGAATTTTTACGAATAAAAGGGGCTGTTATTCTATGGTTAACAGTGATTTTTTGAGCGCCGCGTTCTACGCTCGGTCCCTTGGCAGCATTACCTGCCCAGGTTCAGCGGGTGTAATCTCAGCCCCGGCTTGATGCCCGTCCGTTGTGGACTGGAGCAAAATGCGCGGAGCACCCCTTGAGAGACAGTGCAAATATAACCGGAAGGAGAAAAATTGCGAAATCTTTAAGCCCCTTTTAATCGATATACGCCTGTGTTGCGTATATACTTTTAGAAGCGAGCGATCTATATGAAGCGGGAAGGCCGGTTTACCCTGAAATTACTGTTGAGCTACCTGAGCCTGATTGTCCTGGTGGGAATCACGGGCTACGCTATCTATAACGAGGTTGCCATCTACTTCAGGGAAGACGCACCTGAGGCAGCGGATATGCGCCTTGTGCGGGTCGGGGGGCTGATATCCCGGATTTACGAGGCAGAAAGCGCCATCGGTAGCCGGCTGGCACCCCGGGAGGAGGATTTCGAAGCCTATAGCAGGAACGTGGATTCCATCCGGGCCGAGATTCAGGACCTGAAGGAAGAAAGCCGCCTCCCGGAGGAATTCATCGGGCTGGACAGCATCCAGGTCCTCCTGGAACAGCAGGTTCGCAATACCCGGCAGCTGCTCAACCTCAGCAGGCAGGAAGCCAGGACCGATTTGTCCATCGGCGATGCCCTTGCCGAATTCAATAAAATTCAGGAATCCCTGGGCCGTTTCCAGGCCGAAAACCTCTTCCCCGGATTCCAGGACATGAGCCCCCAGGTCCAGCAGTCGCTTCGGGAATACGCCGACCTGCTCAGCCGTAACGCCCCCCAGCTGAACGATAAGAATGCCGACCCCGCCTACCTGGACTCCATCCTGTCCGTCTCCAAAGGACTCCTGGAAAAAGCCCGGGCCAGCCAGCTTCAGAATCAACAATCCCGACGAGCCCGACTGGAACAGGTGCGCGCAAACAACCAGGAGCTTTCAGGGCAAATCCGGAGCCTGCTGGGATCCCTGGAACAGGAGGTCCGCGCCCAGTCCCTCCAGGAAACCCTACGCAGGAGGGAAACGCTTCGCGATACGATCCGGCTGGCGGGAGGGGCCGCCTTACTCGGTTTGATCGCCGTGGTCATCTTCGCTTTTTTCATCCATCGGGATATCGACAAGATCGCCACCTACCGGCGAAAACTGGAAAAGGAAAAGCAGTTCAGCGAATCCCTGCTGCACAGCCGCGAAAGGCTTATCGCCTCAGTCAGCCACGACCTGCGTTCGCCCCTGAACACGATCCAGGGCTATGGGGAATTGCTGGCCCAGACCGGGCTCAGCAAAAAGCAGGCGGCTTATAGCGAAGCCATGGATTCGGCTTCCCGCTACCTGGAACGCCTGGCCAACGACCTGCTCGATTATTCACGCCTGGAAGCCGGGCAACTCAAAACAGAAGAACTGCCTTTCATCCCTGCCGAATTGATCCGGGAAACCTGCCACAGCATCGAGGCGGCTAACCGTTCGGCGGGGGTAGCCCTCAAACTGGACCTCGAACGCGTCCTCGATACGCCATGCCTGGGCGATTCGTTCCGGATCCGGCAAATCCTCAGCAACCTGCTCGGCAATGCATATAAGTTTACCAGGGAGGGCTCCATTTCAGTATCCGGCCGGCTGGGCCCCTCGGGTAATGGGGCTCGGGAAGGCTTCAGGGAGCTTGAAATCCGGGTAAGCGATACGGGGATCGGGATCCGTGAAGAAAACCTCGAGTCGATCTTCCGGGAATTTACACAGGCAGAAGCCGAGGCCGGAGCCGGACAGAAGGGATACGGGCTCGGCCTGACGATCTCGCGGAAACTCAGCGAATTGCTCGGGGGCAGCCTGACGGCGAGGAGCACGTGGGGCAAGGGCAGCACCTTTACGCTGCGGGTCCCAGTGACCCTGCGCATGGAGCCGGGAGGGGACAATTCATCCCCAGCGGGCACGCCGGGGGAAAAACCTAAAACAGCAGCCAACGGCATATCCCCACCCCCCGCCGGGATCCGGTCCGTCCTGGTCATCGATGATGACCCCAGCCTGTGCGCCATGCTGGCATCCTATTGCGAAGCCCTGGGCCTCGGTTGCGTGACGGCAAATGGCTACCACTCCCTCCCCCGGGATGCTTCCCTCTCCTACGATGTGGTCGTATCCGATATCGAATTGCCGGAAACCGATGGTTTCAGCGGCCTGAAAATGCTCCGGGATGGTGCCTTTGACCACTACCGGGGGCAACCGGTTATCGCGATGAGCGGCCGGCGCGACCTGGAGCGGGACGCTGCCGTGGAAGCCGGTTTTGCGGATTTGCTCCACAAGCCCTTTTCGATGCAGGCATTTGCCAACCGCCTGGGGATTCGTGCATCGGAAAAGCCGGAAGATTCCACCTCCGGGCAGGAGCCATACCCCACGGAGCCCGACACCCCAAACCCGGATACCGACCCCCGCACCTATCTGGATACCCGTTCCCTGGAACAGTTCCTGGGGGCCGATCCCGGAGCACTTAAAAAAGTCCTGGAGACGTTCTACCACAGTACCCGGAATAGCCTGGAGGAAATGCGGGTGGCCAGGGACCGGCAGGATCCGGTTGAAATGTCGCGAATTGCGCATCGGATGCTGCCCATGTTCCGGCAACTCGGCTTGGAGGAGGCCGTAACCCGCCTCTCGACAATCGAAGGCATCGGGGAGTCCGCCCCCCGGGATATGGAGCGAGCATCTCAAGCCCTGGATCAACTGGACCCCATCATGGCATCCCTACTCGAAAAACTCGGGCAGGACCTCAGGGAACCGTCAGCTTATAACGATTGATTTTATTGTACAGGGTCTTCCGGGTAATCTGAAGTAATTTGGCTGCCTGGGTTTTGTTGTAATTGGTTTGCTCCAGTGCGCTTAAAATGCGCTTCCGCTCGTATTCCTCCCGTGTGAGTTCCAGGCCCGTGTCGGTATCGGGCAAGCCGGTATCCCCCAACATGGCAGGTGGCAGTACTTCCATCCCTATCGGTCGGTTCTCGCTGAGGAGGACGGCGCGGGTGACGACATTCCGGAACTCCCTGAGGTTACCCGGCCATGGATACGTATTGAACCGGCGCAGAACGTCCTGTTCGTAACCCGGGCAGCTACGGTCCAGGTATTCGTTCGCTTTCTCCAGGAAATACTCGGCAAAAATCGGAATGTCCGCCTGCCGCTCCCTGAGCGAGGGAATGGAAATGCTGAATTCATTGAGGCGGTGGTAAAGGTCTTCGCGGAAATCCCCTTCCCGCACGGCCCGGGCCAGGTCTTCATTCGTGGCGGTAACGATACGGACATCGACCGGGATTTCCCGGTTGCCGCCCACCCTGCGTACCGTTCGTTCCTGCAATGCACGCAGGAGCTGGACCTGGTTCTCGTAGGACAGGTTACCGACCTCGTCCAGGAAAAGGGTGCCCCCTTCGGCAGCCTCAAAATATCCGGATTTGTCCTGAACCGCCCCCGTAAAACTCCCCTTGATGTGGCCAAAGAATTCACTCGCCGCCAATTCGGCCGGGATGGCCCCGCAATCGACGGCGATGAAAGGCCCGTTGCGCCTCTTGCTCTGGCGGTGGATGTTCCGGGCGGCCACCTCCTTGCCCGTGCCGCTTTCCCCGGTAAGGAGTACGGACATGGCCGTGGGGGCTACGAGTTGAATGTGGTCCGCCAGTTTTTTCGAAGCCTCGCTTACCCCGGTGATCCCCGGGGATTTGTCGGGGGGGAGGGACGGCAACGGCTGGTTGTCTCCGGTTTCAGAGGCATCCCGCCCCGCTGCTGTTGCCTGGACCCCGGCCGGGCGCTTCTTGGAGAGGGCCTGTTGAATGACCACCTGCAATTGGTCCGGGGTAAAGGGTTTGGAAATATAATCGGCGGCGCCTTTTTTCATGGAGGAGACGGCGGTTTCCACCTCTGCATACCCGGTCATGATAATCACGGCCGTTTCCGGGTGCTTTTTCTTCACCGACTCCATGATCTCGATTCCATCGGAAGCCGGGAGGCGCAAGTCCGTAAGCAGGAGGTCTACTCCTCCCTGATCCAGCGATTCCCGTGCCGGCTCCACCCCGGCAAAGCACTGCACCTCATATCCATTGCGTTCCAGGTACCGGGACAGCATTTGGCCAAAGGCCGCATCGTCCTCAATGATCAGGATTTTTGGCATATCGGTTTGGGTCTGTAACCTATATACGGGAAACAGCCGCCCGGCGACGTGAGGAAAACGTTAATTCCGAGTCTGATTGGTGAAATTCGGCACTTTATACAAAAAGAAAGGAGCCGCTAATAGCGACTCCCTTCAACCAAACCAACTTGATACAAAACAAATAACTCAAGCTCGACGGTTACACGTGAGTGATTACATGTCGATCCAGTTACCCTCGGCGTCAGCATACAGGGTTCCTGTAGTCCCGTCTTCCAGGGCTACTTCGAGCTTGTACTGTTCAGATTCGTTTACGTAGGCCTTGCTGATCGTAGCCGACGGGTAGTTTGTGGAAACTGCTTCCTGAACGGCTGCAGGCAATTCATCCACGGCGATTTCGTTAAAATCATCCTGGACTTCTGCGGCCACTTCAGTGGTTTCGGTTTCGGCTTGTGCGATGTCGGAATCCTGTGCATATACTCCGAGTCCTGCAAATACAAACAGTAGGGCAAATACTAACTTTTTCATGATATATAGTGTTTTAAATGTTTAGACTTGCCTTACTTAATGAAAATACAGTGCCATTGCGGTGACATGCAGGATTAATTCACTTATCCATCTGTTTATCAGAAACATAGAAATTTGATGCCAATTGAGGGGGTGTGTCTTTTTGTGTAAAAAACACGAGAAGTGTGTAAAATTTACCCGCCGGGAGGTATCCAACCGGCGGGATGGCGGGTTTTTCCCCGGTAAGGCAACCGACTATTTCTTCCGGGAAGACCGGTGGGCCGGTTTCAGCAAATCGTTTACGGTTTTGACAGGATTGAATGTGCTCACCGGCACCTCGGCAAATACGGTATTCCAGTAGGCCATCCCCCCGTTCCAGAGCCCGGGCAGTTCCAGGGCTTTCAGGGGCCGGCCCTCGGAGGTTTTGCCGGTGATAAAGCCCTGTTTCTCGTCCACAAAGTTCAACAGGTTGTATTTTTCCCCGTACGCATTCCGCACCCCGCAAACGAGGTCCACGGGGTTGAAGTGCGTGGAATCCTCAAAAAGCGATTTTTGACCGGGGTCCGACATGTCCACCTGGGCGGATTCGATGATCTGCAGGGAGTCATGGCCCTTGTCGTCCGTGATCCAGAAGGGCCCGCCCCCGGGTTCCCCCTCGTTTTTCACCATGCCGCAAACACGGATGGGCCGGGCCAGCTTGTCCTGCAGGACCGCCACCTGTTCTTCGATGCTCAGTCCCTGGAAGCCTTCCCCAAACCGGGCATTCAGCTGGTCTTCCAAAAAGGTTCTGATCCGGTTGAGCAGGTCGTGGTCCAGGCTGCCGTCCGAGAGCATGCGGTAGAAACTGAATGCCTGCTCCTGTAATTCGATCAGGTATCCCCCGAGGATCTCCTTCCACCGGGTGATCGTATCGAGTTCCGGCCGCACCACCACGTTGTCGATGTTTTTGATAAAGATCAGGTCCGCTTCCTGGTCGTTGAGGTTTTCGATCAGCGCTCCATGCCCGCCCGGGCGAAACAGGATCTTCCCTTCGTCATCCCGGAACGGCGTGTTCTCGGGGGTTACCGCAATGGTATCCGTGGAAGGTTTCTGAAAAGAATACCCTACAGTAAACGAACAATGTACCTGGTCGCCCACCCGGTCGCGCAATCCATCGAATTCCCGGTTGAACAATTCGCTGTGCTGGGGGGAGATGGTAAAGTGCAGAACGGCTGTTTCCCCGGTGCACGCATAGGCCGCCCCCTCGTACAGGTGCTCCTCGAAAGGGGTCGCCAGATTGCCTTCGTAATTGTGGAAAGGCAACAACCCTTTCGGGTAAAAACCATAGTTCAGGCCATCCTCGGCCAGGAGTTCCCGGACAAATTCATACAATTCGGTTGCCTTGTCCGTGGCCTTCCCCCGGATGCGCGACTGCACCAACCCGTAAAACGGGAAGTCCTGGAGGTTTTTTGCAAATTTTCGCATATCCCCGTGACCGGGTTCGGCCAGGTACGCTTCCAGGTCGTCGGATGCCGGATCAAAATCGCCCAGGAAATTGAAAAGTGCTTTGAACATGCGCGATGCAGCGCCGGATGCGGGGATAAATTTGAGTACCTCCGTTTCCCTGTCCCTGTTCTTGTACACTTTCCTGAGCCGCGACTCCTCCTCCTGGGAAAACCGGATGATCCCGTCCCCGACCACGGCCGCCTTGCTCAGGCGAACCGGGGGGATTCCCTCTTTAAAAGTTTCAATCTGTGCCCGGGCCTTTTCGGGGTCGATCCCCTTTTTCGCCATATATTCCAGGTCGCTGGATGTAAAGTCGCTCATAGTTTTCAGCAATTGATCAATGTGTTTTACCGCCTTTTCGAAGCGGGCCTCCCGGCTACCGCTTAAGATAACAAATCTGCGGTTATTCTCCCGGAGGGCCGATTCGAAATAATGGAACATTTCGGCCCGCTCATGGGGCTTATCGCGCAAATCGTCTGCCTCCCAGGGGATATCGATATCCGTGAGGAAATACAGGTCGTAGTCATTTGCCAGGGCCGCCGCCTGGAGTTCCGGGTCGCAGCCCCCTCCGTAATAGGTTTCCGAATACACCTTCGTCTCCAACAGGTCCGTATCGCAAATAAGCAGCCTGCCGGCCTTTCGGGCCCCGTCGTTTTCGAGGCGCATCTGGCCCCGCGCAATGGGCAGGAGGTCTTCGGGGGCGCAGGTCTGCTGCTCCCGGTCCCATTTCTCCTGCAGGTATTCCCGGGCGTATTCGGGAACCCAGGGCTCCGCGTAGTGACGCGCCAGCTTCCTGGCCAGGGTGGTTTTGCCGGTCGACTCCGGGCCGAACAACACCACTCTCAGGACGTCTGCAGGTTCTTGTCTAAGTGCTTCTTCCATGCCCGGTAGCCTTGGATGGCCAAGATAGTGAATATGAGGTATTGCAGGGACAGCATCCCCCAGCCGCGGTAGGCGTACAACGGCACGGTAATGATATCCGCAATGATCCAGAGTGTCCAGTTTTCGAGCTTTTTCGTCGCCATGTACCACATGGCGGTAAAAAAGATGCCGGAGGTGACGATGTCCACATAGTTCGTCCAGCCGATTTCCGTTCCGAATACGCGGTAAACCACATAGGTAAAGCCTGCTGTTAACAGGAACAGGGCCACTCCGATGACCTTTTCCCTGGTATCTGTCCGGGAGATCCGCACCACCTTCCGGTCGCCTTTTCGCCGCGACCAGTTCCACCATCCGTAAATGCTCATGATCGAGTAATAGGCATTGAGCATCATATCCCCCAGCAATTCGTCCCTGAGGAAAATATACATGGTGATGACCGTGGCGATCAGCCCCGTGGGATACACCCAGATGTTTTCCCTTTTTGCAAAGACCACGCTGGCGATCCCGAAGAAAAAGGCGATTGCTTCCAGTGCAATCAACCAGGCCTCCCGGTCCCGGTACGGGTCGAAAAAGAAATCAGAAATGGGGCTCATACCGGCTGCGGTCCGTCTTGACCACTTTGATGAAGAATACGGCCTGGCCCACGGCGGACAGGCTGGTACGCATCTCCCTGCCTAGGAGTTCCATGACGCGGTCGTAATCGCCGTACACCTGCGTACTCATCGGGTTCTCCAGGACGGTCAGGCCGGAGTCCCGGAGGGCTTTGATAAACCGGATAATTTCGGGTTCGTAATTGTCCTGAAGCGGACTGAGGGTTAATTCCACGGAAATATTCATGGTGTGCATTTACCCCCCAAAGGTAGGCCCGTTTCGGTCAATAATACAACCGGCGCACCCAATTACGCTTCGCGGCGGACCGCATAGGCACAGGTAAAGCCTTCGAATTCCGTAAAATCCACCCCAAAATAGGCTTTCTGGTTTTCGTATACCACCCGGCCGCCGGTCTGGCCGCTGTCCATAGCAAAGTCGTCAATGCAGATATGGTTCAGAAAACTCAGCCCGTGGATCGCCATAATCTTGTAAAGGGACTCCTTGGCGCACCAGACCATGGTGAGCTTCCGGATCAACGCGTCGTCGTTGGCCAGCGACCGGTATTCCCGGAGCGGGGTAAACCGGTGGGCCACCCGGAGGATCTTGTCCCGCTGCTTCTCGATATCGATCCCCACCTCTTTATTCCGGGAGAGAACAATCCCGGTGAATTCAAACGAATGGCTGATGGATATGTGCGTGCCGTCCCGCAGGTGGGGCTTCCCTGAATCGTCATAGAAAAGGTCGGCATCCGTATAGCCTTCCCGGGCCATCAGGTGCCGGATGCTGAGGAATGCCCGGCGGTGCAGCTCGGACCGCATGCCGTCGTACCGCTGCTGGCAATGGGGGTTCAGGGTTACATCCCGGGCAAGTTCGGGCTCGGGCTCCGTAACCTTCCAGAGGTGGATACGGATATCCGGATCGGCTTCTATCGATTTGTATAACGGCATGGAAATAAGAGTTTATCCGTACCTTTGCACAGAATTACCCCCTTGCCGGGGGCCAATGACAAATTACTAATTTAATTCCAATGAGTACGAAAGCGGTAGAATACACCCCCTACAAAGTAAAGGACATCTCCCTTGCTGCCTGGGGACGTAAGGAAATTGAACTCGCCGAGGCCGAAATGCCCGGCCTGATGGCGTTGCGGGAGGAATACGGAAACGACCAGCCCCTGAAAGGCGCCCGGATTGCGGGTTGCCTCCACATGACGATCCAGACGGCTGTCCTGATCGAAACGTTGGTGGCCCTCGGCGCCGAGGTGACGTGGAGCTCCTGCAACATCTTTTCCACCCAGGACCATGCGGCTGCCGCCATAGCAGAAGCGGGAATCCCCGTGTACGCCTGGAAAGGGATGAGTGAAGAAGAATTCGACTGGTGCATTGAGCAAACCCTATTCTTCGGGGAAGACCGCCAGCCGCTGAATATGATCCTTGACGACGGGGGCGACCTCACACCTATGGTGCTGGACCGGTACCCGGAACTCACCAGTGGGATCCGCGGGCTCTCCGAGGAAACCACCACCGGCGTCCACCGGCTGTACGAACGCTTCAAGAACGGAACCCTGCCGATGCCGGCAATCAACGTCAACGATTCGGTTACCAAATCGAAATTCGACAACAAATACGGTTGCAAGGAAAGCGCCGTGGATGCCATTCGGCGCGCCACCGATACAATGCTCGCCGGGAAACGCGTAGTCGTGGTAGGCTACGGGGACGTGGGCAAGGGGACGGCAGCCTCCTTCCGGGGGGCCGGGGCCATAGTGACGGTTGCGGAAATCGACCCGATCTGCGCCCTGCAGGCCTGTATGGACGGCTTTGAGGTCAAGAAACTCGAAACCGTCGTATCCCAGATGGACATCCTGATCACGGCTACGGGCAACCGGGACATTATCCGTGAAGAACATTTTGCCGCAATGAAGGACAAGGCCATCGTCTGTAACATCGGCCACTTCGACAACGAAATCGACATGGCCTGGCTCAATACGCATTACGGGCATACCCGGGACGAGATCAAGCCCCAGGTAGACAAGTACACCCTGGACGGGAAAGATATTATCGTATTGGCAGAAGGTCGCCTGGTAAACCTGGGGTGCGCCACCGGCCACCCGAGTTTTGTGATGAGCAACAGTTTTACAAACCAGACCCTGGCACAGATTGAGCTCTGGAAACACCACGACCGGTACGAGAACAAGGTATACACGCTGCCCAAACACCTGGACGAGAAGGTGGCGGCCCTGCACCTGTCGCGGCTCGGTGCCGAACTCACGGAATTGCGCCCGGATCAGGCCAGGTATATCGGCGTCCCTGTAAAGGGGCCATTCAAGCCGGAATACTACCGCTACTAAACCCGGAAGGGCCGGATTCGAAGGCGTGAAAAGGATTCCCGGGCAACTCCACTTGTTGCCTTACAGGGCAATCCACTTTTTCACATTCGCAGCCAAAACAACAGATTTAAAATCAAAAACCCCGGCTGAAATCAGCCGGGGTTTTTTTAATGAGGTGCGGGAGTTACTTCGCTTCGGCCAGCATGCCGTCGAGCGTATAGCAGTCCCGGTATTCCCGTATCAGCGCCATGCCTTCTTCCCGGGTGGTTTCCTGCTTCATCCGCAGCTGCGTCCCGTCCGGCATGTAGACGAGATAGAAGCCTTCCTCCATTCGGGAAAGCGGGATAATCTCCCCGCTCGGGCGGATGGCGTTCCATGATTTTTCGTCCGGCTTGTAGAACAATTCAATTTTTCCGCCTTTCTTGGGGCCCTCCACCACCTTGACGGCCATCCGGTTTTTGGTGGCCTTTAACTGGTAGGTATTCCCCTGGTACTCCACCATCTGCACTTCAGATTCCCCTTCGCGCATCGCAATAGGGTTGGAGCCCGACCAGAATTCGATTACGTTGAAGATCAGCGTATCTCCCAGGAAGAACAACCCGTAGACCGGGATGATGTTCAGCCCCCAGAATACCAGGTTGTTGACAAACTTGCTGTCGGACACCTGCATGTTCCAGTCTTTGAGGTTATTAAATGCGCTGAATGAGCCCAGACAACTGCTGAAAAGCAGCGATGCGGCCAGGGCAACGGCCATCATGGATTTCTTCATGTCTTGTGGTTTTAGATTTCCACAAAAACTAATCCTTATCCCCTGGAAGGAATAACGGTATCGCAAAATTTACGGGCTGAATTCACCGGGAACCGCGGGGTGCAGGCATAAAAAAACCCTGGAACGGGGAATCCCGGTCCAGGGTTCGATGTGTAATCCAAACGCAGGCTCTAGGCCTCGCTGGGCTCGATGGAAACAAAGGATTTGCCTCCTGTTTTTTTATCGAAGCGGACGATTCCGTCTACTTTGGCGTGCAGCGTGTGGTCCTTGCCGACATACACGTTATCTCCCGGGTTGTGCCGGGTACCGCGCTGGCGGACAATGATGTTGCCCGCTACGGCTTTCTGGCCCCCGAATATCTTTACGCCCAGGCGTTTCGATTCCGATTCGCGTCCGTTCTTAGAACTTCCTACACCTTTCTTGTGTGCCATGATCTATAAGTTTTCTGGGAAACGCTTCCCGGTTTTCATTTATCTATTTTCCGCCCAGGGCTTTGATCAACTCGGCTTTCTTCATGGAAGAATACCCGGTGATTTCCTGTGCCTTGGCCATTTCGCGGAGTTCCGCTACCGTTTTGCTGCTCAGGTCCTCAGAGGCCTTGGGAGCCGCTTTGGCCGGGGCCTCCTTCTTGGTGGTTTCCTTTTTGGCAGCCTTGGCCGGTTCCGATTTCTTGGCAGGCGCCGCTTCGGCTTTGGCCGGTTTTTCCTTTTTCGGGGCCGCTTTCTTGGCTCCTTTGGCGACGATCCCCTCGATCATCAGTTCGGTCAGGTACTGGCGGTGGCCATTTTTCTTGCGATACCCTTTCCGGCGTTTTTTCTTGAAGACAATAACCTTGTCCCCTTTCAGGTGTTTAACGACTTTGGCCTCAACAGCGGCTCCGTCTATAGCCGGGGCGCCAATGGTTACCGAGTCACCGTCTCCGATCAAAAGGACCTGGTCGAAGGAAACCTTCTTACCTTCCTCTTCCCGCAGGCGGTGCACGTAAACCTTCTGGTCTTTCGCAACTTTAAATTGCTGCCCTGCTATCTCTACAATTGCGTACATAGCGTGAATACGTTACTAAATAAAATTTTGAATGGCCAAATCCCGACGCGGTTTCCCGCAACCGGTTAAGGCGGGTGCAAATATACTGCTTAATTCACAACTGGCAAGCTGTCCGGGATGATTTTAGGAAGATTTTTTCAGGTTGTTTGAGGATTTGAACAGCTGCATAAATGTCAGTGTCAAAACCACCGAGGTGGCGAACCCCATAATGGCTACCGTAAAGAAGACGATCCCTTCGAAATTCTTAAAATCCTTAAAAAAGGCGGCCGAGAGGTTCTGCAGGAAGTCCTGGCTGATTTCCGTGCTGTAGAATGCGAAGAAAAATGTAAAAATCAGTGTCGCCACAAACCCCGTGACAATCCCGGCGGTAAATCCCTTGCTGTAGTCGAAGCCCGGGCCCAGGCGCAACCGGAATACCTTGATGGCCTCGTAAATTCCGAATCCGGTAATGACCCCGTTGAACAAGCTGTAAAATACATTCGTATGCATGTCAAACAGGGAAAGGATCAGGAAATAAGCAATCAGGCAACCGCTGGTTGCCAGCCCGAACCGGACGGGTATCGCGTAATTCGTCATGGTGCGCTGCTGGTTTTAGATGTATTTAAAGATAATACTATTGTATAAATTTCCGAGTAATTCGGGCAGGGATTGATGGTATCCGGGCAATTCCGATGCTAACAATGTGTTAACGATACCTGTAAAATTCCCATTTTTTAGAGAAACCTGTTATTTTAGCCCGATTGCTTCCTTGAGAGAAGCTTCCTACAGATACAAATTTAATACCAGACCATCAATGAAAAAATTATTGCTGACAATCCTGTGCCTGGCCATTGCGATTCCCGTCGCTGCCCAGGAGGTCTCCTACGAGGAATACGACCTGGACAACGGCCTGCACGTGATCCTCCACCAGGACAATACGGCCCCCGTGGTCGTGACCTCGGTGATGTACCACGTGGGTGGGAAAGACCGGACGGAAGGGCGGACAGGGTTTGCCCACCTGTTTGAACACCTGTTGTTTGAAGGCACAAAAAACATCGAGAAGGGAAAATGGTTCGAAATCGTCTCCTCCCGGGGCGGGCAGAACAACGCAAACACTTCCCAGGACCGTACCTATTATTATGAGGTGTTCCCATCGAACAACCTGGAACTCGGGTTGTGGATGGAGTCGGAACGTTTGCTCCACCCGATCATCAACCAGGAAGGCCTGGACACCCAGATCGAGGTAGTGAAGGAAGAGCGGCGGCTCCGGTACGACAACTCCCCTTACGGTCAGATCCTTCCGGTACTCGGGAAAAACCTCTTCGAGAAGCACCCCTACAAAGACCCGAATATCGGGTATATGGAAGACCTGGACGCAGCCAGCCTGGAGGACGTCATCGCCTACAACGAAAAATACTATGTGCCCAACAATGCCGTACTGGTGGTAGCCGGGGATATCGACATGGCTGAAACGCGGCGGCTGGTGGACAAGTATTTTTCAGAAATCCCCCGCGGCGACCAGATTGTTCGGGATTACCCGGTTGAAGACCCGATTACCACGGAGGTGCGCAGCACCGCCTACGACAAGAACATCCAGATACCTGCATCGATCGTCGCTTACCGGACCCCGGGCTTTAAACAACGGGATGCCTATGTTCTGGACATGATCTCCTCCTACCTTTCGGACGGGAAAAGTTCAAAGCTCTACAAGAAACTCGTTGACGACCAGAAACAGGCCCTGCAGGTAGGCGCCTTCAATATCGGCCAGGAAGATTACGGCATGTATATCGTCTTCTCCCTCCCGGTAGGGGAAACACCCCTGGACACCCTGGTTACGGAAATCGAGGAAGAAATCGCTGCCGTACGGACCGATTTGATCTCTGAGCGGGATTACCAGAAGTTGCAGAACAAATTCGAGAACCGGTACGTGAATTCCAATTCGAGCATCCAGGGGATTGCCGGTTCCCTCGCCACCAATTATATGCTCTACGGCGACACGGAACTCATCAACAAGGAAATCGAAATCTACCGATCCATCACCCGGGAGGAAATCCGGGAGGTGGCCCAGAAATACCTGAAACCGAATCAACGGGTGGTTATCGACTACCTGCCCGAACCCCCCAGCGAAAATTAACAGCATGAGAAAGAATCTGATATATTGTTTTGCGTTCCTGGGCGCCATGGCGCTCCGCGGACAAACAGACCGGTCGCAGATGCCCGAACCGGGGCCTGCTCCGGAAATCAACCTGCAGGACCCCCAGCGTTTTGAGTTGCGCAACGGGCTGAAAATCCTGGTGGTCGAAAACCACAAACTCCCCCGGGTAACCATCCAGTTGCTCCTGGACAACCCGCCGATCAAGGAAGGCGAGAAGGCCGGGGTATCTTCCCTGGTCGGCAGCCTGATGGGCAACGGTTCCGAAAACATTCCCAAGGACGAATTCAACGAGGAGGTCGACTTCCTCGGGGCAACTATCAACTTCGGGGCCCAGAGCGCCTTTGCGCAATCCCTGAGCACGTACTTCCCGCGCATCCTGGAGCTGATGTCCGAGGCTGCGCTCTACCCGAATTTTACCGAGGAGGAGTTCCAGAAGGAAAAAGACAAACTGCTCACCTCCCTGAAGGCCGGCGAGAAAGACGTGGGCCAGATAGCCGGCCGCGTGCAGCGCGCCCTGGCCTACGGCAAGGAGCACCCTTACGGGGAATTTACCACCGAGGAGACCGTCAATAATGTGACCCTGTATGACGTGCAGGAATTTTACCGGAACTACTTTGTCCCGGCAAACGCCTACCTGGTGGTGATCGGGGATGTGTCCTTTGACCAGGTCCGCGAGCTGGTGGATCAGTATTTCACCCCATGGACCAAGGCAGTCCCCCCGTCATTCACATACACCGAACCATCGGATGCCCAGTACACGCAAATCAACTTTGTCGATATGCCCAATGCCGTGCAGTCTGAGATCGCGGTGCAGAACCTCGTGGAGCTGCAGATGAACGACCCGGACTACCTGGCTGCCCTGGTGGCCAACCGTATCCTGGGAGGCGGGGGCGAAGCGCGTCTCTTCCTGAACCTCCGCGAAGACAAGGGGTACACCTATGGCTCCTATTCGCAGATCAACAACGACAAGTACGGCCCGGCCCGGTTCCGGGCCACCGCCAGCGTGCGGAACCAGGTAACCGACAGCTCGGTGGTGGAAATCCTCAAAGAGATCAAACGGATCCGGGAGGAACCCGTTTCGGAGAGCGAGTTGGAAGTGGCCAAGGCCAAGTACACCGGCAGTTTCGTCCTGGCCCTGGAACAACCCGCCACCATGGCGCGGTATGCCCTCAACATCGAAACCGAAAACCTGCCCGCGGATTACTACAAGACCTACCTTGAGCGCCTGGGGAAAATCACCCGGGAAGACGTGCAGCAGGCGGCCCGGAAATATTTTGAACCGTCCAATGCCCGGGTGGTGGTGGCCGGAAAAGGAAGCGAAGTGCTCGAAAACCTCGAAAATGTCACTTTTGAAGGTCGGAAGATCCCGGTGAAATACTACAACAAGGAAGCGGAACCGGTAGACCGGCCAGATTACGAAGCTGCCGTACCGGAAGGCGTTACCGTTCAATCCGTCATCGACCGGTATTTCGAGGCAATCGGAGGCCGGGACGAGGTGGGCCGGATTGAATCCCTGAAGCTGGTCTACCAGGGGAATGTCATGGGCTCGGCCATCCGGATCGAGGAAGTCCGTACTGCCGACCGCTTTGCGCAGACGACCTTTATGAACGACAATGCCATGATGGGGGTCGTTGCCAAGGGGGACGAACTCTATATGAAACAAGGGGGTAACAAGGTGCCCCTGCCGGAAGAGATGAAACAGGATATGATGCAGGTAGTTGGGGTATTCCCGGAACAGGCCGTTTCGGCCAACCCGGAAGCCAGCCTGGCCGGGACCGAGGAAGTGGACGGCAAGCCGGCCTATCGGATCGACGTCCCCGGACAGGCCGTACAGACCAGTTATTTCTACGATGTGGAAACCGGCCTGAAAGTCAAAGAGGCGTCCGTCATCTCCATGAACGGGCAAACCCAGAACCAGGAAACGCTTATCTCGGATTACCAGGAAGTGGAAGGAATCCTGTTTCCCTCCATGAAATCCCAGGCGATGGGCCCCCAGCAGGTAGAAACTACCCTGCTGGAAGCTGTAGTCAACTACCAGGTCCAGGATTCGGATTTTGACTGACCCGCGCACCTGGGGCGGCTACCCCGGATAACACCTTGTTAGGGGCCTAGGAGCCCGAGTGATTTTTACGCGCCTGCACCTGCAGGCGCTTTTTTTTGTTTACCAGGTAAACCCCTAAAAGGATCAGGCCCGCTGCGCCCAATTGTTTCAGCCCGAACGCCTCCCCGTCCGCAAGCCCCCAGAGGATGCCGACCACCGGGATCAGGTAGGTGACGGATACCGAGAAAACGGGGGTGGATATATGGATCAGGTGGTTGAAGAGTACTTTGGCGATACAGGTCCCGAATGCGCAGAGCAAAAACAGGTAGCCCACCGACGGCCAGAATTCGGCCGATGCCCGTACCGGCCCGGCCAGGGCCCCGGACACGCCGGTCAGGACCAGTGCCACCGGCAGGATACAGACGAAATTGCCAACCGCGATCCCCATGGGGCTTATGCCGGAAAGCTTGCTTTTGATAATGTTGGCATTGCAGGCGTATCCCAGCGAGGCGAGGACTACCAGGCTGGCATACCAGTAGTTCCTCCCCGGGTGGGCCAGCGAGCCGATCCCAATCAGCAGGAGGGCCCCTGCGAATCCCACCAAAACGCCCAGTAACTGGTTCCTGCTAAAGCCGATCCCGAAGGCAAAATACCCCACGAAAAGTGTAAAGAGGGGCACCAGCGAATTCAGGACGGCCGCCACCGAACTCGATATCTCAGTTTCCGCGAAGGCAAAGAGGTACATGGGCACCAGGCTGCCCACTACCCCGCTCAGGGCCACCCATTTCCATTGGTGTCGTCCGATGGTCCGCAGCGAGCGACGACCGATCAGCAGCAACATACCGGCTGCCATTACGATCCGGACACTGCCGAGTTGGAGCGGGCTGAAACCGGCCAATGCCTTTTTGATCAGGATATAGGAACTCCCCCAGATTATTGCCAGGATCATCAGGTAAAACCACCTGCGCTGTATTTCGCTCATTACTCAGCCAATTGCTGCAAAGTTGCTACTTTTGAAAGTATAATCCGATACTATGAAGAATCTATTGGGCGGCAGGCCAATCCTTGGGGCTATATTGGCCGGTATGCTGCTGGTTGCAGGGTGCAGGGGCGAGAAAAAAGAGGAGGCTGCAGACGCCTCCGACCGCATGGAAGAAGTGATCGCCGTACATGACGAGGTGATGCCCGAGATGAAAACCATCGCCAACCTCGTGGCCGAATTAAAACCCCTGGCGGACAGCACCGGTGCGGACAGCCGGTATGCTGCGGCCATGGAGGACCTGCAGGAAGCCCACCAGAGCATGATGGACTGGATGCAGGGCTTCGGCGACCGTTTTGACCATGAGGAAATCATGAAGGGGAAAGCCCTTAGCGAGGAAAAACAAGCGTGGCTCGTAGAGGAACAGGAAAAAGTTGAGGCCATGCGCGACCAGGTCCTCGGCAGTATCGAACAGGCCCGGGAAGTCCTGGAGGAAGCCCGGGAGGGTTCGGATCGGGAATAACACTTACGAAAGCCCGGTTAGCTTCTTATGGCACCCCCCCTGGGCGGGATGTCCACATGCATCAACGGCTGAACGGCAGGTTGTCCAGGTCGACATTCCCCCCCGAAATTACAATCCCCGTACGGGTGCCCCGGAACAGGCCGGGTTCCCTCAGGACCGCTGCGAGGGCGACGGCACTCGAAGGCTCCACGACCAGCTTCATCCGCTCCCATACCAGGCGCATCGCCTGGATGATTTCTTCTTCTTCCACCCGGATAATCGTACGGACGTGGCGCTGCAATACCGGAAATGTATAGCTCCCCAGGACGGTGCGGAGCCCGTCCGCAACTGTATCGGTAGATTCGTTTGATTCGATACGGCCGCTTTTCAGGGAGCGGTAGGCATCGTCAACTGCCAGGGGCTCGGCCCCTATTGGTTCACAATCCCGTCCGAAAAACGCACAGGCCAGGCTGGTACCTGCCAACAGGCCTCCCCCGCCCACCGGGGCCACGACCCGGTCCAGGTCGGGGTGGGTTTCCAGTAACTCAAAACAGGCAGTCCCCTGCCCCAGTAAAACCATCGGGTCGTTGGAAGGGTGGATAAACACCGCGCCGGTTTCGCGCTGAATACGCGCTGCTTCGGCTTCACGGGCTTCCAGGGTTGGGGCACACAACACCACCTGTCCCCCATAGGAGGTTACGGCTTCGCGCTTGACCTTCGGGGCGTTTTCGGGCATGACGATATGTGCCCGCATCCCCAGGCTCCGGGCGGCCAGGGATAGTGCCTGGGCAAAATTCCCGGAAGAGTGCGTCACCACTTCGTCCGTGTCCCCGGACTGCCTTAGCCGGATCAGGGCATGGGTCGCCCCGCGGATTTTATAGGAACCCCCGCGTTGGAAATTCTCCGCTTTGAAAAATAATTCCGCGTCGGCGAGTTCATTGAGCTGCCTGGATTGCATTACCGGGGTCCGGTGGATATACGGGGCAATCAGGTCGCAGGCCTCCTGCAGGTGCTCCGGCGTATAGTCGGTCTGGGGGGTGTATGGGGTTTCAGTCATGGATCAGGACGATTATTTCCACCGCAGGCTCTCCATGATCCGTCGGATATCATTCTGGAGGTATACAGCGGCTGGCAATATCGAATCGTAGTTTGGCTTGGCGTAAAAATACAGGGACCCCGTTACAAAGTGGTCCGTACTGTCCGTCACATAAAACTGGGACTGGGATGCTGCATCCCCCCGCACTTCGTAAAACATGCCATATACCTCTTCCTCCGGGTTGATATAGGGCTGTTCCACGATGTTATCGGCCTTGACCACGTGTTCGTATGACAGCTTCTGCGCATCGGAAAGCAGCGACCTGAGATTTCCCTCCACGGGCTTGTATGAGATAAAAACAGAACCTTTCATTTCGGGGTAATCCAGGACCAGGTTGCAGTCTCCCCGGAATTGCCGGGCCGCCATTTGGTTGTATTCAAACCGGAACGGGCAGTCCGACTCCAGCACCCGGTAGGCCTTTTGAGGGTATTCCAGGCGCAGCATCGCCCGGGGTTTCGGCAGGGGGTCTTCCCCGCATCCCCAAACCAGCAGCAACAGTCCAACGAGCAACAGCATCCTACGCATCATCCGGCAAAGTAATTTTAATTTGTTTCAGTCGTTTTTTATCCACGCTTTCTACCAGGAACCGGTATTCGTTGAACAATACCGTCTCGCCCCGTTTCGGGAAGTTCCCGGAAATTTCCAGAACAAAACCGGCAATGGTTTCAGACTCCCCTTTTCGCTGTTCAAACGGTTCCGAATCGGGAATCCGCGCGACGCGGTAAAAATCCTTCAGGTTGGTCTTCCCTTCAAAGACGATGTTCTTATCGTCGAGTTTGGAATAAATCAGGTCTTCGTCGTCGAATTCGTCGCTGATATCCCCGACGATTTCCTCGATGACGTCCTCCAGGGTGACGATCCCTGAAGTCCCCCCGAATTCATCCACCACCACGGCCAGGTGGTTTTTCTTATTCTGGAATTCCAGGAGCAAATCGTCGAGCTTCTTGTTTTCCGGAACGAAGAAAGGTTCCCGGATCAGGGTGATCCAGTTAAAGGATTTCCGGTCCAGGTACGGCAGGAGGTCTTTCACGTACAATACCCCCAGGACGTTGTCCATGTTCTCCGAAAACACCGGGATGCGGGAATAGCCGTTTTTCCGGATTTCCTCGAGTACTTCGGGGAATTTCATCCCTTCGTCAAGGGCAAAAATATCGATGCGCGGCCGCATCACCTGCTTGGTATCCGTGTTTCCGAAAGACACGATCCCCTGCAAAATCTTTTGTTCCTCCCGGGTGGTATCCCCCTCGGAGGTGAGTTCCAGGGCCTGGGAGAGGTGGTCCACGCTCAGGTTGGACTTCTGCTTCCCCAAACGGCGGTACAGCAGGATGGTCCCGGCCCGCATGGGGGCAGTGAGCGGGGTAAACAGGAAATCGAGTGCCTTGAGGGGATAGGCCATGCGCAGGGCAAACACCTCCCGGTTCCGATTCGCATAGATTTTGGGCAGGATCTCGCCAAAGAGCAATATCAGGAAAGTGGCCAGGACGATTTCCAAGACGAATCGCAGGGATATCACCCCCAGGTACACCTGGTCTACCGTGGCAAAAAGGGTTTCCCCCACATCGGTAAGCAGCAACACAATCCCGATATTGATGGCATTGTTGGCAATCAGGATGGTTGCAAGCAGTTTCTTGGGTTTCTGCAACAGCCGGTAGACAATACCGCCCGGGGCGCTCCCGGAATCCCGGAAGGCATTGAGTTCGGTCTGGCTAAGCCCGAAAAAAGCGACCTCGGCCCCCGACACCAGTGCCGAGCAGCCAAGCAGGACCACCAGCAGGGCAAGTTTGGAGATCAGCAGTACATCCGCGCCGATCTGGAAGATTGCCAAGGGTAAGGGTTCGGGGTCCAATAGCCGAAGATTATTTTATTTAAAAGGGAAGGTCGTCCTCCTCGTCCGGGGTGTCCACCGGGGCGGGGCGTTCGTTCCCCTTGGGATCCGGGGTCCTCCCGGGCGTCGATTCCCGGGCCTGCGGGTTGCCCTGCGGGCTTCCCGACGGGTCGTTTCGGTTCGACAGAAAGGTAAAATCCGTTGCCTGGATTTCCGTGGTATACCGCGTATTCCCGTCTTCTCCCTGCCACTGGCGGGTCTTCAGCCGGCCTTCCACATAGATCAGGTCGCCTTTACCCAGGTACTTCAGATCGGAAGAGCACACGTCTGAACTCCAGTCACAACAGCCGAT